>JAHJQK010000158.1 GCA_018819135.1 Pseudomonadota bacterium | reverse complement strand
CATTGCCTTGGCCCGGGAAGGGGCAGATATTGTCGCCTGTGATATCCTTCCCTTGGAAGACACCCTGGCGGGGATTCCCAAATTGCAGGGCCGGGCGCTGGGTTTGAAATGTGATGTATCCTCTCCCGCTGACATCACCGCCACCGTGAACCGGACGCTAAAGGAATTCGGTCGGATTGACATTTTTGTGAACAACGCGGGGGTTATGGGGAAGACGGGAATTCCCATTGAAAATATCACTTTGCAGGATTGGGATTTTCATTTGAACATCAACCTGAAAGGGACATTTCTCTTCTGTCAGGCCGTTTGGCCTACCCTGCTGAAACAGGGTGGGGGCAAGATCGTCTGCCTGGGGTCGATTGCCGGAAAGATCGGAGGCGTTTTGGCTGGACCGGATTATTGCGCCAGCAAGGGTGGGGTTCACGCCCTGGTTAAGAGCCTTGCGAAAAGAGGAGCCTCCGCAGGGATTTACGTGAATGGCATTGCTCCCGGCCCGATCCGGACGCCCATGACCCAGGATGAACCCTACAAGGATGAAATGGTCCCCTTAGGAAGATTAGGGGAGCCCGAAGACATCGCTGAAGCGGTTGTTTTTTTGGCGTCCGCCGCCTCTAATTTCATCACCGGAACGATTCTGGATGTCAACGGGGGAATGCGGATGGACTGAGTTTCCCGGGGAAGGGACTAATGAGGGTCCCCCGAAATCACCAAAGGCCGCAGGATGAGATTTCTTACGTTCTCTAAAAGAGGCAAGCGATCTTTTTTTCTGAAAAAAGATCTTAATACCCAGATAGGTGTATTTTGAAAAACAAAGAAAAGAAAGGAGGAGGAATTATGGATTTATCTCGAAGAGATCTGATGAAAAAGGCGGGAATGGTGGCAGCGGGGGCCGGATTTGCCGGTTTATCTCTCTCCATGGCGAATAAAGCCATCGGTGCAGAGGAGGCCCAGCAGAAAGTGATCCACTGGAAGTTGCAGGCTTCCTATCCAGTAGGTACAGCAGTCACGATGCATGCGGTGGAATGGGCCAAGCACATGGAAAAGCTGACCAACGGACGGCTGAAGATTGATATCTTTCCGCCGGGAGCCATGTGCGCTGTCAACGACATTGTCAACTATCTCCAACGGGGTGTGTTCGACTGCTCCCTTACCTATGGGGGGTTCTACACCGGCTTGATTCCGGAAAGCGACCTGGAAATCGGCCTTCCCCAATCCTGGCAGAGTTACGATGAAATCTGGGATGCCATGACCAACCGTGGACTCGGGGATGTTATCCGTGAAGCCTACGGGGAGAAGAATATCATGTGGTATACGGGCGCCGCTGATTGCTTCTACCACTTTAATACCAACTTTCCCGTGACCAAACTGTCTGACCTTAAAGGCAAGAAGATCCGCGCCCTTGGTATCTACGGAAAATATGTGCAGGCCCTGGGGTGTTCTGTGGTCGTGGTGCCGGGAGCCGAAATGTATATGGCCATGAAATTGGGAACCATTGATGGAGCCATTTATGGGGCTACGGGGCTCATGGATGTTAAACTCCATGAAGTGGTAAAATATTATACCCATCCCACGGCTGCTCAGATCGCTATTTCTCTGCTAATCAACAAAGATGCCCTGAAAAAGCTTCCCGATGACTTGCGCAATATTGTCCAGGAAGGATCCACCTATGTTCTTCATGACAGCTCCATGAAATACATAACCATGTGCAAAGCTTCCATGGCGGAGGCCGAGAGACTGGGGTCAACCAAGCGGACGTATCTCCCCGAAGAGGAGTTGGTGAAAATGCGTAAATTGGTAGCCCCTCTTTGGGATGAGCTGGCCGCCAAATCCCCGCGGATGAAGAAGGGGGTTGAGATTCTGAAGAAGCAGATGCGCGATTTGCACCGGCCCATGGGTTGATTTTTCCCGGGGGAGGGAGGGAAATATCCCTCCCCCAGCGGCTAATCGAGGGCTTTGAATTACTCCTGAAATTCGGCAAATCGTCATTCCTGCGGAAGCAGGAATCCAGTCCTTTCAAGACCTTCTATAGGGGCAGGAACGGTACATTGGCTTGTATCGCCCCTCCCTCCGAACCGGACTGGCGGATCTCCCGCATCCGGCTCTCCAGTCGGTGGTTTTACCTCATTGAGGGCTGGAGTAATTTCATATGGGCATCCACAAGACTGAAAAGCCCATTTTCCCGAAAGAATTTATTTGGCCAGCGAAGATGATCCATATTGCCACTGATACCCTTAGAACCCTTACTGCGTTTCCGCAGGATGCTGCGCAGGCGACGCCTTATCCAGCCATCAAGCGCCGGAAACGTCCACTTATGGCTGTGTTTGAAATACTCAAACCATCCTTTAAGCGTGCGATTCACGTTCACCGTAATAGCGGACAAGCTTGTGCCGTTGCTGCGCCCGGTCTGGGCACGAATGGCGTCTTTGAGTTTCCTCAGACTCTTCTTGCGGGGCCACTTTGTGCCACGCTCAAAGTGGTATCCAAGGAAGTCAAATCCCTGACCCGGAAGGGTGGCATCTATAACGCGGGTCTTCTCCGGATGCAAGACCAGCCCCCTTTCCGCAATCAGTTGTTGCACCTGGTGCAGGGCGTTATGCGCCTCCGACGCATCACGACACATAATGACAAAGTCATCGGCATAGCGGATCATTTGAAAACCCGCCGCCGCCATCGCCTCATCAACGGGATGGAGGTAGAGGTTGGCCAACAGGGGACTGATTACTGCACCTTGGGGTGTTCCTGCTTCGGGCGTCCACCGGGACAGCCCCTCCAAGATGTCCTGATCGAGAAACCGTTCGATCAGCTCCAGCAAGCGGCCATCGGCAATATACCGGCGGACTTCCCGCATAAGTTTCTCATGGGGAATGCTGTCAAAGTACGCCTTCAGATCGGCATCAACCACATAGGTATAGCCGGCCTTCAGGAACCGATCTACTTCCCGCAAGGCATCCTTGCTTCCTCTGTTGGGCCTGAAACCGTAGCTATGAGGATTGAACTTCCTCTCAAAGATAGGCTCTATTACCAGCCTTATCGCCGTCTGGACTACCCGATCCCGCACGACTGGTATACCCAAGGGCCGCTTCTCTCTACTGCCAAGCTTGTCTATATAGACCCGCTTGATCGGTCGCGGTCGGTATGTCCCTGTGCGGAGCTCTTCTTCCAGTTTGGCGATGTTTTCCTCAAGTCTCTGCTCAAACCTCTCCACGCTTTCATGATCCGTCCCGGCACTGCCTCTGTTCCTCCTTACTGCACGCCAGGCAGCATAGAGGGTCGTTGGCCGGTACACCTTATCGATCAAGCTGAACCAAACTTCTCCTTTCACCCCCTTTTCGAGGGCCTCCAGCATGCACTCCGTCCATATGGAACGTTCCACCCAGTCATAAGGCCGGGCTTCTCCCGCTTGTTTAGCCGTCTCCGGCACTGCCACGGGTTTTGTTTCGCTCTGTATCAACATCGCTCATCCATCTCCCTACGTCCCTTCGCTCCACGGCCATTACGCCGCTTCTTTGCTACTATGGACGCTCTGACTCCTGATCGGCGGGCTCTTCGTGTCCTTATCAGGGGCAATGAACTCCCGTCTTGTCCCGATCAGGTCTCCCTGGTTCACACAGCACGACCTTCCACACATTCCGTCACCAAACACCTGACGCGCCCTGCCACCGCTTTGCTGCCCACCCAGCGTGACAGGCTTCCTGGTCTTATTTCACCAGGTCTGGACTTCACCTTGAATCCGCAAGCTCGTCGCTACGTACGGCCGAATCATGTTCGTCATCCTACGGACTGCATGTTCGCCTCCGGTTGCTCCCCACCCCGCTTCACAGCGACGCAGTTACCTTTGGCTACCGGGAGTGGACATCTCCCGAGAGAGGGCTTTCACCTCTCAGATCGCGCCTGCTTCCAGGCGCACGGATTCCCGCTTTCGCGGGGATGACAAAGTGGGGGTATTTTTCAAAGCTCTCTAATTATTTTTCATAGGAGGTCAAAACAAAATGGTCGAGATCAATAATCCGTGGGTTCGCTTCGCCGATAAACTAAACAATTGGATTGGTCGGACAATCAGTTATCTTCTGTTGCCGATCACGTTTATTACGTCCTTTGAGGTATTTATGCGCTATGTTGTGAAGCAACCCACCATCTGGGCCTGGGACCTGAACATTCAGTTGAGCGCGGCCGTAATTCTTCTCGGCGGCGGATACACGTTAATGGAGAACGGCCACGTGGCCGTGGATATCTTGGTCATGAATATGTCGCCCAAACGCCGGGCATTGCTGGATTTGATCACTAGCCCCTTCTTCTTTTTGGGCTTTTGTATTTTGCTTTGGTACGGGTGGGAGATTGGCTGGGCCTCATTTCAGGCCCGGGAAGCCATGCCCACGATTTGGGCCCCGCCTTATTACCCGATTAAGCTGCTGATCCCCATTGGAGCCTTTCTCCTGCTGATCCAGGGGGTAGCCAAATTCATCCGGGATCTTCATACATATCGCACTGCAGAGGAGGTAAAAGCTAAATGAGTGAATGGATAATGGTACTTATCATTGTAGGGTCACTGTTGCTCCTCTTTTTTACCGGTCTCCCGGTGGCTTTCTCCTTAGTGGGAATCTCCGCCATTTTACTTTACTTTTTTGTGGGCCCGCAGGCGCTTTTCATGATGGTGGCCTCTGCCGCCAATCAGGTCACTCAGGAAGTTTTTATTGCCATTCCTCTCTTTGTGGTCATGGCGGCGGTCCTCCAATTTTCAGGTGTCGCTGAAGACTTGTACCGCGCCATGTATCGCTGGAGCGGCGCCCTCAGGGGGGGGTTGGCCATGGGAACGGTGATTATTTGCGCCCTTATTGCCGCCATGAGCGGGATCGGAGCAACGGGCACGATCACCATGGGTATTATTGCCATGCCGGAAATGCTGAAGCGGGGCTACAACAAGCACATGGTGCTGGGCGCCGTGACCGCCGGGGGTGCTCTCGGACCTCTGATCCCGCCGAGCGTCCTCATGGTCATCGTGGGAGGATATGCCCAGCTCTCCGTGGGAAAGCTGTTCATGGGAGGATTGATCCCGGGCTTAATCGTTTCGGCTTTTTATTGCATCTATATAGGGATCCGCTGTGCTCTCCGCCCTCAGGACGGCCCGGCTCTGCCGCTGGAAGAGCGGGGAACCCTGAAGGTTAAAATCAGCGACCTTCGCCATGTCATTCTTCCTTTGCTCCTGATCGCCTTCGTTATGGGTTCGATTTTTTCGGGGATCACAACCCCGACCGAGGCGGCCAGCGTCGGGGCCCTCGGGGCAATGGTCATCGCCGCTATTCATCGAAAGCTCACCTGGACAAATCTGAGTGGCGCCATGCTTCTTTCCCTGAAAGTAACCTGCATGGTTATGTGGCTGGTCATCGGCGGCGGGTGTTATTCCACCCTGGTTACCGTAAGCGGCTCGGGAAAAGTCATTGCCGATGCCATCACGGCTCTCCCCTTCGGCGCTATGGGGATTGAGATGGTTATGCTCGTGATCGTGGTCATTATGGGGATGTTCATGGACCCGGTAGCTATCATCATGATTTGCCTCCCCATATTTCTTCCGGTAATTGCATCGATTGGCGCCGACCTGTTCGCCATGATGGTCCTCTTCTGCATCTCCACAATTATCGGGTACATTACCCCGCCATTTGGCTTGAACCTTTTCTACCTGCGGGGAATTGCCGATAAGCAGACAACGATGAAGGACATATACCGCGGGGTCCTCCCTTATTGCGTTCTCCAGACGGCTGTTTTAATGCTCTGTTTCTTTTTTCCCTCGATCATGACCTATATCCCTAATCTGATGAAATAGGCGAAAAACAGGAGAAAGCGAAAGCAGAAATTCCCCCCGGGAAGGGGTTCCAAAGAAAACTAAAAAGGAGACATAAAAATGGTTCTGTCCGATAAGGTTGCTATCGTCACGGGAGGAGGAATGGGAATTGGCGAGGCCATTGCCAGGAAATTTGCCAGTGAAGGGGCCAAAATCGTCATCGGAGACGTCAATCCGCAAGCGGCTGAAAAGATCATCGAAGATCTAAGAAAGATGAATTGTCAAGGATTGGCCGTCGCCGTGGACGTTTCCCAAAAGGAAGATGTAGATAGGCTTGCGGATGAAACCCTGAAGGCCTTTGGCAAAATTGATATATTGATCAACAATGCCGGAATCACCCAGCTGCCCAAATCCATTCTGGATTTAGACATTGAGGCGTGGCAGAAGGTGACCGATATCGACTACAAAGGGACATACTTGTGCAGCCGCCGGGTCGGAAAGGAGATGGTTCAGCAAAAGTCGGGCGTGGTAATTAATATTGCCTCCATCATGGGACTTATCTCTGCTCCTCTGGTGGCCTATGGTCCGGCCAAAAGTGCGGTCATCATGCTGACGAAGATTCTTGCGACCGAGTGGGGACGGTTTAACGTTCGAGTCAATGCGATCGCTCCCGGGTACACTTTGACTCCTCTCATGCGGGGAATGATTGCAAGAGGAGAGCGCGATCCAAAGTCTATCCTGGAGAGAACCCCCATGGGGAAGATGGTCGAACCGGAAGATATTGCCAACGCCGCTCTGTTTTTGGCTTCTGACCAGGCGAAGTGCATCACAGGGATTACTCTACCCATTGATGCAGGAATGTCAGCCGACGGCGCCTGGTCTGTTTTTGGGGGATATCGCCGCTAGGTTCCCTCCTCTTCCGGAGCCATTCCTGCGACCCTGAAAGGCGAGGGATGGATGCCGGCGGCGGCGGGGTGGGAGGATATCCGTCCGCGATTCGGGCCGCACGCATGGGCGCCGAGGTTATCCTCATTGAACCCCGTGTTCGACAGTAATAGGCATATTTTAGTCAATGTAAAACTCCCAGGAACACCAGTAATCTTCGGTGTGTTTATCCGGTGGACAGCCGATGCAACGCGTCTTGATGCGGCCGTCGATCGTTTCGGCAAAATGGCGATATTCCTCCATGCCGACAGGCTTGCAGGGATAATCGGGTAAGCCTTTTTTCCTGCGGGCATCCTGGACACGACATGCCACCATCCTGAAAACGCATCTTTTTTCTGAAACATCCAGGAATTCCTGTTTGTTGATAAGGTGGTACATCCTGAATTTCAGAGTTCTCATCAGGGTGGGAATGCCGCCGCCGTTGGGGAGCTGAAGGCGCTTCATGATCCGCTTTGCCTCAATTTGGGAATATTTAGCGATCGCCTTCTGGTTGCATAAGCTTGCGTTTTCTATCCCGAAGTTCTCCTCAACCGCCTGGAACCACAGGCCGTCGTGGGCCAGCCAGTTCAGTGAGGCATCCTCGAGAAGCCCCAGAAGTTCTTCTTTGGATAAATTTCGGAAATCGGCATTTAGGGTTTCTTTTTTCATAAACATTTCCTCCATGCTTCGTTATTGAAAAAACTGCTGAGAAAAAACTTGATAAAAAGATTTTTCTTCTGTAAGTCATTAATTGAGTGATTGCTTAGTCACCTTAAAACAAAAAAACCTCACTTCCTGTAGGGTGTTTTATGGCACAAGATTATAAATAGATCAAGCATCCTTTTTGAAAATGCAAAAGACAATGAGCAATTTAAAAAACAGGCACATCAAAAGCAAATCCGTCGTCTCGCGCATAAAAAACGAGGCCCTCATCGATCGCAGAAGAAAGCAGATTGTCCAGGGCGCGGTAAAAGTGTTCTCTGAAAAGGGATTTCACAAGGCCACCGTCCGGGAGATCGCCGAGGCTTCGGGAATCACGCTGGGGACGATGTATAATTACGTTCGCACGAAGGAAGACATCCTCTTTATCTGCTATGAGTATATGACGACCATTCTTTCTGAAGGCCTCAAAGAAGCTATCTGTGGCTTAGAAGATCCGAGGGAAGAGCTCCGGGCAATCCTGAGGAGGAACATGGATATAATTTATGCTCATCAGGATGTTGTCATGTTCTTATATCAGGAATCAGGCGCATATGATCAGGAGGCCATCCGTTCTGTTCTCTCCCAGGAAATGAAATATATTGAGTTGTTTGAAGAAGTGCTCAGAAGGTGCTTCCAAGGTAAAAAGATCAATGAATTCAGGTTGAGGCTGGCTGCGGATATTCTGTCCTATATGCCCGTTATCCTCGTTCTGAGGCGATGGAGCCTGAACAGGCGATTTGAGTCCATGGAAGAAGTGAAAGAAGGCATCCTCGATTTCCTGGAAAAGGAAATTGAGCTGATTGTGGAAGATCATCAATACGAGCGTCCTGTGAAGAACGAAGAACATTGAGGAAGCCAAAAACACTGCGTGTCGGCTAACAATTTGATAAGATGCATTACAGTAAGAGTCCAAAGTTAATATTCGGACCGGGAAGGAGAATCTTGTGGGCAAACCATCTAAAGAAAAAATGATTGAAATGTACAGGGTCATGGTGAAGATCAGAAAAACGGAGCAAAAACTTATGGAGGTCTTCTCCAATGGAGAAATACTGGGATTCCTCCATGTGAGCATCGGCCAGGAAGCGGCCCCGGTAGGGATCTGTAGTCATCTGACAGATGCCGATTACATCGCGACCACCCATCGGGGGCATGGCCACGCCATTGCCAAGGGCATTGATCTGAAAATGGCCATGGCAGAATTGTTTGGAAAGAAAGCCGGATACTGTCTTGGGCGTTCAGGCTCCATGCATCTGGCCGATAAATCACGGGGAATAATGGGTGCCAATGGCATCGTCGGGGCGGGGATTCCCATTGCCACCGGGGCCGCTTTTGCGGCGAAATACAAAAAGACGGATCAGGTGGCGGTGGCGACGTTCGGTGAAGGCGCGACAGGCGAGGGCGCTTTTCATGAGGCGTTGAATTTTGCTGCCATCAAGAAACTGCCAATCGTCTATCTATGCGAAAATAACGGCTGGGCGGAATTTTCCCCCATGTCGATTCATGCGCCCGTCCAAAGCGTCACACAGCGCGCCCTTGCTTATGATATTCCCGCCGTATCCGTGGCGAATGATGTCCTGGAAATCTATGAAGAGACCGGGAAGGCTGTGGAACGGGCGAGAAAAGGCGAGGGGCCGACCCTGATCGAAGTCCGGAGCGATCGCTGGTATGGCCATTACGTCGGAGACGCCCAAAAGTACCGGGGAAAGGAAAATGTGGCGCAGGCGATGGCCAAGGATTGTCTCTTGAACTTTGAAAAAGATCTTTTACAGTCCAAAGTGCTGAAAAAACAGAATATTGAAAATATCAACACGGATCTGGATGCAGAGATCGAAGAAGCAGTCCGTTTTGCCAGGGAATGTCCCTATCCGGAAGTTTCAGAAATGATGGAAGGTCTTTATCTTTAATTGGGGCAATAAACTGAGTGAGCGATCACTAACTTTGCTTTAAGGAGAAAAATAGCATGAAAGACATTCGCTATATATTTGCTATCAAGGAGGCCATGGAAGAGGAGATGTACAGGGATGAAAACGTCTTCCTGATCGGCGAGGACGTTGGACTTGCGGGGGGGTCTTTCGGGGCCAGCAAGGGTCTGTATGAAAAATTCGGGCCGGAACGTATCGTCGATACGCCCATCAGCGAGCTCGGCTTCACTTCTCTTGCGGCCGGAGCGGCCAGTTGCGGACTTCGTCCGATTGTCGAGATCATGTTCATGGATTTCGTCACCTGTTGCATGGACAGTATTGTAAATCAAATTGCAAAGATGCGCTATATGTTCGGTAATCAGTACACGGTACCGATTGTCGTTAGAATGCCGGAGGGTGGTGGACTCAATGCCGGCCCCCAGCATTCCCAGTGCCTTGAGGCCTGGTTCGCTCATGTACCGGGCCTGAAGGTCGTCATGGCGGCGAACCCTTATGATGTGAAAGGGCTCCTCAAAGCGGCTATCCGGGATGATAACCCAGTGATCTTTATTGAAAATAAAACCCTTCATGCCATGAAAGGTTCGATTCCTGAGGAAGAATACCTGATTCCGCTCGGAAAGGCCGATGTGAAACGGGAAGGTACGGATGTTACGGTGGTGTCGGCATCCCGCCTTGTCAATGAGTCCCTGAAGGCGGCCGATGCCCTGTCGAAGGAAGGCGTCAGCGTGGAGGTCATCGATTTGAGGACCATTCAGCCCTGGGACCGGGAAACCGTTTTTACATCCATTGCCAAGACCCATCGACTGGTGGTGGCCCATGAAGCTGTGAAGCAGTTCGGGTTTGGCGCCGAAATTGCGGCGGCTGTCGCCGAAGAGATTCTGGACGAACTCGATGCGCCCATCATGCGCGTTGGCGCTCCCTTTGTCCCGGCGTCATACAGCCTGGAAAAATATTATGTGCCCGGCGCGGAAGACGTGAAAAAGGCCGTGCTGACCACTTTGGAACGGAGTTTTTAGGAAGGAGGATAAAATGAAAGCAGCCGTCTGGTATGCCAAAGAAGATATTCGATTCGAAAACTATCCTGCCCCAAAGGTCGAAGCGGACCAGGTCAAGGTTAAAATTAAACAGTGTGGTATCTGCGGGTCCGATCTCCACGAATTCAGGAGCGGGCCCTTTATTATTCCTGCGAAACCCCATCCTTTGACGGGGCGCGCCGGGGGTCCGGTCATCCTTGGCCATGAATTTTCGGCCGAGGTTGTGGAAGTGGGCGAAGGGGTGAAGCGTTTCAAGGTGGGCGACCGGGTTACAGTCAACCCATTGATTTACTGCGGAAAATGCCATTATTGCCGGAAGGGCGTACATATCATGTGCACGAAGCTGGGCACGGTGGGCTTTGCCTGGGACGGCGCCTTTGCTGAGTATGGCGTCTATCCGGAATACAGCCTTTACAAGCTTCCCGCTTCTGTAACAGACGATATGGGCGCCTTTGTAGAACCACTGGCGGTGGCCGTCCATGCGGTAAATCGCAGCGGTATGAAGATTGGCGATAATGTGGCGATTGTCGGCGCCGGACCCATCGGGCTCTTTGTCCTGCAGGCTTGCAAGGCCGCCGGCGCCGGGCACGTCTATGTAATCGAGCCCATGAAGGCCCGGCTGGAGACAGCAGCGAAAACCGGCGCCAATGCCGTATTTGATCCCACCGCGGTCGATGCCGGCAAGGAAATCGGGGCATTGACCGATAATTTGCGGGCGGACATCGCCTTCGACTGTGTGGGGAATCAGTCTTCCTTCGACACGGCCGTCAAGGTGACGGGCAGAAGGGCAAAAATCTGTGTTGTCGGTCTGGCCCTCAAACCCATTTCGGTTCCCTTTATCCGGCTTTGGGGACACGAGAAGGAACTCACCTTCAGCAGTGGCTACCAGGACGAGTTTCCCGCCGCCATTGCCTACCTGGAAGACGGACGGGTGAAGGTGGACGCCCTAATTTCCGCTCATATCGGGGTTGAGGACCTTGTTGAAAAAGGGATTCAACAATTAATTGAGCATCCGGATCAGCATGTAAAAATATTAGTTAGTCCATAAGAACAGGCGGTAATGATGAATTTTCCATACTTTGATTTGACAGGGAAAGTGGCCATTATCACAGGGGGCGCTACGGGGATCGGTCGCGGTCTTGCGGAAGGACTGTCCGACGCTGGTGCGACCATTGTTCTCTGTGCAAGACGAATGAACGTTCTGGAAGCAGCCTGCCAGGAAATCGCCGACCGGACCGGTGTGCCGACCTATCCGCACCGTCTGGATATTACCAGCACGGAAGAGATCAACATTCTGGTTAAAGATGTGGTCGAAAAATTCGGGCACATCGACATCCTGATCAATAACGCCGGTGTCGGCGGCAGCGAAAAACCCATCCTGAAGATGACAGAAGAGGATTGGGATACGACCGTGGCAACGGACCTGCGGGGCATTTTTGTTCTGACCCAGGCGGTGGCCAAACAGATGGTTGCTCAAGGGAAGGGGGGCAAGGTGATCAATGTGGCCTCCATTGGCGCGGATATGATTTTCCCTAATATGTCTGCCTACTGTGCCAGCAAGGGCGGCGTCAAACAGTTGACGAAGGTCATGGCCCTGGAATGGGTCCGCTATAACATTCAGGTCAACGCCGTTCAGCCCGGCTATTTTGAAACACCCATGAATACGAACTTCTTTGCCACTGAAATCGGACAGAAGGTCATCAAGAAAAATATTCCCATGAACAGGCTGGGGCAGTTGGAAGACATGAAGGGGTTGGCCGTTTATTTAGCGTCCCCGGCTTCTAATTTTATGACCGGGTCCTGCATCATCATTGACGGCGGACAGGTCTGCTGGTGATTTCCCCGGAATAGGGAATGAGGAGAAAGATATGAAAGAATACAAGACGATTATTTTAGAGAAGAAAGACGGCATCGGTTATATCACCCTGAACAGACCGGAGGTGTTCAACGCCATCAGCCAGGAACTGATCGATGAGTTCAGCGACGCCCTGGACATTGTAAATAAAGACGAAGAAATCCGAGTTCTTATCCTCACTGGGGCGGGCAAGGGCTTTCAGGCCGGCGCCGACATCCGGGAACTGAGCATGATGACCCCTATGGCCATCCTGCGCTGGAATGAGGGGGTCTTGCGCAATCATGCCAAATTGGAAAAATTGAGACAACCCGTGATTGCCGCCATAAATGGCCTGGCTATGGGCGGCGGGTTGGAGCTCGCCTTGTCCTGTTCCCTGCGGATTGCCGTCGAAGGGGCGAAGCTGGCCCTGCCGGAAGTGAAACTGGGGATTATTCCGGGAACCGGTGGAACCCAGCGTCTGCCCCGTCTGATCGGTAAGGGCAAGGCCTATGAACTGTTGCTGACGGGAGATATGATTACGGCAGAAGAGGCCCTGAAGATCGGGCTGGTGAACAAGGTCGTTCCCAGGGGAGAAGCCCTGAAGGCCGCCGAAGAGCTGGCCGGCAAGATCATGGCCAATGCCCCCATTGCCGTGGAGATGTGTAAGGACGCCGTGGAAATCGGGATGGATCTTCCCCTGGAGCAGGCCGTCCAATACTCCCAGAAGAATTGCATCACCTGTTTTAGCACGGAAGATATGAAGGAGGGGACCGGGGCGTTCCTGGAGAAAAGAAAACCAAACTTCAAAGGAAAATAAAGGAAGAGGGAATCGTGCGATGCCATTAGATATTGTCATGCCGAAACTCGGTTTAACCATGACCGAGGGCTTAATTGTGGAATGGAAGAAGAACGAAGGAGAGGAAGTTAAAAAGGGCGACGTCCTTTTTGTCCTGGAAACCGAAAAGGTGACCTATGATGTGGAAGCACCGGAGGACGGCATTTTGGCTAAGATTCTGGTGCAGGCGCAGGAAACGGTTCCCGTCGGGGCAGTCGTAGCGTATCTCCTGAAGCCAGGTGAGAATGCGGCGTCTCTGTCGGCAACGGCATTGTCCGACAAGCCTGTTTCAGCGGCGCCTGCGGGTGTTGCTGAGCCATCGGTGACAGAACAATCTCTGCGGGTTGCCGAAGATCGCGTCAAGGCAACGCCCCTGGCGAAGAAAATGGCGAAGGCCATGGGTCTCGATCTGGGCAGCATAACAGGATCAGGTCCCGCTGGGCGCATTACCCGGGAAGATATCGAGAAAGCGCAGAAAACGACGACTGAAAAACCGGCGGCGCCTCCCCAGACCTCATCCCTGGCTGTTGCTGCACCGGAGGGGGAAGGGAAGGTAGTACCGTTCACCGGGATGCGCCGTACGATTGCTAAAAAGATGCTTGCCAGCAAAGTAGAGGCGGCACAGGCCTATATGGGCAATACGATCGATGCAACGCGGATTCAGAAACTGAGAAAAGTCCTGATGCCCCATATTGAGAAAAAATACGGTGTGCGAATTACCATTACCGATATTATTATGAAGATCACGGGCGCTGCCCTGCGTGAGCATCCGGTGATCAACACCCGCTGGACAGATAAGGGGGTTCTTTTCCTGCCGGATGTCCACATGGGGATGGCCATGGCCCTGGATGAAGGGCTCATCGTTCCGGTGATTCGGGACATCAACAAGAAGAGTTACGGCCAGATTGCTGCGGACCGGGTCCAACTGATTCAAAAGGGCAAGGAAAACAAATTTCTCCCCGATGATATCAAGGGCGGGACATTTACGCTGTCGGCCATGGGAATGTTCGGCCTGGAGACGTTTACAGCCATCATCAATCAGCCGGAAAATGCGATCCTGGCGGTGGGGGCCATTATCGACAAGCCCGTCGTCGTGGCCGGCGAGATTGTCGTTCGTCCGATGATGACGGTGAATCTGACCTATGATCACCGGGCGATCGACGGAGCGGAGGCGGGCAAGTTCATGCGGACCCTGAAGGAGATGCTCGAAGAACCACTGTCTGCCCAGTAAAAGACTGACGGTTTCGCAAAAAGTCACATTAACCGTCACTCCGGCGAAAGCCGGGGGCCAGAAACTATTGAAATAAAGAATCTCAGCATTCATCGGAATGATAGAATGCAGTTACAACGGCTCTTTACGAGGCTGCATAAACTGAGTGAACCCTCATTCATGTTCAGGCGGGCGCCAAGGAAGGGAAAAAAGGAGTTAACGTTATGCCAATAGATATCGTCATGCCGAAACTCGGGTTAACCATGACCGAGGGATTGATCATAGAGTGGAAGAAGCGGGAAGGGGACACCGTCAAGAAAGGGGAAATCCTTTTTGTCCTGGAAACGGAAAAGGGCACCTATGAGGTGGAGGCCCCGGAAGACGGTGTTCTGGGGAAAATCATGATAAAAGAACAGGAAACCGTGCCCGTTGGGGAGGTAGTGGCCTATCTCCTGAAGCCCGGGGAAGAACTTGCCCCGGCGCCGGTAAAGGTTCCGGAGACGGCAAAATCAGCCGCAGCGCCGATACCCGCGGCAGCCGCCAAGGCGCCGGCGGGAAAAGTGAAGATTACCATCATCGGCGGCGGCGTTGGTGGATACCCCGCCGCCATTCGGGCGGCCCGCATGGGGGCAGAGGTGACCATTATTGAGAATGACGCCCTGGGAGGGACCTGCCTGAATTGGGGATGCATTCCTACCAAGGCCCTCCTCCAGTCTGCCGGCGTTGCGGCGACGATCAGGGATGCGGAAGTTTTTGGCATCCGCAGCAAGGGCTATGAAATAGATTTCAGCGCCGTCATGAAGCGGAAGAATGCCGTGGTATTACAGTTATGCAATGGCGTGAAGAGTCTGCTGACGGCCAAGAAGGTAAAAATCGTCAAGGGAACGGCTACCTTCATCGATGCAAGGACGGTGCAGATTGTGGAAACGGGGGATAAGATCACCGCTGACAAAATCCTGATCGCGTCGGGATCAAAATCCGGGAAGATCCCCATCGAAGGCATCAATGGCCCGGATGTCATGGACAGCAACCAGGTCCTGACGATGACGTCCCTTCCCAAAAGCGTCGTTGTCATCGGTGGTGGTGTTATCGGGGTGGAGTTTGCCCAGTTCCTCAAGGGAATGGGCACAGACGTCACCATTCTGGAACTGATGCCGAACCTGATCCCGGGTCTGGACAGGGAGATTGCCGTCGCCTTGGAGAAGATCGTCGCGGCATCGGGGGTCAAGGTGATCACCAATGCCATGGTGAAAGGGATCGGCGGCAAGAAGGGTCAGAACAGGGTCCGTTACGCCATTGGCGATCAGGCATCGGAGTGCGTCGCCGAAAAGGTTATTCTGGCGGTGGGACGAAAGCCCGATTTTTCCGGTCTGAATATCGATAAGGTCGGCATTGCCTGTGAAAAGGGCGCCATCGTCGTGAACGAACGGATGGAAACGAACATTCCCGGCATCTATGCCGCCGGCGACGTCATCGGCGGCGTCATGCTGGCCCATGTGGCCACGGCGGAAGGGGAGTGCGCGGTGAAAAACGCCCTCGGCCATGCATCCGTCATGAGCTACCGTGTGGTACCTTCCTGTATCTATACAACACCGGAAGTGGCCTCTGTCGGATTAACGGAAGAGGATGCCAAGAAATCGCATGATATTCAGGTTGGCCGTTTCCCTTTCCGGGGAAACGGGAAGGCATTGATCCTCAACGAAACAGAAGGAATGGTGAAGGTCATTTGCGACAAGGCGTATGGGGAGATCCTGGGGGTTCATATCCTGGGACCCCACGCCACGGATATGATTTCAGAAGCTGTTTTAGGGATGACCATGGAAATGACGGTGGAAGAACTGGCTCATGCTATTCATCCCCATCCGACGGTGTCAGAGGCGATTATGGAAGCGGCGCTGACCCTTGCGGGGGGGGCCATCCACATGCCGTAGACGCCTGAAGTCGGGTGGACGGCTTAACGATAAATCAGGACAAGTGAAAATCATCCGGAGGTAAATCATGGCTTGGGATTTTGGAATTTCGAAGGAAGAGGAAGCATACCGGCAGAAAGTCGCCGACTTTCTGGACAAAGAACTGACAGAGGAGATCTCCCGGCAGAGCTGGGAAGATCTGGGTTTGGATGTAGAAGGGCGCGCCTTTGCCAAAAAGCTCTATGATGCGGGATTGATGGGATGGAGCTGGCCCGTTGAGTACGGCGGAAAAGGTCTGCCGCCCACGTATGATTTTATTTTGATTGACGAGCTGGGCAAGCGCTGGGGCGCCCACGTGCCCAATGATGTGGCCTATACGATGGTGGGCCATACGGTCCTGAGGCGCGGCAGTGAGGCAATGAAGAAAGAATTTATACCGCAGATTATCCGCGGAGAAATAGAGTTCAGTCTGGGTTACACGGAGCCGGAGGCCGGATCGGACCTGGCCAACATGAGGATGACGGCGGTCGAAGACGGCGACTACTATGTCATCAATGGGCAAAAGACCTTCAACACGGAAAGTCACTATGCAGAGTATCACTGGCTGGCCGTCAAGACGGATACCAAAGTGTCTGCCTACAAGGGGATCAGTCTCTTTATCGTGGATCAGCGCAGCCCGGGAATCACGATTCGCCCTTTGACCACCATGTCCGGGGAACGGACGAATGAGGTCTTCTATGACGAGGTCAAGGTTCCCCAAAACCGCCTCGTCGGTGAGAAGAACAAGGGCTTCTACTATATGATGGAGGCCCTTGGCTCGGAGCGGAATTACGTTTTCGTACCCAGCCGTTACCTCCCCTACCTCAATATGATTGTCGATTATGCAAAGAACACGACCTTTAAGGGCGTACCCCTTGCGGAGAACCCCATGGTTCGCGACAAGATCGCCCAGATCGCTGTGGAGATTGATATATCCACCCTGCTGGCTGATCATGCCCGCTGGATGGAATGGAACCATCTGCCCATGACCTGCGAGCCCGAGATTACCAAGGTGTTCGTCTCCGAGATGGAACAGCGCATGGTTGACAGTGTCATGCAGATCCTGGATCAGTTCTGCCAGTTGAAGGAAGGGTCCAAGTGGGCGCCTCTCAAGGGGAGAATCGAGTGGGAGTTCCTGCATTCCTTCATGACGACCATTGGGGCAGGAACCAGCGAAGTCGGTCGGACCGTTATTGCCCAGCGTGGGTTGGGTCTCCCCAGGGGATAAACAAGGCTACAATACACAGATGGAGGCAATCAAAATGGATTTTACATATACAGAAGAGCAGAAGATGATAAAGAAAGAGGCGCGCAGATTCCTGGAAAAGGCGTGTCCGAATGTGGAGTGGTATCTGGACATGGATAAGGATGAAAAAGGGTTCACGCCGGAGCTGTGGAAGGGGATGGCGGAGCTCGACTGGATGGGAATCATGATTCCGGAAAAATATGGCGGAATCGGCGGCTCGTTCCTGGATCTGGTCGTCCTCCTTGAAGAGATGGGATATGCAGCCGTCCCGGGTCCCTTCTTCTCCACGGTGGTCCTGGGCGGTCTGACAGTTCTCGAAGCCGGCACGGACGCTCAGAAAGATGACCTGCTTCCCAAGATTGCGGAAGGGAAGTGTCTGCTCACCATGGCGTTGACCGAACCGGGGACCACCTGCTACGATCCGTCCTTCATCGAAACCACGGCGAAGGCAGACGGTGACAACTACATCATCAACGGCGTCAAACTTTTTGTTCCCGATGCCAATGTGTCCGATGTGATCATCGCTGCGGCCCGGACGAGCGGGGTAGCAGGGGATAAAGACGGAATCACCCTGTTCCTGGTGGACGGCGGGACGCCCGGTATCAAGACCACGATTTTGAAGACTACGGCGGGCGATAAACTGTGTGAGGTCATTTTTGACGCGGTGAAGGTTCCGAAAGACAAAATCCTCGGTTCCCTGAACGGCGCCGGTGCCGTCATCGAGAGAGTCCTACAGTATGCTGCTGTCGGCAAGTGCGCCGAAATGCTCGGCGGTTCCCATAAGGTCATGAAAATCACCGTGGCATATGCCAAAGAGCGCGTACAGTTCGGGAAACCCATCGGTGTTTATCAGGCAGTTCAGCATCACTGTGCGAACCAGAAGATGGCCATTGAGGGAAGCATCTATATCACCTACAAGGCCGCCTGGCTGCTGACTAATGGATTTCCTGCGGCAAGGATCGTCTCTTCTGCGAAGTCTTGGGTCAGCGAGGCATACAAAAAGGTGGCGGCCATCGGCCACCAGATTTTCGGGGGAACGGGCTATATAGTTGAACACCCCATGCCCATTTATTCCCGCCGGGCGAAGGCGGCTGAATATGCTTACGGTAACGCCAATTACCACCGCCAGTTGATTGCATCCGAATTGGGATTATAACTACTTATAACAAGAAGGAAGATTGATTATGGAACTGAGTCGACTAGACAAGTATCCGGATAAGGCCAAGTTTCTCGAGGAATGGAGGATGAAGGCTTTTAATATGGAAATGCAGAATCACGGCTGTTCCCAGGTCGTGGTGCAGACCTTCCTTGACCTGTTCGAGGAGGACAATGTCCCTCTGTTCAAGGCCGCCAGCCCTTTTGCAGCGGGGATGTCCCTGACGGGCCACAATTGCGGCGCCCTTGTGGGGGGATTGATGGCCCTGGGGACCGTTTTTGGACGAAAAGACATCCATGAAGGAATGGATGGCATTTTAAGCGGCGTCCGCCCCTGCCGGAAGCTGGTAAGGTATTTCCAGGACAGGCATCAGGCCGTCAACTGCCGGGACATCACCGGGGCGGATCTTGCTGACCCGCAGGCCTCGGAAGCCTATTTTGAGGGCGGCGGTCTGGAGAAGTGCTCTAACATTATAGCGGATGTCGTTGTTTATGTTGCCGATCTTCTCTATGAAGAAAACCAGAAAAGAAAGAGCTAGACCAATGAACTACCCCGCAGCAGAGCTGCGAGGAATTCTTTTGATTAAACGAAAGGGAGGCTAATTTAATTATGGAAAATTTGAAACCGGGAAGCCTGGAGGGTGTGACCATCCTCGATTTTACCTGGGTACTGGCAGGTCCCCACGCGACAAAAACCCTTGCCGATATGGGGGCGAATGTTATTAAAGTGGAGCAGTACAAAGCCGGGGCTAACGAACGGTGGCTCCCCTACCGGATGACCCATGACGAGGTTACACAGAGTTCCTACACGATCAATGTGAACCGGGGGAAAAGGAGCATCTGTGTGAATATGAAAACTCCCAAGGGGATGGCGCTGATTCATGAACTCATCAAGAAGAGCGACGTGGTGGTGGAGAATTTTGCCCCCGGCGTCATGGATCGGCTGAAGCTGGATTACGCATCGGCCAAGAAAATCAAGAAAGACATCATCTACTGCTCCATTTCCTGTTTCGGGCACTGGGGACCTTACAGCCACAAGCCTGGATACGATATGATTGCCCAGGGCGCCAGCGGCTGGACCGCCCAGAGTGATCCGCCGATTATTGCGCCTGTTTCCATCGGCGATACCGTTGCCGCCATGCACGCCGCAACGGCTATCCTGGGCGCCCTTTACGCGAAAAAAATGAAGGGAATCGGTCAGAATATCGATATCTCCATGATGGACTGCCTGTTCTCCCTTCATGAAAATACCCTGCCCTGGTACCTTATCACCCAGGCGGTCGGGGAACCAATCCAACCGCCGCGGATCGGTCGGCTGCATCCAGGTTACGCCCCCTACGGCATTTATCAGGGAAAGAACGGCGGCCTGATCTGCATTGCCTGCCTCACGGAAAACCGCTGGCAGTCCCTCGTGAAACTCATGGGCGAGAAGTATGCGTGTCTGCTGACCGAGCCACGGGCGAAAGATGTATCGACACGCTGCACAATAGCCAACGCCCCCTTCATCCATAAGGTTCTTGATGAATGGGTCATGGAACAGAATTCTGTTGAAGAAGTGGAGCGGCTCCTCGATGAGGTCGAGGTGCCCTGCCTGAGGGTTCGAACCCTCCAGGAACTGGCGGATACAGATCCGCAGATCAAGGCAAGGGAGATGATGCCGCTGGTGGATCAGCCCTTCATTGGCCCCATGAAGATGTACGGCAGCCCGCTGAAGATGTCGGAGACGCCATCATGCATCAGAGGTCATGCCCCGATCCTCGGCGAGCATAATGGGGATGTCCTTGCCAGTGTCCTGGGATACAGTGAAGAGCAGGTGAAAGCCCTGTACGGGGAAGATGTCCTGTATCATGAACCGGCCGTAGATAGGCTCAAAAAGTAAAAAATAGGAAAGTGAGGACGATAATGCTGAAATTTGAAAGATGGGACTTGATCAAAAGAAAAATCCGTCAGGATGATCTGGAGGATTTAGGGGTTCCTACGGGAGACATGATCTGCCGCTGTATTGATGAGGGCAAACTGGATCTGGCCAAGGAACTGGCCCAGTACTTCGTTCCCGAATCTAAGGGGCTCCACGATCTCTATGTGGACTGGACCGCCGATATCTTCGACAAGGTGGCCAAAAAGTACGGGGAAGAGGAGATGTTCGAACTCCTGCGGGCGACCCAGAGCACCTGGATGATGAGACGGACCTGGAGCGGCCTTTCCAAGATGCAGCCCTTCCAGAGGCTGATCCTGAATGCGGAGATCTTCCGGGCCCACCGTTGCGGCCCCCGGCAGATGGGTGAACTGACCTTCATCGAAGACGAGAACAAGTATGAACTGATCTTCGATCCCTGTGGAAGCGGGGGCCGGATCCGCCTGGGCGATCCCGTAGATGGTACACCTTCCCGGTTGGGAAAACCCTACAACTTCGGCGTCACCTCCAAGGCCTATGATTGGAGCTGGGGTCAGGCAGATGTTCCCTACTACTGCATCCATTGTGCGATGAACGAAATCCTCATGATGGAATGGGGCGGCTGGCCCCTCTGGGTTACTGAATATAACCCGGATGCGTCCAAGCCATGTGCCTGGCATTTCTATAAAACGCCTCAGGCCATCCCGGAGAAGTACTGGACACGTCTGGGCTTCAAGAAACCGGCAAACTTTGATGACCCGAAGAAGGGGGCCGAAAGGCTTTAACCGTCACTATATACAGACAAAATACAGGAAGGTGGGGATGTGATCCCGCCTTCCTGTATTAAAAGAGAACAACATTATGATGATTGCCCGGGATCTTGGCGTCATTGCCTACGACGTGGCACTGCGGTATCAGGAAGAGGCCCATGCGGCGAGGGTGCGAGGGGAGACGGAAGATGTTCTGTTCCTCCTGGAGCATGACCCGGTCATCACCTGCGGGCGCAGCGGCAAGGACAGTGAACTGCTGGCGCCTGAAGAAAAGCTTGAAGAAGAGGGGATTGCAGTACGTCATGTTAACCGGGGGGGCAAGCTTACCTGCCACTATCCGGGACAGCTTGTTGGGTATGTGATCATGGACCTGAAGGCATCGGGCATGGATGTGCACCTCCTGGTCAGCTCTCTGGAAGAAGTGGTGATTGCGGCCCTGGGGGAATTCGGGATCCGGGGTGAACGAATTCCTTCCCTGCGAGGCGTCTGGGTGGAAAGTCGCAAGGTGGCCTCGATTGGAATCGAGGTGAAAAGGGGCGTGACCATGCACGGATTTTCTTTTAATATCTTAGAAGATAACCGGTTGTACCGATATTTTATCCCCTGTGGCCTGACGGATCGGGAGACCACCTTTCTGCAGACTTGTCTTTTCGGACAGGCGCCGGACATGAAGACCGTCAAAAAGGCTGTCCTGAGGGCCTTTTCCGGCATCTTTAGGGTGACATTCTCCGATGAAAAGGATTGTTTATGACCCTCCCAAAGCCCGACTGGTTGAGAAAACGACTACCCCTGAACGCCGCCACGATGAAGGTGGAGGCGGGACTGATGGACCGGAAGCTTCATACCATCTGTCAGGAAGGATGTTGTCCGAATCAGGGCGAGTGTTTTGCCAAGGGCATTGCCACCTTTCTGATTTTGGGAGACGTCTGTACCCGAAACTGCCGTTTCTGCGCTGTTCATCATGGAAAACCCCTTGCCCCGGATCCGGATGAACCTGAACGGCTCGCGCTGGAAGTTCGGGAACTGGGGCTCCGTTTTGCCGTGGTAACCTCAGTGACACGGGACGACCTTCCCGATGGCGGCGCCGGCCATTTTGCGTCGGTGATCCGGGCGATCCGGGAGGAATGCCCGGGTGTGGGCGTGGAGGTGTTGATTCCTGATTTTCAGGGATCAGCCGCTGCCCTTAAAACAGTCATTGATGCGTCACCGGAGGTTCTGAATCATAATATAGAGACCGTTCCCCGACTCTATCCTCATGTTCGCCCCCAGGCTTCGTATAGCCGCTCCCTGGAACTTTTGCAGACGGCCCGGGAGATGAGTCCCTCTCTTTTGACCAAATCGGGTCTGATGGTGGGTCTGGGGGAGTCGGCAACAGAGGTGGAGGGTGTCATGGCAGACCTGAGGAAGGCGGGATGCGATATGCTGACGATCGGCCAGTACCTTTGCCCGTCGGACAGGCACTTCTCCGTGGATGCCTACATTCATCCGGAAATATTTGAATCTTACCGCCAGACTGCCCTGAATATAGGGTTCCAGAGTGTGGCGGCCTCTCCTTTCGTGCGCAGTTCCTACATGGCGGAAAAAGGTTTTCAAACGGCTGCCCAGTGCAGATGAGCGGATGTGGTTTGCGGCCTGTAACTTTCCGGTATCAGGAACCAGACAGGTTTCATGTTAAAATCGCGTTGACAATGTGCACCGCTTCCACTATTCAATAGTCAGGCTTGGAGGGCTAAAACATGGAAGATGCAAGTAGTGCAATCAATATAGATACCTTGACCATGCCGGTGCCGGAAGCGCACCGTCTGAATAAGTCGGCACTCATTCCCTATCTCTGCGAACATATAAAAGGCTTTCACGGGGAAGCGGAAGTGCGTAAATCCGGGTCGTTCGGGAAGTCCTTGACGAGTTCGGCAGGATCGACATCCTGGTGAACAGCGCTGGCGTCAATGGGAGCGAAAAACCGGTTCTGAAAATGTCCGACGACGACATGGACGACGTGATGAACGTCGATTTCCGCGGCGTCTTTGTCGTTTCACGGGCGGTTGCCGGGCACATGGTGGAACGTAAGAGCGGCAGGATCATCAACGTTTCCTCGATACTCGGCGAGATTGCGGCCCGCAACATGGCCGGGTACTGCGCCAGCAAGGCGGGCGTGATCCAACTGACAAAGGTCATGGCCCTGGAGCTGATCCGCGACAACATCCAGGTCAACGCACTTTGCCCCGGCTATTTCCTGACCGAGCTCAACCGGGCGTTTTTCGAGTCCGAGACGGCAAAGAGCATGGTGAAAAGGATGATCCCCATCAACCGGGTGGGCGCCCTCGATGAACTCCGTTCGACCGTGCTCTACCTGGCGACCTGTCCCGCGTTTCTCACCGATGCCGAGATTTACGTGGATGGCGGGCACACCGTCACGTAGCCGGAAATCATTCTGCAAGGCAGACATATACACAACATCACAGGAGGGATACCAATGAGAACCAAGGAGCAATACCGGGAAAAAATCTTCAGCATGAAGCCCAACGTGTGTATCGGCGGCAAAATGGTCCGCAGGGACGATCCCCGGTTGATTCCGGGAGTCAACGTGCTGGAACTGACCTATGAACTGGCCCAGGATCCGAAGTGGAAGGGGCTGGCCACGGCAATATCCTCGATCACTGGAGAGGAAATCAGCCGTTGGGCACATCTTCCGCAGAACCCCTACGACCTGCTCCAGAAACAGAAACTGATTCGCCTGGCGGCCCGCCGGGTCGGCGGCTGCATCCAGCGTTGCATGGGGCACGATGCGATCAATGCCTTGGCGATCTGCACCAAGGAGATCGACATGGCCAAGGGAACCGACTACCACAAGCGCTTTATGGATTACATGAAGATCTACCACCAGAACGGCCTGGACGGGTGCTGCGCCCAGACGGACAGCAAGGGCGACCGGATGAAGCGTCCGAGTCAGCAGGCCGATCCGGATGCCTATGTGCACATCGTCGAGGAGCGCAAAGACGGAATCGTGGTGAGCGGATTCAAGATGTCCATTACTCAGGCCGCTTACGCCGATGAGATCATCGTACTGCCTACCCGCGCCTTGATGGAAGACGACCGGGATTTCGCCGTGGCATTCGCCTTGCCTGGCGACTGGGAAGGCATGACGCTGGTCACCCGGCCGGTCTGGCTCCGGGGAAAGGACGATCCCGATTGTCCTCCCTTCTGCCGCTATGGTGTTTCCGATTCGGTCATCGTTTTCGACAAGGTTTTTGTGCCGCGGGAGAGAGTCTTCATGTGCGGGGAGTGGGAGTTCGGCAGAAGGGTCGCGTTATTGTTTGCCGACTCGCATAGGCACAGCTACAGCGGCTGCAAGCCGGGTCTCTCCGATATCCTGTGCGGGGTCGCGGCCCTGGCGGCAGAGGCCAACGGAATCCAGAAGGTACCTCATGTACGTGAAAAATTGACCGAATTCGCCGGAACCGCCGAGCTCGCATATGCCGCCGGCGTTGCCGCAGCTGTGTTCGGAGAAAAGACCGCTTCCGGGGTTTTCTTCCCGAATACCATCTATGCCAACGTAGGCCGAAGAATGACCGGAGAGCTGATCTACCATGAGTACAACACGCTCACCGAGATCGCTGGCGGGATCGGCGTGACGCTTCCGTACGGAGAGGATTTCGAATGCGATCCGCTCAAAAACCCTCTCATGCGCTTCATCGTCAGGAATCCGAACATATCGCCCGAGGATTCGCTCAAGATCTGGAAGCTGGTCGAGAACGTGGGGGCATCGCCCATGACGTCCTGGTATGAGATTGCTGGCGTCCATGGGGGCGGATCGCCGATCATGGAGACCATTGCGCTCGGAATCGAATATGATTACGAAACCCGGAAGAGGCTGGCCCGATACCTCGCTGGCATCGACAAGGAATTCAACGACGCAAAGGACCTCGAAAGGGAGCCGACCTTCGGAGATGGCCTGGTGAACGAGAGGCTGGAGCTGAATAAATGACGATAACATCTTCATCTGCGGCAACGAGGACAGGACTTATGAGACTGAAAGACGTTGTCATCGTCAGTGTATGCCGGATGCCCATCGGCGATTTCATGGAAAGTCTCAAGGACGTCCCTGCACGGGATCTGGCGATCGCCGCCGGGAAGGAGGCCGTTGCCAGGGCCAATATCGCTCCCGAGATCATCGCCGAGATATGGGGAACGCCCTTTACATCTATAGTTTGCAATCTGAATATTTTATGATATCAGAATGACATCGCATGTTCCGGCCAAGTCAGCCGGGTATCGGAGCGAAGCGGCGCCGGTTTTTTAATAGATCTCAAATTATCGTTTCTAAGTCAAACAGGTTTTCTTTTTCGCATGGACTCTACTTTCAAGTTGATTCGGTAAGCATTATGCAACAGACGATCCGGGATGGCATCGGCCAGGGGGATATGCCCCCCAGAAAAAGTTGCGTTTTATTTATCATGTACTTAATATGAAATGATCATCTGCAAAAGAGTTGGTGATTGTATTAGGATTCAAGGATTCAGATTCAAGTTGTGTAGTTAAAGCAAACATATAGGAGCGTTAACGTAAAATATAAGGAGGTTCTGCAATGGATAATAAAGAACTGATTAGCATGCTAAACAGGGAT
>JAHJQK010000157.1 GCA_018819135.1 Pseudomonadota bacterium | reverse complement strand
GACTGGTTCGGCCAGCCAGCCGTTCTGAAACCCTGGAGCACGAGGTACCAGCAGCCGAGCGCTGGCAACTGGGTATACGCGGCCCTGCCTAGTCCGGGAACACAACATATTGGGGTCACTTGAGTCAAGTGCATACCCCCTAACCATTAATACTTGAACCTGCCCGACTAATTTTCTGTTCGTTCATGTTTAGGTATGAGAGGTTCCCTCCATCGCTCCTAAGCCATCATAGAATTAATGCGGAAAGGGCTTTAGAGCTTTTGACAACCAAGGGCGGCATTGTTCCCCTAAATAGCACTTATAAGTATTATTGTCAACAAAAAAATAACCTTTAGTGGGTTTATTTTGCTGACCGGTCCCCTAAAATTAATGCGAAATAGTCGATCAAGGGTATAGATGAAAGACATTAAAAGGACCTTTGGCCAGAGAATAAAGACGCTGAGGAGATTCAAGAGCCTAACGCAGGAGCAGCTGGCAGAGAGAAGTGGTCTCAGTTACAAATTCATCGGAGAGATTGAAAGGGGAACCGGCAATCCTACCATTGACACCATAGGGAAAATTGCCAGGGCGCTCGAAGTGCCAGTAGCCCGACTGCTTACCGAGAAAAAGGAGGAAGAGGAGTGGATCTATTTGCTTCGCAAGGAGGATTTGCTTACTCTGAGGAAGGCAGCGGAAATATTGGAAGGGATATTTGGCAAAAAGCCAATTTCAAGATAATCATGCAATTTCTTTAAGAAAATATACAATATCCATAATAACGCAAAATTATGTCCAATTTGGTATGCCTTGAACTGGGCCTATTGAAGCCTCCAACCCTGTTTTGGAGGGCAGAAATGGCACCTTTGACGAGTGATTTTTCCCCTCCCGTATACTTGCCGTGATTTTAACGGCTCACCTTTTCCATTGGCCAATTAGGGGGTCTCCCTTCTTTACCCCCGGTTTACCAAGCAATGTTTGGCATGGCGGACAGTGTACTGTGAAATGCTATTCTCCTCCTACGATCGATTGTTGAACTAAAAACAAAGATTGACACATTTTTCAGCATAACAAAATCCTTCAACGAGAAACAGGATCCGAAGAGTTTTATGAGGGTAATACGGATGGCCAGAAGAAGGGGTAAATCAAAATTAGTTAGAAATATGTTAGAAATAAAAAGATAAGGAGTTAAGTTAAGAGAGTTAACTTCTTGAAATTATTGGCGCGCCCGGCCCGGCTCGAACGGGCGACCTGCGGATTCGAAGTCCGACGCTCTATCCAACTGAGCTACGGGCGCTTGGGGTGAGTGATGGGATTCGAACCCACGACCGCTGGGGCCACAACCCAGTGCTCTAACCAACTGAGCTACACTCACCATAAATGGGAAAGGATATTATCAATGCAGGCCTTCTGACTCCACTGGCGCGCCTGGAGGGACTCGAACCCCCGGCCCACAGCTTAGAAGGCTGTTGCTCTATCCGGTTGAGCTACAGGCGCCAGATTTTCTTTTAGCATTTTTGGATCGACTTGTCAAATGAATATGAGGAGAAAGGGGATCAAGAAAATGCGATAGGCTATAGGCAATAAGCTACGGGAAAAAAGCGCAAGGGGAAAAATAGGAATAAAGGCAAAGGACTGAGGACCGACATCGTAAATCGTTGCTTTTTGGTATTTGTTATGGTAAAAGGAGACCCTAAAATCGATCATTTAGGATATGGAGGAAATTGATGACCTGTATTTTCTGGCATATCGTTGCCCATGAATTACCGGCTGAGATTCTCTGTGAAGATAATGATCTGGTCATTTTTAAGGATATTAATCCGGCAGCCCCGATTCACTTCCTTATTGTTCCCAAAAAACATATCGACTCGATCAATGGTCTGGATGAAAAGAATGCCGGAATTGTATCTAAGATGGTGCTTGCCGCCAAGCGTATGGCGGAACAACACGGAGTCCAATCCGGCTATCGGTTGATGATAAACACCGGTCGGGAGGCTGGACAGGTGGTGTATCATCTGCACATGCATTTTATGGGGGGATGGGGGCGGAAACCGGTCATAAGATGAAAAAGGTTGTCGATTTTTTGGGAGGATGTTGCGTCACTCTTTTTTTCTTAGTGACTTACCAAATTATGCGCGGGATTAATTTTTTTAAAAAAAGGAAAGGTAACTCCTAAAAATTTTCACCGCAGAGAATGCTGAGATCGCGGAGTTGAAAATAAAAAGATTAATATACTTTACGTATAACGCTGAGTGGTTAGTGGTTTTTGTTTATTAACAATCTCTGCGCTCCCTGCGATCTCCGTGGTGAACCAAGAAGAATAATATGGTCGGGGCGAGAGGATTTGAACCTCCGACCCCCTGCGCCCAAGGCAGGTGCGCTACCAGGCTGCGCTACGCCCCGAAATAATACCGTAAGTCGTAAGAGTATGAGGCGTAAGTAGTAGATAGTAATAAATATTTAAACGCCCTCGCGCCTAACGCCTTGCGCCTTACGTCATTATTGTTTTTTATACCATGAGAAGCAGCAAGATGGCAAGGAACGATTAGGCGAGAAATTGCGGTAAAATAAGTTTTAGCTTTTTTAGGGCCTGGCCCCGATGGCTGATCTGATTTTTTACCTCTGGCGTAAGCTCGGCCATGGTCTTGCCCAACTCGGGAACAAAAAAGATGGGGTCAAACCCGAAACCATGTTTCCCTTGCGGGGTAAAAGTGATCCTTCCCCGGCATTTCCCTTCTACGGTTTGCATCTCTCCCCCAGGAGAAACAATGGCCATAACACAAATAAACTCAGCTCCCCTTTGATCTTCCGGTATCCCGGTCATTTCGTCCAATAACTTTTGATACCTTTCCCGATCGGTGGCCTTATCGCCGGCAAACCGCGATGAAAAGATTCCCGGACGTCCTTGCAAAACATCTACACATAATCCCGAGTCATCGGCGATAGTGAGGCGCCCGGTCAGATGGACTACGGTCCGAGCCTTTTTCCCGGCGTTTTCAGAAAAGGTGGCCCCATCTTCCAGCACATCCGGGATTTCCGGAAAATCTTTTAAAGAAATGAGCTTTAGGGAGAGAGGGGCCAGGATGGCCTCCAACTCACGAAGCTTTCCCGTATTGCGGGTAGCGATCACGACTTCCTTGGGAGGATCCTTTCGCCTAGCCTTCAATGTTGCCACAACCCCCGTGTGTTTCCCAAAGATTTTTTCTGGATCTTAGTGAGCTGAGCGATAGCCTTTTTAGCAGCCGCCATCATCCGTCTGAGATCATTTGCCGTGAAAGGAGTGCGTTCGGCCGTTCCCTGGACTTCTACGAGGCCGCTGCTTCCGATCATGACGAAGTTCATGTCAACATCGGCCCGCGAGTCCTCTTCGTAGTTTAAGTCCAGATAAATTTTTCCTCCGATCATCCCTACCGAGATGGCAGCTACTGTATCTTTCAGCGGGGGTGCAGTCAGAAGATCTTTTTTTCTTAGAACCGTTAAGGCCTCGGCCAGGGCCACAAAAGCGCCTGTTATGGAGGCAGTGCGGGTTCCTCCGTCCGCCTGGATAACGTCGCAGTCGATCCAGATGGTTCGTTTGCCGAAAGAGAAAAGGTCCACGACTGACCGAAGAGACCGGCCGATCAAGCGCTGAATCTCGTGGGTTCGTCCACCGATCCTTCCCGTAGCGGCTTCCCGGATAGAACGGGTTTGGGTGGAACGAGGAATCATAGAGTATTCGGAAGTAATCCATCCCTGGTTTGAATTTTTAAGAAACCTGGGAACATCTTCCTCCACGCTGGCAGTACAGATCACTTTGGTCTCGCCCAATTCAATGAGGACAGATCCTTCCGGATGTTTGAGGAAATGGCGGGTGATTTTTATCGGTCGCATCTGGAGAAGCTTTCTTCCGTCGGAGCGCATGGAATTTCCTTTCCATTCTGATTATTTACCGCAGAGCGCGCAGAGAACGCGGAGAGATAAAAAAATTAAAAACCCAAGCCGGCATAGCCGGAACCAAACAGGAATTCGCTGCAAATCTCCCCAGCCCCCCCTTTTCTAAAAAGGGGGTAGGGGGAATTTCTGAAATTAGTTACCATTTTGCGCGCAAATTCATTTTTAACGGAATAAAAGCCAGGATCTTTAAGCCTGAAGCCTGGTAGTTTTTATATTTTTATCTGGGCTTATCTGCGAAAATCTGCGTCCTAATGAATTTTACAATAATTAATTGGTCATTAGAAGTCAAATCGTTGGCAGGAGTTTTATTGAAATAAACCCTTTCCCATGATAAATTATGGATACTTTTGTGGATACTTTTGAAAAAATCATTTTTATTTAACAAGGGGGTCCTATGAACAAGGCATTGGTAATTCTCATTCCGTTAGTAATTATCGGAGTCTTGGTCATTGGAGGGTTTGGAATTTACAATGGTTTAGTAAGTGCGCAAGAAGAGGCCAAGGCAGCATGGGCACAGGTGGAAAATCAATATCAGAGGCGGGCCGATCTGATCCCTAACCTGGTGGAAACGGTGAAGGGATATGCCAAACAGGAGAAGAGTATTTTGGAAGAAGTTACCCGCCTGCGCAGCCAGTGGGGAGAAGCGCGCCAGTCCGGAAACATTAATAAGACTTTGGCGGCAGCCCAGGGTTTGGAAAGTGCTTTGTCGCGGTTGATGGTTGTGGTGGAGCGGTACCCCGAGCTCAAGTCCAATCAGAATTTTATGAAACTCCAGGATCAACTGGAAGGGACAGAAAATCGCATCAGCGTGGAACGCCGGCGTTATAACCAGTCGGTAATGAATTACAACAGAAAGATCCGAACGTTTCCCGGAGCTTTTTTTGCCGCGCCTTTCGGATTTGAAAGGATGCCCTTATTTGAGGCCGAAACCGAGAGCAAAAAATTACCTTCGGTAAAGTTTTGAAACTAAAACAAACTTCCGGATATGACCAGTGAGATCTTGAAATTGGGCTACGATCCCGTCGAGAGACACCGGAGAATCGAGGACCTCACGGTCCAGAAAAGGATCGGAGGGGATTTAAAGAAATATTATCGATTCCGCCATGACCGCTGGTATGGAGGGATCATCACTGCCGATTGCGCAGGCTGTGGTTTAACCTGCAAGTTTTGCTGGGTCCGCAGCGAAGCCCTGCTCGAAGGAAGAGAGGATGGAGAATTTCTCGCCCCGGATGAGGTCACCCGGAAAATTCTGAAGCTCCTCCAAGAAAAAAAATCACCCCAGGTTCGGATCAGCGGTGGAGAGCCGACTATCGGGCGGGAACATCTTTTTAAAATTCTTAAAGAATTAAAAAATATGCGAGTGCGCTTTATTTTGGAAACCAACGGCATCCTGATCGGAGAGGATGAAGCGTACGCCCAGGAACTGGCTTTGTATCCTTTTGTGCACGTGCGAGTTTCGTTGAAAGGATGCACCGAAGAGGAATTCGCCCGGTTAACCGGAGCAAACTCCATAGGTTTCCAACTCCAACTTGCAGCTCTGAAGAATCTGCTGAAAGCGGGAGTGAGCACCCACCCGGCAATAATGCTCTCCTTCTCCACCAAAGAATCAGTGGACCAGCTTTACCATACGATATGGAAGATCGATCCAAGGATGCACAGTGAAGTGGAAAGGGAGGAAGTCATCCTCTACCCTCAGGTCTTAGAAAAGCTGAAGCGGGCAAACCTGAAGTATTTTTCCGGCCATTTGCCGGGAAAAACAGGTAATAGGTAATAAGTAATAAGTAATAGGCAATAGGCAATAGGCTATGGGCTATAGCCAAAAAGGAAAAAACAAAAAACTAACTATCGGGGGCCAACACTCCTTACTTAACAGTTAATTGACTCGACACTTTTCATTGTTGGAGGGAAGAGATATGGCGCACATAAAGAGAAAAAAGGGAGTTATTGCCATCCTGACCGGCGGCGGGGATGTTCCCGGCCTCAACCCGGCGATTCGGGCAGTAACGATCAGGGCCATTCGCGAAGGATTTCAGGTAATCGGGATCCGCAACGGATGGAAAGGTCTGATATCCATGATCCGCAATAAAAAGATTCCTGCGGACGCGGCCTATCAGATTCTTACCGAGGAAATCGTGAATAAAGTTGGCCGTACGGGGGGGACCTTTTTACACACTTCCCGCACACGACCCAGTCACATTCCCCAAGAGGACGTTCCCGAGAATCTCATGGGAAAATACCATGAGGAAATCAATGACCTTACCCCGGAGGTTTTACAAAACCTTGATTTTCTGGGAATCGATTACCTGATCCCGATTGGCGGAGATGATACGCTGAGCTATGGCGTCCATCTTGCCAAGCAAGGAGTTAAAGTAATAGCCATTCCCAAAACGATGGATAATGACGTACCCGGTACGGACTATTGCATCGGCTTCAGTACCAGCATAACCCGGACCATCGAGATGACCCACAGTTTGCGGACGACAGCCGGGTCTCATGAACGCATCCTGGTCATTGAGGTTTTCGGGCGCTATGCCGGTTTTACGGCCTTGCTCCCAACGATGGCGGGCGCGGCCAACCGGTGCGTAATCCCGGAATACAAGTTCAACATTGACCGCCTCACCGAACTGTTAGTGGCGGACCGATATACCAACCCGAGCCATTATTCGGTTGTTCTCGTCTCCGAGGGGGCCGTGTTTGAAGGAAAAGAGATGATCTTTGAGAAAGACGAAAGGGATATGTACGGCCATAAAAAATTGGGGGGAGTCGGCGATCTGGTGTCGGATCGAATTAAAAAGCTCTCCTCTAAGTACAATAAAGGAAGGAGCATCAATGTGATCAATCAGAGGTTAGGATACTTGGTGCGGTGTGGGAACCCGGATGCCATTGATTCCATCGCCCCTATGGCCTTTGGCAACCTGGCATTAAACCTGGTCTTGAGTCATTCTCATGGGCGCTTGGTTTCTCTGCGCAACGGCAGGTATGATAACGTGCCGATTGATGTGGTCACCAGCTGCAAGAAAGTTGTGGACGTGGATAAATATTACAACCGCGAGCGGCTTCGCCCTTATTACGAAAGCTTTGAGCAGAAACCGTTATTTATTATGACCAGCGATTATTGATGGTGAAGAAGTAGCTTTTTTCTTTAAAATCGAAGGGGAGAATAGGATGAAGAATCACGTCGGTTTTATCGGGTTAGGCAATATGGGAATGGGCATGGCCAAAAATATTTTGCAAGCCGGGTTCCCACTGGTAGCCTACGACCTCCAGAAGGAGCCATTGGAAAAAATAAAAGCGCTGGGTGCGGAAATCGGCCAAAATCCCAAAGAAATCGCGGAGAGGGCAAGAATTACTTTTATTGTTGTTTTAAATTATATGCAAGTTGAACAAGTTGTTTTTAGCGATATGGGGTTACGAGAGGGGGTAACTTCTGGCGATGTACTTGTGGTTATGAGCACAATCGCTCCTACAGAGGTAAGATCCTTAGCTCGAACATTGGAGGAGCAGGGCGTAAAAGTATTGGATGCCCCGATTAGCGGCGGGAAAGAAGGGGCAGAGGCTGGAACGTTGACCATCATGGTTGGCGGAGAAAAAGCGGAGTTTGAACGGTGTCGCAATATTTTTGAGGCCATGGGAAGGAATATATATTATTTAGGTGCTCTGGGATCGGGATTGAGTTTAAAGCTGGTGAATAATTTATTGGTAGCGGTCAATGGCTTGGCCGTAGCCGAAGCCATGGTCTTGGGTGCGAAAGCCGGCCTTGACCCGCAAATGATATTGGATATTATCCCCAAAAGCGCCGGTGATAGCTGGATGTTCAGAAATCGGGCTTATAGAATGGTGGACCGGGACTTTGCCTGCCGGGGGGAACTGGATATTCTTTTGAAGGATTTGAGTTTTATCATGGAGATGGGAAGATCACTGAAAATTCCCCTGTTTTTGAGTGCCGTGGCCAAGGAAATATTTCAAATGGCCAACTGCCTGGGGTATGGGAAGGAAGATGACGCCGCCGTTGTAAAAGCCTTAGAAAAAATAGCCGGGGTAGAGGTGAAGAAAGGAAATAAAGAATAGGCGATAGGCTAAAGGCGATAGGTTATAGGCAAAAAGTTAGAGGTAATAGGTAATAGGCGATAGTTGATGGGTGATAGGTGATAGGAAAAAGGTAAATATTAAAGCCCAAAATAATGGTGTTAGACAAGGGAGTTTGCCAAGTATAGACAGGGAGGGAGGTTTTAGCTTGACAAAAATATTGAATTTATGAGAGATTAACTAACCGAAGAGCGGCTCGAATCATTTCCAAAGGGCTATTTGAAATAGAGCAAATGAAGGAGGTGATGCCCTTCAAAACTTTGTGGGTGGTGTTTTCTTTATTAACTTTTTACCGTAATTTTTCTAAAGGAGGTGGAGGCAATGAAAAAAATAGGGGCAGTTTTGGCAATTTTGATGCTCGTTTTAGTTTTTTCCAGCCCAGCGGGTGCGCAGCAGACATTCAAGTGGAAAGTCCAGAGCACGTGGACCGCGGGAGATTTCCATCAAGTGAATCCGAAAGGTTTGGTGGAAAAAATTGAGGCCATGTCAGGTGGTCGGTTGAAGATAGAACTCTTGGCCGCAGGCGCCATCGTACCCGCCTTTGAAGTCCTTGAGGCCGTTCACAAAGAGATCTTGGATGGGGGACATGCCTGGCCCGGCTACTGGTATGGCAAACACCCGGCAGCCACTCTTTTCGGCAGCGTTCCCGGAGGTCCCTATGGAATGAACTCGGAGGATTACCTGGGATGGCTCTATTTAGCCGGCGGGAAAGAACTGTACAACGAACTTATGCAGAAGGAACTGAAAATGAACGTTGTAGTTTTCCCCACCTTTGGTGAAACGCCAGAGCCCTTGGGATGGTTTTCTAAACCCATCAAAAATTGGAAGGACTTTAAGGGGTTGAAATTCCGGGCAGGGGGAATGTCCGGAGAAGTTTTTAAAGCCATGGGTATGACAGTAGTAACTCTTCCCGGCGGTGAAATCGTTCCGGCGTTGGAGAGAGGTGTCATTGATGCCGGAGAATTCAGCGACCCAAGCTCTGACATGGCTATGGGTTTCCAAGATGTTCGTAAGTTCTACCATATGCCTGGAACGCACCAGCCCACAGGTATGATGGAGTTCATCATCAATAAGAAAAAATGGGATGAACTTCCTGCCGACCTTAAAGCAATCGTCGAGTACGCGGGAATGGCCGAGACAATACATTTCACCATAAAGATGTTAAACCAGAACAGCAAAGATCTTAATACCCTTATCACCAAGCATGGGGTTAAAGTGGTGGAAACCCCGCGAGATATCCTAATAGAGGTCCTGAAAGCCTGGGACAAAGTGGCGGAAAAATACGTCAAGGCAAATCCCTTCTTCGCCAAAGTATATGAATCACAAAAGAAATGGGCGCAACAAGTGGTTCCTTATCGTAGTGTCGGCCACCCACCGTATGACTTGGCCGCCGATTATTATTGGGGCAAAATCAATCCTTATAAAGTTCAAAAGCCCAAATAATTGAAAAAATCGAGCGGTTAAAAAGCGTTTATTAAAAAAAGGGGGTGGGTCTCTCCAGGGTTAAAAATAGAGATTCACCCCTTTTGAATATCTTGGGAGTCCTCAGGCAGCATTCGTTTCAGAGAAAAGGCGAAATGCCAAAAAGAAGATCACCCGTATCAATTTAGCGTTTTGAAAAGACACGCTAAATTTCATTGGAAAGTGAAAATTGCAAATTGAAAAATGCAGGTTTCTCTGAATAGCCTTAATCATTTTGAAATTTTCAATTTAATTTTTGCATTTTGCATTGAAGGTTAGGCAATTTTTTAAGGGCTAAACTGTTACGATCACCCATTGTTATTTTGGGGGAGGTTGAGCAAATTGAATTCTGCTTTTAAAGTTGTCCGGTTCATTGATGGCCTATCGTTGTGGAGTGGCAAAATTTTCGCCTGGCTCAGTGTTCCTCTGGTGGGGGGGTTGGTTTATGAAGTTGTGGCTCGATATGCCTTTAATTCCCCTACAGAATGGGCCTATGACATAACTTATATGCTTTATGGAATTATTTTTATGATGGGGGCAGCTTATACTCTTTACAACAAAGGGCATATTCGGACGGATCTTCTTTATAATACGTTCCCGGCTCGCTGGCAGGGACTTATTGACACCATCTTCTACCTTTTTTTCTTCTTTCCGGGCATGATCCTCTTCTTGGTTGCGGGATGGGATTATGCCGCCCATGCCTGGGATATTAAAGAAACAGCAGCCTACAGCCCCTGGAGACCGATCGTTTATCCATTCAAAACGGTGATCCCAATAGCAATCATTCTTTTAATAATCCAAGGCATCGCCGAATTCATAAAGAGTGTTTATGCCACGACAAGGGGGGAATGGCGATGAGCAACGAAGTTCTTGGCCTCTTGATGTTGGGCACCCTCCTCGTGGTAATTTTCATCGGCTTTCCGATAGCCTTTACCCTCATAATCCTGGCAATTTTATTTGGCTACTTCAGCTTGGGGAAAATGGTCTTTGATTTGATGGTCATGCAAACCTTTGGGTTGATGCAGGAAGAAGTCCTGGCTGCGGTTCCTCTCTTTGTCTTCATGGGATACGTGGTGGAACAGGCAGGACTCATGGAGCGGCTTTTCATGGCCTTTCGCCATATTATGTCCGGCATGAAGGGGTCCCTCTTCGTCGGCGTCATCCTCACCGCGGCCGTTTTTGCCATGGCCACGGGAATCGTCGGTGCCGCGGTCACTGTTCTGGGGATTATGGCCGCACCGGTCATGATCAGGTGCGGATATAACGACCAACTTTCTTCCGGAACCATCATTGCCGGAGGGACTTTAGGGATTCTTATTCCCCCGAGCATTATGCTGGTGGTTATGGGGCCGGTGCTGGGAATCTCCGTGGCCAAGCTTTATGCCGCCGCTTTCGGACCTGGATTTTTACTGACGGGCCTTTATATTATTTACCTCTTGATTCGCAACTTCCTAAATCCTGAACTCGGGCCTGTGGTGCCGATGGATGAAAGGATTTCGAGAACCGAGAAAATAAAAGAATTCTTTTTTGGCATGGTGCCGCTGGGCTCCCTCATTTTTTTCACTCTGGGGAGTATTTTGGCTGGATTGGCCACTCCTACGGAAGCAGCGGCCTGTGGGGCTTGCGGGGGTATTTTAATGGCTCTCGCCTACCGCAAATTGACTTTGGCTAAATTCAAGGAAGCCCTGATCAAAACTCTAAGTACTTCCAGTATGGTCCTCTTCCTGGCCGTGGCCGCTAACATCTTTGGATCTGTTTTTGCCAGGTTGGGATCGGCGACGCTGATCACCAATTCGTTGATTGCCTTGGATCTCAGCCCATTTATGATGCTCCTTCTCTTAATGGTGGTGATCTTTATATTGGGGTGGCCCTTTGAATGGCCGGCCATCATTCTCATTTTTCTGCCGATCTTCCTCCCCTTGATCCTAACCTTAAAGTTCAACCTGATTTGGTTCGGCGCGCTTATCGCGGTGAACTTGCAGACGGCGTTTCTGTCTCCACCAGTCGCCATGTCCGCATATTACCTCAAGGCCGTGGTTCCCCAGTGGGAATTAAAGACGATTTACAAAGGCGTAATAGAGTTTATGGTCATCCAATTGATCGCCCTCTTTCTACTCATGATGTATCCCGAGATAGCTTTGTGGCTGCCCGGCGTGCTGTTTGGTTAACCGCATTCCAGAATGATTTCTGATTAACTCGTAAAAAGTATGAAAATACTCTTTTTGTTCATTCCCGTGAAAACGGGAATCCAGTATTATCAAGTAGTTACTTCTTCTCTGGACTCCCGCTTCCGCGGGAGAGACGACTTTTTTCAAAATCATCATTTCTTGCCTCAAAAAATGTGGGCAATCCCGGCCCTTAAAGGTGTACAAAACTGATCCTAAAAAGATTCTCATTATTTTTTTGCCGAACTAAAAATACTGCAATATCAAACAATTAGGTAAAGCAGAGGCACCCAATTTAGGAGGCATAGAATTTGCTGTAAGAAAAGGGCTTTATAATGGTCAACATCAGGTTAAATTTTTTTGGCGGGAGTTGGAGATGGAGCAAAAAGCCTCGGTTTTGGTTGTGGATGATGAACTCGGACCACGGGAATCATTACGGATGATCCTCAAACCACTTTATGATGTCCATACGGCTGCCAACGGACAAGAGGCCCTCGATTGTATTCAAAAAGAAAAAGTTGACCTCATCACCCTCGATATAAAAATGCCTGGGCTTTCAGGGATGGACGTGCTGCGGGAGCTCAGGAAACTCGGGAGTGACGCCGCAGTCGTTATCGTCACCGGATATGGGACGCTCACCAACGTCCACGATGCTATCCGCTACGGGGCGATGGACTTCGTTTCCAAGCCTTTCAACGTTCCGGACATCGTTGCTATCGTCAATAAATCCGTAGCCCAACGCAGTTATAACCGGAAAATAAAAAGCATTGTCCAAAAAATTAAGAGTATTCATGCCTGGGAAGATAACGAAATTGATGAATTCGTGAATAATTAACTTTTGCATCCCCCAGCCTGTCCCCTCCTCCCGGGGTCAGAGCCCTCCTCCTGCTCTGACCCCCCGAGCTTTTTCCATCCTTAGAGATTGCCAAGCGGAATAGCCCCTGCCCCTGGGTCGATTGGCGTTTTTTGCCTGGTTATTGGAGGTGGAAAATGATATAGTTTTTTTTTAATGATTAAGGGAGCCCGAACTCCTCTTTGCTGAATAACGTTAAGGGCGTAAGGTTTTAGGTGTTGCGGAAAAAGTCATTCTACGCCGGAATTCTTTTTCTCTTCCTTTGCAGTTGCATGGCGCCCGCGCCCAAAGAGCCACCTTCCCTGGAAGGATTAATACCGCCGCCGGAAAAGGAATTCATTCCTCTTCTGACTGATGACGTCGAAAGAAAATCTCTCCGAGAAGCAGTGGAAAATAGCCTCGCTTATCTGCAAAAAAAAATTTCTTCCCTCAATTCACCTGACAACTTTTCAGAGTATGAGAAAGATCTTGGCAATCTGGAAAAGGCTCGTCGTTCTCTATCTCTTTTTCGAGAAATCCTTTTAAACACTCCTGACCCAGCAGAGTTCGCTCGAAGAATTCAGGAGAGGTTCCGTTTATGGGAAACAAGCAAGAAAGGGGAGGGGTTGTCCATCCTCCTAACAGGGTATTATGAACCCATCATTGCCGGCAGCCTTAAACCGGGGGGAGAATACCGGTATCCTATCTACCGCAGACCGAATGATCTGGTGGAAACCGCATTGACCGAATTGCCGGGACCCCTCAACAGAAAAGGGATCGGCCGCGTTGAAAGAGGGCAGGTTGTTCCTTATTATTCTCGCCAGGAGATTGACTGCCGGGAAGTACTGAAAGGGAAAGGATATGAACTGGCCTGGCTGAAGGACCCCTGGGAGCGGTTTGTCCTGCATGTGCAGGGGTCGGGGCGGATCTGCCTACCAGACGGAAAGGTGTTACGGTTGGGTTTTGCCATTTCCAACGGCCGGCCGTATCGGAGCATCGGACGATATCTGGTCGAGCAAGGACTTATCGCTGAAGAAGAACTTTCCCTGAGGCGGGTGAAAGAACTTCTCCAAATACACCCGAGATGGATGGAGGAGATTCTCAACATTAATCAACGTTATATTTTTTTTCGCTCCTTTCCGTTCTCCAATCAAATAGATGAGGGACCCGTAGGGGCGCTGGGTGTGCCGCTCACTGCCGGTAGATCCATTGCAACGGACCATTCCATTTTCCCCCCGGGCGCCCTGGCCTATCTTATCTCGCGGCAGCCAGTATTTGATGACCAAGGGAAAATAATAGGCCGGAAAAGTCTGCGGAGATTTGTGCTCAACCAGGACACGGGTGCCGCCATGAAGGGTCCCGCACGGGTTGACCTCTATTGCGGCAGCGGAGAAAAGGCCGGATGGGTTGCCGGGGAGATGCGCGAAGAGGGAAAAATTTATTTTCTCTTGACTCCTTGATCCCTTGACTCCTTGGTCCCTAATTTGGGGATGATTAAAAATTGGATAACTCTTGTCACATCCGGAATGATCATGCTAAATAGTACAATAGCCGATAAACAAGAATCGTTAATCGCTGAAAAAATATTATCAAGGCGGAAGGATTGTCATCCCCATACCAAAGGGAGAAACGGATATCACTTTTAAAAACACCTGAAAAAGATCCTTCCTGACAAGAGATAAATTGGGGCTCCATCTGCGCCTGTTTAGGCGCTCCATGCTTAAACCCAATAAATTATCAATACGAATCGTGAAGAGAAGATGATCGTCGGTCTCACCGGGTGCTCCCATGCGCTTTCCCATGGATACCTTCTGATATTTCCCGCTGTGCTCCTTCTTCTGAAGGAAGAGTTCTCCCTGGGGTATTTGGGTCTGGGAGTCATCGGCAACATCATGAGCTTTACCTATGGCCTGGGCGCCCTTCCCGGGGGAATGATCTATAACCGTTTGGGCCCGAGAAAACTGTTCCTTTTGTGTTTTTTAGGGTCTACTGTGGCTTCCTTGATGGTTGCTTTCTCTTCGAATTTCATTTTTTTCACGGTTGGATTAGCACTCCTGGGGGCCTTGGGAAGTGTTTATCATCCGTTGGCTAATGCTTTAATTACTGCCAAAGTTAGGGAATACGGAAGGGCCCTGGGGATACATGGAGCTGCCGGAAACCTCGGGTTGGCTACGGCTCCTTTTATTGCTGGCCTGATTGCTTCCCGCTGGGGATGGCGGCAGGCCTATCTTTGTTTCGCAGTCCCGGGAGTGGTTCTGGCGATCTGGTCTCTTTTCATTGATATGTCTGTGGGAAAAAAGAAAAAGGTGGAAACTTTTCATCCCAATGTAACTCCACTGTCCATGCTTGGAGTGAGAGACTTCTGGGTTTATTTCTCCCTCCCTCTGGTCATTCTCTACGTGAACAACATGCTGAACAGTTTTTGTTATCATGGGATCATCACTTTTTTGCCGACCTATATGAGCCAACGCACTTCCTTTCATATCTTCTCCTGGGACAGCGTGGCCATCGGGGGCATGCTCTCCGGCGTCGCTTTGTTCATGGGGGTCTTTGGCCAGTATACCGGGGGAGTTTTGGGACAAAGACCTCACCTGGTGCGAAATCTTTTAGTGATGACGGTAATGGGTTTCCCTTTTATTCTGGCCATGTCTTTGACCACCGACCTCCTCCTCCTTTTCATGGCCCTTATCTATTTTTTCTTTACTTTCTGCCTGCAACCGATGACCAACGTGGTTCTGGCTCAATACACTACCTTGAAAATGCGGGGGACTGCTTTCGGGATCTACTTTTTCGCCGCTTTCGGGATCGGCTCCCTGGCCGCCAGTTTTTCCGGTTACCTCGCTCAGACATTCGGGCTGCAATGGGCCTTTTTAGGGCTGAGTGGAGTGGCGTTTATCCTGATTGTTTTTACTTTCTTTCTGCTGAAGGTCAAGAAGCCGACATATGCATCCGCAGATTTAAACGAGGAATCCTGAGCTGAAATCCACAAAGGATTGTTTCTGTTGACCGGGGAAAAAATAGGCAATTTAAGGAAATTAGGCGGAAGGGGGAAGGCAGAAGGCAGAGGGTAGAGGGCAGAAGGCTTACTGTTCAAGGTTCTCGGGAAGAAGTGGCTGCAAGCGATTTTAAAAAAAATTAAAAAGGAGGAGAGAATGATTACCGGATTGGACCACATCCACATTATTTGCGGCAACATGGAAGAGGCGGTGCAATACTTTGAGAAGGTATTCGATGGCCGGGTAGCCTCCCGCAGCGAAATGAGGGGGTTTCCACTGATTCGAATGGATGTGCAGGGAGCTACTTTGGCTCTTTTAGGAACGGAGCCCCAAGCCGGCCAACTCACGCCCGGAAAAGGAAGCAGAGGGCTCGACCATTTCGGGTTTAAAGTAAAAGATCTCGAAAAAACCGCCCAAGACCTCAAAAAGAGAGGGGCAAAATTTAGCATTGAACCAACCGTTACTCCCTCAGGGATCAAAATTGCTTTTATCGAAGGTCCAGAGGGGATCCGGATTGAGTTGGTGGAAAGGGATTAAATAGGTCATTACCAATGTTACTACAAAACCCTTGACTTGGTTTTTTCCTTGATTATACTAAAGTTCCCCTATTGGGAAAATGCAGTCGGAAAGTGTAACATAGAAGCGGGAATCGAGACAGAAAGGGTGAAATATGGATGATATCAAAGCCCATTTGGGAGCCGCAGTGGATGCGCTGGCTGGAGATCTTTTTAACGTCAGCGAATTTTTGTATAACAATCCCGAAATCGCTTACCAGGAATTTAAATCCTGTGAATACCTGAGTCGCTTCCTTGAGGAGCGAGGTTTTGAAGTCGAACGCGGAGTTGGCGGGGTCAAAACCGCTTTCTTGGCCCGACCTGCTGGGCGCCCCCAAGAGCGGCCAACCGTCGCCCTGCTGGCTGAATATGATGCCCTGCCCGGGGTGGGCCATGGCTGCGGCCATAAGTCTGGGGGCCGCCCTCGCCACCGGAACCAAGTACAAAATCGAAGTGGGTCAACCCACCTTTGATCCGATAAAAAGAAACCTTCCCTTGGAAGAAGCGGCCAGGGTGAATATGGAAGCGCTTGGAATACCACTGAGCAAGGATGACGGCCGCCGCGGCTCTTCAGATATCGGCAATCTCAGTTATTACCTGCCGGCCATTCATCCTTCTCTGGCCATTGTAGACCCTGAAGTTCCCGGTCATTCCCAGACTTTTGCCGAAGCAACCATGAGCCCCCGGGGACGGGAAACCTTACTTAAAGCGGCCAAGCTCCTGGCCATGACCGGGTATGATTATCTGACCTCGGCGGAACTGAGAGAAAAAGTAAGGGAAACTTTCCAAAAAAAGGAATGAATAAAATTGCCGATTCATTACCCATGGCGGCTCAGCACCCACAAATCCCGCGAGCACTGGAAAAATCCCCATTGCCCCCCCTTTCTTAAAGGGGGGTTTTGTGATAAATCCGGCAAGGCCGTAAGGAAGAATATAAAAACTGTCAATTAAATCGCATTTATGGTTTATAAAAACCTCCAACCCTTTGTTAATTAACCGCTCCAGATAAGCAGGGGATTGGGGAATGTGGGAAAATCGAAGATTACGGAAAACAGATTCAAGATTATGAACAAAAACATTCGGCGGCAGATAATTTTTAAGTTCTTCCAAATTTTCCAAATCCAATTTTTCCTTGAACGCTTCTTCAATTTCTAAGGCGTTGGTTACTATGTGGATTTCAATCTCTTTTTCGCCAAGCGCTTTGCTTAGCCAGTAAGTTTGGGCCGAAACACCTCCTTCAATCGGCGGATATTTTGTGAAAAAACAGATTTTCATAAAAATATTTTACCATATTTATAGTGAAAAATAAAAGCCCGGGCAGACATCTGCCCGGGTGTATGGTTGTTCCGGATCTCCGGATTAGATTATTTGTAGCGAACAAGTTCTCTGTCGGGCGACACTGAATTCTTGAGAACCCACTTAATGATCGCCTTGACTTGAGGGGAATACCAATACGTTAAGAGAAGCGGCAAATCAGCGCCCATCACGTCCATTTCAATTCTGAAACACTCAAACTCCTCGAATGGGAGCTTGATTTTTTCATAAGCCGTCACCATTGCCGTAACTCGGGCCATAAATGCATACCCTGCAAACGTCCCCCTACTTGGGACTTCTCGCATTTCAGAGTATTGCCACGATTTCCCCACGTATAGGGGAAAGTCTAAATATCGGAAACCCGTGTTGACAAAAGGAGCGGTGCCTTCGCACTCCAATTTTTTCAGAGTAAAATTTCTATTCCTGATTTCTTTGCAATTAGGTCGATTTGAGCTTGCCGTTATTACCTCGTTTTCGGTAAACTCTACCACTTTTATGGTGGTTTCGTTACGATAACTATCTTTATACGTCCATTCGTCGTTGACTTTGAAGATCGGCGCTGGGGCTTGTACGGCGCCAAGCGCTGGTTGCGGCTGGACTACTTGCTGCGAAGTCGCGCACCCGGCGGCTAAAAAGACCGCCAAAACGGCCAGAATTAATCCTTTTTTCATTTTTCTTTTCCTCCTTTTTGTGTTTTTTCAAACAACTAACCCCCATGCCCGATTATGGGCACAACGAAGAATGAAAATATCGTGGTTGCAATAAAGGGGTAAGTCACGGTAATCCTCTGACAAGTGATTTCATAAAAAACTTAATCAGGAGGAAGACCATGACTCGAAGAGATGATAACAGAATTATAAGGATCGTGCACCCCATTTGTTGCGGATTGGATGTTCACAAGGAGAGCGTTTCGGCCTGTATTGTTTTTCCCGACGGCAATGGCGAGGAGCAATACGAGGTCCAGGTATTCGGCACATTCACGGACGATCTGATGCGGCTGCGGGACTGGTTGGCGGAGCATGATTGTCCGGTGGTGGCGATGGAGAGTACGGGGATTTACTGGCGCCCGGTGCATAACGTTTTGGAAAATTCGGTTCATGTGGTATTGGTGAATGCCCGTGACATGCGGAACGTCTCCGGGCGCAAGATGGACATTGGGGACAGCAAGTGGATTGCCGGATTGTTGCGTCATGGTCTTTTGAAGGGCAGTTTCATCCCGCCGCAGACGGTGCGACAGTGGCGGGATCTGACGCGGTTGCGCAAGAAGTATGTTCAGACGGGGGGGGGATTACAGGAAACGCACACACAAGCTTTTTGAATCGGTGAACATCAAGATCGATTCTGTGGTATCGGATCTCTTCGGCGTGACGGGACGGAATCTGATTCATTTGCTGGTTACGGATCGGGAGCGGTTGACATTGTCGGATATTTAATCCTGTGTTCGTGGGAAACTCAGAGGCAAAGAGGAGGAACTGTACCGATCCATTCAGGGCTTCTTTACGGATCATCACCGGTTCATTTTGAAGATGATTCTGGAGACGATCGCCGTTCTGGAGGCGCAGATTGAGGCGCTTGATCTTCAGATTCGCTGTTTGATGAAAGAGCATGAGGTGTTATTGGCTCGGATGAAGCAGGCGCCGGGCATATCCGATGTTTCCGCCTGTGATATCTTGGCGGAGATCGGGCCGAGTTTGAAGGAAAGGACCTGCTGCGTCTCAATTCAGGCCAGATTAGGCAGGTACGAGGGAACCGCATTTCGATGATCTTCCAGGAACCGATGACTTCTCTCAACCCGGTCTTCACCATCGGCAACCAGATCAAGGAAGCGATCCAGCTCCATCAAGGGTTGAACGCCAGCCAGGCAGAGAACAAGGCAGTGGAGATGCTCGACTTGGTAGGCATCCCCGATCCCGAAAGGCGAGTCGGGGTGCGGCAAATCGACCCTCGGTCGGACCATTCTCCATTTGATTAAACCTACTGCCGGCAAGATCTTCTTCGAAGGGCAGGACATCACCCAGTTAAAACCTGTTCAGTGGAAAAAGCTTCGGGCCGAGATGCAGATCATTTTTCAGGACCCGTACTCATCGCTCAATCCCCGGTTAAGCGTAGAGCATATCGTCGGCGATGCCCTCCGGACCCATGGATTGGCTGCCGCAAGCGAAGTGGCCGACCGGGTGGCGGGAATTTTAGAAAAGGTTGGTATCCACCGCGAGAAAGTGAGATGTTTTCCCCACGAATTCTCGGGGGGTCAGCGCCAGCGCATCGGGATTGCCCGGGCTTTAATCCTCAAACCCAAGCTGATCATCTGCGATGAGCCGGTCAGCGCCTTAGACGTGTCCATTCAGGCCCAGGTAATCAACCTTTTGGGTGACCTCAAGGCCGAGTTTCACTTGTCTTACATTATGATTGCCCACGACCTGAGCGTAGTCAACCACGTCAGCAACCGGATTGCCGTCATGTATTTGGGCAAAGTCATCGAACTAACCTCAAATAAAAGACTGCTGGCTAAGCCGCTGCATCCTTACACCCAGGCACTTATGTCCGCCGTGCCGGTTTTAGATCCGGACAAGAAAAAGAAACGGATTATCCTGAAAGGGGATGTGCCCAGCCCGATCAACCCTCCCTCAGGTTGCCGATTCCACCCGCGCTGCCCGCAGGTCATGAACATTTGCTCCAAGGTTGAACCCATTTGGGCTGAAGTAGAGCCCAACCATTTCGCTATGTGCCACCTGTACGGGGCCTGTCAGCCCCAGTAAGAAGGGTTCAAGGGATCTAGGGGGGCAACGATTCCTTATCTATTGCGTCCAGATTCCAGCACCAGAGCGGCGATCCATTCAGAAAGTTTCACCAGTTCCGCCACAGATATCGTTTCCTGAGTACTGTGATAATCCCGTCCCCCCATGCCCAGGACTACGGTTCGAATCCCCTTGGCGTTGAGATCGTTGCCGTCGCTCCCCCCATTGGTGCTGGCGATTATGGGGATTAAACCGACTGCCCGGGAAGCCCTCTGGGCGATTCTGACGGAGGGATCATCATCCCCGATATGAAAACCGTCGTATTCACGCTTAATCTCCACCTGGACCTGTCCTCCCCACTCGCGGGCCGCCTCTTCCATGGCCATGCGCATCTGCTTGACCTGCCTTTCTAATTTACGAAAGTCGAGGCTCCTTGCTTCTCCCTCTACTTCAATCCGTTCGGGTATGGTATTGCGCCCAGATCCACCGGAAATTTTTCCCAGGTTGGCCGTGGTCTCTTCATCAATGCGTCCCAAGTTCATGCGGGTAATAGCCTTGGAGGCCATTACCAGGGCACTGATGCCTTTCTCTGGGGTAAGGCCAGCATGGGCCGCCTTGCCCAGGAAAGTCGCCCGGACAGAATCATAGTAAGGGGCCTGGGTGATAATGGTGCCGAGGGGACCTCCTCCATCAGGGACGAAACCGATCCGGGCATGTAACCGGGAAACATCAAAAACTCTGGCTCCTTGATGACCCCGCTCCTCCCCCCAGGTAAAGAGAATTTCCAGATCACCGTGGGCCGGGCGAGAAGCTTGCAGCCAGCGGATGGCCTCCAATGTCGCGGCCACGGCTGACTTATTATCCGCTCCCAGAATGGTGGTTCCGGCGCTGCGGATCTGGCCGTCTTCGATCTGCGGTTTGATTCCTCGGCCAGGTTCGACCGTGTCCGTATGCATGCAAAGGAGAATGGGGGGAAGGCCCCGGTCCGTCCCCGGAAGTACAGAAAATAGGTTTCCAGCCCCATTCTGGCTGGTCCGGTCATTTTCCACCGCAAGGCCCAGCGCTTTCAACTCTTTTCCGAGGGCCAGCACAAAGGGCGCCTCTTCGAAGGAGGGGGAATCAATCTGCACGAAATCCATAAATTGCTTTACCAGCCGGTCCTGATCTATGGTGATCATAAACAAATCCTTTCTCTCTCATCCAGAATCTCGCTGCGGGCTCGGAAAGAAAGTGTATGGAAAAATAGAGCAAACGTCAATCCCCTTTCAGCATTCCCTATCGCAACGACCTTGACTTTTCTCTCCTAATTTTATACTATCCCACTCGAACCTGCGAGCCTGTGTTTAAGTCCTTATCCATCAACCCTTAACCGACACCCAAGTGGGTAGCCAGGAGGTTGTATGGTTTGGAAATTTAATTAAACCCCATTTCTGAGGAAGAGGTGGGGTTTTGTTTTTACGGTGAAAGGAGGTTTTTTACGTAGTGAAAATGTTCGTCCTGGACCGGATCAAGATGCTCAAAATTATGGATGAGGGCTTGATACCGCCCAAGGATTTTGAGGTGGAGGAATTCATACCACACGGCTTGGACATAACGCGTGATGAACTCTGCAGGGTAAGGATCAGAATCTCTTCCGACTGAGCTTGCTAGGTAGGTCAGGAGATCTGGCACGAAAGCCAAAAGATCACCAAACTCTCTGACAGGAGGCCTGGGTTTACTTTCCGAGTCACAGGGCTGGACGAAATCAAGCGTTGGGTTTTGAGTTTTGGATCGGAAGCTGTAGTTTTGGAATCGGCCAAATTGCGGGAAATGGTTCGTAAAGACCTCCAAAGCGCCCAGGCGAATTATCCAGCAAGGGGCATCGCTCTTAATTTGGTGAGAGAAACCCGAGCTATTTAACTCGCGATTTGGGATACGCGCTCGGAGCTCGGATTTCAAGACAGTGCAGATTTAGGTATCAGCACGCCAAAAGTTTAAATTTCAAAGGCGGTTAGTCAAAGAAAGAGAACTAAAATGGAACAGCTTCTTAAGGGTGAATACATAGAGCACTGGGAAAACGGGGTGGGCAAGATTGTGGCAGTCGATGAACGAAAAGTTACTGTCGAATTCATGAAAAAGGGAAAAATGGAGCTTGAAGAAGAGAAGACGGTTTCGTTCAAGAGATTGAACCCGGAAGGGCTTTTGGCGCAGATGTGCAAGAACTTGGACCGAATGCAGGACCTCGCAAAACAAGGTTCTACAGAAATTATAAGGCTCTTGATTCTCGATGAAAGTAAAGACCAAAACAACGAGATTGAACGATCCCGCATCAAACTTTTACTTACAAAAGGGAAGCCATCCACCAGCGGATGGAGACGGGACTTTGGGCTGATTGAAGAAGGGGATTGGAAAAAATGGTGGACAGGCGTTTCAAAGAAATTGACCAAAGACCCTTGGTTCGACACCAAGTCCAAAAAAACGATCGCACTCAGAGAAGAGCCAATTTCGGAGCCCTCGGTCCTTTATGAACAATTCTTGAACGAAAAGCGAATTGAGGAGAAAGCACTCCTTTTGGAAAAGCTGGCCAAATTTGCGGGAACGAAAGAAGGGGCGTCCTTTGCCGAAAGCCTAATAGATTTTGTGAATGGTGTCCTTAGAGATGGTTTGAAAGGGGGTACGCTTCACCTCGCAGTCCTTGCTGCTATCCAATTGAAGGCAAAGGGGAGGAAATCGGAGCTTTTCAATGAGAACGCCCATGACTTGACCCTATCGACTTTGCTGGAAAGCGGGTTATCCTCTCAAAAACTCACGCCCGTTTACTCGTTCTTCAGCAAAATGCCTCCCAGAAACACGTACGACCATCTGGTCATTTATATCGTCAGAGAAGGGAAGATAAGAGAAACAATCTGCAAATTTCTAAAAGGTAAGATTTCAAAAAAGAAGGCGGGAAAGTTGACATTTCCGCAGTCCTCTCTGACGAAGGAACATGTCGAAGCAATAAACATCCTGGGGAAGAGCGCAGTAGAGGCCTTACGAGGAAAGCTAATAGAACTGGGAAATAAATTCAACCAGGAGCTGGTGACGGAATTCTTGACCAGCGTTCTGCTCTCTGATCAGGTTGATCGGGGGGTCAAGGCCATTTTTTCTCAGATTGTAGCAGGAAAGAAGATGAAGGATGTCATTTACAAGTACTTGAACAATGTCAACCTTTCGCAGGAATCCCAGATTGCGTTCGCCAACGATTTTTTTTACGCGCTGAGTCCAACCGATGCGGAGTGGGCGCTTTTGAACATCGTGTTCAACGAAAGAGCGCTCCTGGAAAAACCCAAGGTAGCGTTAGCGGCCCTCAAAATCATAGCTTCCGATACCCCCATTTTGGATCCAAGGGGAAAGCGAAACGTCATTGCCCACATCTGCGGGGTGTTTTCCCTGGCACCCCCTCCCTGGGACGAGGAGTTGAAACTCCAGGTTGGCAAAATAATGGCTGAAACCGAAGATTTGGGCAAATTGGAGGGGAGCTACCAATCCTCGGACTTGGGACGGATTGCCAGAACAAGGGGGCTCCCCTTGAACCAGCGCCTTGATGCAATAGAGATTTTGATCAAGCGAAATGCAGTGACAGAGTGCCGTTCGATTATCGGCGATTTAGCTTCAGAAATTGAAAAAGAGGATTTCACTCTATTAGAAAGTGTTTACAGGGCATTCCCGGATAGGGATTTTGCCAATGACATCTTCAAGAAGATGATCGACAAACCGAACGTTTCAAATGCGGAAGTCTTGTCGGAGTTGAAAACCTTCCTGAGACACTCTTCCCTCATGGTTGCATTCGCAGAGTCCATTTTGTCATACCAAGATTACTCAGCAGATCATGTCGACACGATAAGAAGTTTGGCCGGCGACGAGGAAATAGGAAGGACATTGGTAAAAACCGGGGTCGAAGCGATTTTGAGGAATGAGGACGTGCACGGGAAGATCGGCGAAAGGGTCGCTTCTTGCTTCCCTCCGGAATTCAAGTGGATCCTGGAGCAGGTCAGGGAAACGTATACCGAAAACATGTCCGCATTGAAATCGAGTTCGGAAGCGGCGCAAAAGGATTTCGAAGAGGAACGCCAAGGAATAATAGACGACCATCGGGCTCTTTTAATGGATGCGGTTGAAAAAACATCCCAAAGGTATGAGGAGTACATCAAAAAACTCCTGCCGGTCTTGGGTGAACTCGAAGAGTTGAAGAGAAGAATTGAAGGCAGCGGAAAAGAGATTTCAAGCGCTGCGCGGGAAAAGGAAATGCTCGACAAGGTCTCGGTCATAAAGGAAGACGTCGAGTGGGTGCTCAAGGTTTTAAAGGTTGTGGTTCGGCCTTAGACTCGGGGCGGGGGGCTTGAATGAAAATCGGAATCGATTACGGGACAACCACCACTCTCGTTTCATTGACGAGTGAGTTTCGGGGGAGGACGACTTCCAAAGTTATCGACATAGGTGGGGATCGATCCGGTTACATGCGATCTTCCGTTCCCTCCGTGTTGGGGGTGAAAAAAAATGGTAGCATCGCCGTGGGGTATGAAGCGGAGAAGATCAAGGAGGAAAACCCTGGACAAGTGGTTGTCCTTCGGTCGCTAAAAAGATGTCTATCTTGTGACAAAAAAGGAGAGGATGTCGGTGACAATTGCTGGAACCCTATGAATCGTCCTTTTTGCCGTGGGGACCATAAGCTGAGAATTTTCAACCATGACAGGTCAATACACGAGCTGGTTGGTTCGTTCATTGATGAAATTTTAAAACAACACGCCGTTAAGCCAATTTATAACGATGCCTCCCTGAAAACCATAGGGGTTGCCGTACCCGCGATTTTTGGTGCTGCTCCTCGGCGCACCATTTATAGCCTGATGCTCCAGAAAGTAAAAGATCCTGTTAAGATTGAGGTGGTCAACGAACCGACGGCAGCGCTGTTGGCCTGCAAAGACAAGACTCTTGAGGATGAGAATGGTATTTACGCCATCATGGATGTAGGAGGAGGGACCACTGACATAGTCGTCTATGAGAAGAATGGAAGAAAACTGTCGCTCTTTAGACCTTGTGGCCTCATGGTGGCAGGTGACAACGTTGACGATGTGATGTTACACCGATTGTTTCCGAAATGGCGGGAAAGGGAGACGGAAAGCGACCGTGTCCTTAGGGAGGTTCGCAGGGCGAAAGAGCGTCTATCTCAATTATCGGAGGTAACCGTCCTCGGTAAAAAGCTTTCAAGGGGAGATTTTGAGGAAATTATCCGGCCGGTCTTGAGTGAAATCGTTGGGGCACTGCGAGATGAAATCAAAACGGTGTTCGATAAATACAAACCATATTCCCAAACGCGCCAGAAGTTTAAGCTGAGGAAAATCTATTTGAGCGGGGGAGGTTCGAGGATCCCGCTTCTCATGGATTTGATAAAGAGCGACCCAGTGATCCGAATTTTGGGACCAGAAGTCGCCTTTTTGAGAAACGAGGAGCTATACCCCATCTACGCTGACGATCTCCCAATTGTCTTGGTGGCACTGGGGACCTCGATCCCGAAGAAGGACTTCGTTGACACAATCCAAAACATGTTGCCGTATTCGATTATTCTTATTCGAGGGGATAAGAGAGAGGCAAAAGCGTCCCTTTATGAAGAGTTCCCCGTGAAATTTAGTGTCCGCGTTCCCGGGGATAGCGAGGTTCAGATCCTGGCCGTCGACCCCAACGCCCCAGAGGCCCCGGTGCACAACTTAACAGATGAACTCGTGGCAACAAACGACCAAAGGGAAACAGTGTTGTCGGAATTATTGAAAAATCCAGGCATTTTCGATTTCCTGATCAACGAGTATAATATCATGTGGGTCAGCAAGGGACCACCGCACAAAAGAAGACGGTCGTTCCCCCTCCCATGGCAAGGAGGCATCGAGACAGCCCTGTTCGAAAAATATAGAAAAGAGTGGCGAAGAAAACACAATTTGAACTAAAAATGGAAAGAAACAAAATCCAAATTCTGGGAAATGGGGAGCTCCCTTCAATATTCGAAGACCTGGTCTCGGACTCGATCGAAATCTCTATCGCCTCGGCATTCCTCAATTTTGCCGGGCTAAACATTCTAAAAAAATATTTGGAGAAGTACAACCAGGTAAAATCGGTGCGGATACTCCTGGACGAGAACTTTCACCATGAAGAATCGACCAAAAAAGACCTACTCATAAAATTATGCGCCTTGCCTAACACCGAGGTGAGGGTCTTTTCAGACAGCAATCGAAACTTCCATGCAAAAATTTACATTTTTGGCGGCGAGGAATCGGTCGATGTCATTGTCGGTTCTTCCAACCTAACCAGTGGAGGATTGTTGCACAATGTGGAGGTTAACACACTCTTTGCAGCAAAGGCTGCAGATCCCGAAATTGTCAAGCTAAAAGATTTTTACCAAAAGTGTTGGGAAAAAAGTCAACCTGCCGGAGTCTTTCTGCGTACGCTAGGGGGAGGTATGGGAATCTATAATTTCAAGATTGGGGATAAGGTTGTTATTTCCAGCAAGCTGGAATTTGGGATCGGGACAATCGTGGGGATTGAAGGGGAACAAGCAGACGTTTTTTTCAGAGAAAAGGGAATAGCGGAAACGGCTCATATTACGGACCTCCAATCGGCCCTCGAGCCACTTGATTAAGTCGTTAATTAATACCCCGCAGCTTGCTGCGGGGAACCAATGGCTGGGTTTCCAAAGGGGCGCCGCAGCCCTTTGGTCGAGGGCGGGGTAAATGCCCCGCCCGAGAATGCGAGCGTGCAAGGTGGCCGAAGG
>JAHJQK010000156.1 GCA_018819135.1 Pseudomonadota bacterium | reverse complement strand
CCGCCAGTCCTGATCGATGGTGAATACGCCGTCGGCGATGGATTCCAGAATGGTCAAAAGCCGGAAACCCTCTTCTTCTCTTTTCCGCTTTTGATTAGCAAGGTTTTGCTTCATGGCTTCTCTTTCTCTTCTATCCTCATTACCATTATAAATCCAAGGTCGATTGATTTCAAAGATTTATTGCCCAATTATTTATTTCATTCCTTCTTTCATGGATTAAGCCCGCTCGGCAGCGTCGGATTTATATCGAAAAAATTTCTGTAGAAAAGAATTGAAAAAGACATTGACAATCGGAAGAGAAAAAATGATAATAAAAAAAATACGCAAAGGAGGTGAAAAGATGGGAAAGCCTCGGACTCCCCTTTCTTTGGTTTGAGGGCCAAGTTTTGGCCTGAAGGGGCCTAGGTTAGGTCTCAAGCAAATTCGAAGGGAGAGGAGGAGGCTGGTCCCAATCTATTTTCCCTTTTCTCTTCATATCTGAGTAACCCTGCCCGATTCTCCCTCCTTCGATTTTGACCGAAACAATCATCATTCACAAAAATTCCGACCCGTTTGCTTAAGAAGGAGGAACAGGAATGTCCAAATTTCTATTTTTTTTCGCCTCCCGCTGGGGGATTGTCCTTGCGGGGGTCTTCATCGGAGTCTTTGCTGCCCTGTTGCAGAAAATGGGAAACCCAGGGAACATGGGGATCTGCGTGGCCTGCTTTGAAAGGGACATCGCCGGGTCCCTCGGCCTCCACCGTGCGGCCGTGGTACAGTACATGCGGCCGGAGATTATCGGATTTGTCCTGGGCTCGCTTTTGGCCGCCTATTTATTCAGAGAATTCCGGGCGCGGGCTGGATCGGCTCCCATTGTCAGGTTTGTTCTGGGCGTATTTGCCATGATCGGGGCCCTGGTGTTTTTGGGCTGTCCATGGCGGGCCATGTTGCGTCTGGCAGGAGGGGATGGAAACGCCATTTTTGGTTTACTCGGTTTGGTGGGTGGAATTTGGATTGGCACCCTCTTTTTAAAGAACGGATATAACCTTGGACGCTCGCAGAGGACTTACACCTCGGTGGGATGGATTTTGCCGCTAACCATGCTGGGATTCCTTCTGCTTATGCTCGTCTTTCCCCAAGTCCCGGGCCAAGAGAAAAGCGGAGTTTTATTCTACAGCTTGAAAGGACCGGGGTCCATGCATGCACCCTTACTTTTTTCCCTGTGCGTCGGTCTTGCCGTCGGGTTCGTGGCGCAGAAAACCCGGTTCTGCACGATGGGGGCTTTTCGGGATTTAATCCTATTCCGACAGGGACATTTATTCTGGGGGGTGCTGGCCCTGATGATCGCCGCCTTTGTCACCAACTTGGTTTTGGGGCAATTTCATCCGGGGTTCGCCAAGCAGCCAGTCGCCCACACGATGAGCCTCTGGAATTTCGGAGGAATGGTCTTGGCGGGCTTGGCCTTTGCTCTGGCCGGAGGATGTCCGGGACGGCAGCTCTTTCTTGCGGGAGAGGGTGATGGCGATGCAGCCGTTTTCGTTTTGGGAATGATTGTGGGAGCCGGTTTTTCCCATAATTTTGGCTTGGCCAGCTCTCCGGAGGGTGTTGGGCTTTACGGCATTCCCGCCGTGATCATAGGGCTTTTGGTCTGCCTTTTCATCGGGTTCACCATGAGAGAAAAAATGGCTTGAGGAAGGAGAAAATGAGCAGGATCGTAGATGCACGAGGCCTTTCATGTCCCCAGCCGGTTCTGATTACTATGAAGGAAATCAAGAAAGGGGAACTGGGGGAAATTATTGTTTTGGTGGATACGGATACATCCAGGGAAAACGTCCGCCGGGCCGCAAAGAGTCAAGGATGGCAGGTAAAAAACATTGATTCCGAAGGTGCAGGGTCCCGGATTACTTTGGCCAAAGGATAGTCATGTCCCTTTTTGCATTACTCAAACGTAAGCGAAGCTCGTTTCCATTAAAGCCAAAATCAGACCGGGGCTTTCTGGTATTCGCCAATACCAGCGAGGTCATCCGAGCCGAAAATCTACTGAAGGCTCAGGGATGGGGGATCCGGGT
>JAHJQK010000155.1 GCA_018819135.1 Pseudomonadota bacterium | reverse complement strand
ATGATCTTGTCCTGGCAAAAGGAAAATGCCGCAACATCTCCCATTGACCCGACCTGACGACCCTTATAAGTTGCCCCATTGGCCTGGGCGCAGTCCTCAACGACCCATAGATCCTTCTCCCGCACCAGATTCATGATCGGATCCATGTCGCAAGGCCACCCAGCCAAGTTAACGACGACGATCCCTTTTCGAACTTCCGTCCCTCCTGCCCCGTCCAGTAATTGACCTGCCCGGATTGAAGGACCAGCATCGCAGCCGCCACTTCTATCCTCTTCGTAATGAGGCCAGGCAGAAAACGGATGTTTCCTTATGAGTTGTCCGCCGTTAATGGTAAGACCGTTGATGGCCAGCGGGGTCTTCAATCTCCCTCCGATATCGGCTTGATGACTTTCACCGGCACGCCATAAGCAACAGCACCGTCCGGGATATCCCGATTGACAAAGCTAAAGGCGCCAACCACCGCATTGATTCCTATTGTCACCCCCGGCATGACGACGCTGTGGCTTCCTGCCCAGCACCCCTTCTTCAGCGTAACAGCCCCGATTTTTTCATCGATCGTCGAGATGGAATAGATTGAACAGTGGGAGCCGATTTGCACGAAATCCTCTATTGTCACGTCATATTTGGCATTGATATAAGTAAACGCCCCAATGTCCGTCTTGTATCCCAACCGCAAGCCATCCTTGTTCTGGACCACCCAGTTGTACTTTGTCGGTTTCCTCTCTTCGATTTTCGGATATTGCCAATCGCTGAAGCGCTTATTCCCCCCTCGCTCCGCTCGGGGGGAATGCGGAGTTGAGCCGGTCTCGAACTCCTTCCCCTCGCTCCGCTCGGGGAGAACCAGGAGTTCGAGACCGATGGCCCTGCGGGCCACGGCTCAACTCCGCATTATTTCCCATAAATTGATGAATGTGGCGTCTTTATGATTTCCGATAATGCTTTGTGATAGCGAATACTTCAATCACTCCACCCCCTAAATGGATGAATAGGGCGCGATATCTTTTATCGAGACGGAAGGAATAGATGGCACGGTGCTTTGGTTCGAGGAGTTCTGTATTCAAGGATGTATGGAAAGGGTTGTTTTCGAAAAGCGCCTTTGCTTTCTGCCATTTCTTCGTAAGGCCATGAGCATCGAGATATTCGTGCAAATCCGGCCGTAATTCGGCGATCGTTGGCATAAGTTTTACCGATATACGGATGATTTTTTTAAGCCCGCTTCAATGTCGGCTAAAAATTCCTTCTCGTATAAACCCGTTTCGGAAAAATCGGTAAGAATCGCCGCCAAATTATCCTTTTTGAATTTCTTCAATGAAAAAGTGGACGCCTCAATCTTCGACATCAGTTTCTTTTTGTCATCCGCACTGAGCGCCTCGATAACCTCCACCAGCGTGTCGAGGGGAATGTCTATCTTTCTCGTGATGGTTTCTTTCAATGTGATTTGCGGCATGGCCTAACCCTCCTTTTGATAACAGTACAACAGGTCAATCCGAATGGTCAAGCAAACCGTCGCCGCCTCCCTGGCCGTTTCCCTGACCATGCCCGTCCGCCGACCAAAAACCGCCTCAACCCGCCGCGACGCCCGAAGAGCTGGACGACATCCTGAAATACCCGGACACGGAAGAACTGTTCCACGACCTCATGGGCCGCTACCTTCTGCAATCCGGCATCTCCGGCGTACAGCCCAAGGTGATGATCGACGCCCGCGAGCGGGCAACGCTCAGGTCGTCGTCGTATATCGTCAAATCCTGGGGCGGCGACTATCCGAATCTGGCGGCCAACGAATACTTCGGCATGACCGCGGTCAAGCGATCCGGGCTGCCCACACCGGAATTTTACCTTTCCGAAGACGGACGCCTTTTTGTCATGAAGCGGTTCGACTTAACCGAAGAGGGCAGGAATCTGGGCTTCGAAGACATGTGCGTCCTGCAGGGAACAGGTGCGGACGGTAAATACGACAGCACCTGTGAACGGGTCGTCAAATCCATCAACAGCTATGTTTCCCCGCAGCACCGGGGGGCAGCCAGGGAAATCTTTTTCCAGTCCCTCCTTCTTTCCGTCGCTCTCAGAAACGGCGATGGGCACCTAAAAAACTACGGCGTCATTTACGATGATCCGCTGGGCAACGATATCCGGCTGGCGCCGATCTACGACGTCGTAACGACAACGGCTTACATTCCCCGGGACATTCCGGCTCTTTCCCTCGGCGGATCAAAGAAGTGGTGGAGCGGCGCTGCGTTGCGCGCCTTCGGCGTCTCGCACTGCGGCCTGTCTCAGGGAAAGATCGGGCGGATCTTCGATGCCGTGACGGCCGCCATGATGGAGACCCGGGGAGATGTCAGGCGTTATGCCGACGAACACCCGGGGTTCCGGGACACTGCCGCCAGGATGGAGGTGGAATGGGAAAAGGGCCTGGAAACCCTTAAGAAATAGGGGAGCTGTCCCCCTCCTTCTCAAATCTGCCCCCTTATCAAGCCCCAAAAAAGTCCAAGATACTCATAAAAGGCCCTTTCCGTATTGGCCAAGGTCCCGGCCTGCGGGAAAAAGTCTGTAACTTGACAGTATAGGAAATTCCTTTTTGGCACCTTTTAGCATCTTCATTAATTTTGGGCACTTAACGCGTATTCTTTATTTTATCATTAATCAGCGTTTTTAAAACTCTGTGATCTCTGTGCCCTCTGTGGCTAATTTATAACTTGAAAAGGCGCCCATACAGCCCGAAAATCTGTAGGGGCCGCAATCGGTTGCGTGCCTGAGCGTATAAACATCCTCATTGCCCTCGTCATATGGCTGGCAGAAGTAACCAGATAGAAGGGGGCTTGACCCAAACGAT
>JAHJQK010000154.1 GCA_018819135.1 Pseudomonadota bacterium | reverse complement strand
TTTCCCCCTCTTCTCCTTCAAATCCCCTGAGAAAAACGAACGGGTATTCCTTTTTCCATAAGAAGCACGCCGCTGTTTTTCAAAACTTTTAAAACCCCCTCCCCTCATCCCTCCTGTCGTCCTTATGGCGGAATTTCAGACTCCGACTTCTTACATTGACATTTTTGATGCTTTTCAATAGCGATTTGGTGAAGCCCACTTTGTCTGGCCTTGCCAGAGACCTTAATACAGTTGGCAGTATTTGTTCAACATCTGGATGAGTGGCCGTATCTTCCCGCAGGGTTAGCATCAGCCGGAAATACTCATCATCTTGGGCTACTTGCTTGTTCTCGCTGTGACATTCATAACAACTGGGCACCTTAACCAAATTGCTTGGTCGAGGTTTGGCAAACAAATTGCGAGGGGGAACATGGTCCTCAGTAATGGGCCTAACTCTGCCGCAGTAAATGCACTCTCCTGTTTTACGGGGCTTGCTTCTGCTCATAGGAGTTTTGGCTTTGTCGGTCACGACTGATATTGACACAACGGGCTAACGAGCCTGTAGAAAAAGTCCTTTTGACGTGTGAGAGCAATGTTTTTGGGGGTCTCTTGACCTTTCCCAAGCATCAGATCGTTGATTGTGGCGCATTCTATGAGGTCACTTTTTTCTGCATCTCGCCCAAGAATCTGCTTGGGGACTTTTTCTACAGCCTCAACGATTAAGATAACCCGCCGGGGCAACTACCTGATTGAAAAGAAAAACAGATTTAACCCCGGTCGGGTTGAACGCCTTGGAGAGGATTATTTTTTCTGGTTCTTCCATAGGTTAGCAATCTCGCCGAAGGCCAGGCCTTCAAGCCGTTTCTCCTGACAGAATTTCTGCCATGCAGTTAATTGCCGTTTTATCTTGATATCGCTGTCGATTTGTTCTGCAGTGCCAAGCAACGAAGATAATTCGATTACCTCGATTCGCTTGGGACATTCCTTCCAGTTGTGTGTCCAGCAAACGATTAGGTCAACGCCATCTGGGTTGTGTCTGTGTGCCAAAAATGATTTGCTGTCATATTCAAACTCAATACGCACTTCTTCCCATCGATTCGAGCCAACTCTACGTCTTGCAATGCAATCTGGGAATCCCGATTGTATAGATTCGATTTTGAAATCAAAGGTGTCATGGAGCACACCAAAAAGATAGACTACGCCAAGTTCGTTTACAGGCGCACATGAAAGGGACTTGAAGCTGATCTTATCACCAAACACACGTTTTCGGCTACCAGTGGTCATTGTCTTATTATATCCTTATCTCTCCAACGGGGCCGCGGCTGACCAGCAAGCCGGAGACCTTTATGTCCAAGTCGCTTGTTCGTTTCGACTCAGGTGGAACAACAAACAACTTTCAGGCGCGGATGTTCCTCATTGCGGCGGCACTAGGAACTTTGCTACGGCTCCGAACAGCAACCCGATCGCTGCAATCCAAAGCGCAATACGGGTGTATAGGTTTGAGCGCTTCATTTGCTCGAATTCTCGATCGCGCTTCTGTAGTATTTCTGCGGCCTTGAACAGCATGTTTGGACGATGTGGCCAAAAGAAGCACGTATGCCTTCGATTGATTTGGGATATTGTGTCTTTGCGGCTTACCAGGTGTGGCGCGACACCCTCATCCCAAACGCTCATCCAGCACTTGAGAGACCAATGGGTCGCCACCTTATCCGCGTCCCCCCGCTCTTCTCCGGACAACGAGAAAGAGTGGGCGCGGCCCGTGTTTTCTTCACGGGTTTCCTTGCTCAAGAAATGGCAGTGCTGGCAGATGTTCTTCATTCTCATTCACTTACGCCAACAGATAGTGGACAGAAAAATAATATCATGATAGAGAGTGTTCCGAAAAAAAGTCAAAAGCATATTTCGCAAAATACAAAACCATAGTCTTTTTAAAGATCTGTTAGAAAATTCTTTTACAAATTTGCCTTTTATTAGCGGATTCCTAGATATTATTGGAGCGATCAAATTTTATTTGGTTTGCCAATATATTTCATAAACTTGAAGGTTTTTTCGGAATAGTCTCTAATAAGATAATTATACCTATCATGGTATGCCTGATTCTTGCTTAACCTTTCAAAATAAAAACGCATTCTATGATGAAAATCATGGAAGTGCTTAGAGAGACGTTCATGCAGAACGTGCCTTGAGAAACCTTTTTCTGTTTCACCCTTCTCTATGCTGACCAAAGGTTTCCGTTTTGCCATTTCATAATTCCCCTTTGAAGGCCTTGTCGAGGATGGATGGGAGCAGGGCGTCAATTTCGGCGCTTGTTTTGGCCTGCAGGCGTTTCAGCCTCTCCACTTCCATCTGCAACGCGTCCAACCCGTCCACGATCTGCCTTTGTTCGGAAAGCGGAGGGTGTGTAAACGGAAACCCGAATAACTGCTTCCGATTAAGTTTGGGCATTCGCGTCCGCCCCGAAAGGCGGTTTGCGTAGTTCGTAAACGGCTCAGCGACCAAAGACCATTTCACGAAGTGGGAATCCAGATCAGGATTGAGGACACGGATCGGATAAACATCGGCACTGCAAACACCTCGAAAGTCCACGAAAATGGCCTTCCGAAGGTAAGGTCGGATCTTGGAGTAGAGAATCGTCCCGGGTGAAAAGAGGTAATTACTACTTTTTACACCGTCAGCTTCAGCAGTTCGCCAGGGCAATAGGCGACAAGTTTTGCTCTCCATGTTCTCGCCGCTGATATGGGGAAGCTGAGCATATTCTGGCAGGGTCGGGTCAATTTGTTTGTCACTTATCTCAATGGCTCGGTCCATCGGCATTAACGTCCAATTCGAGGATTCAACCACGAACTGCCGATGTAAAACGCTTAAAACCAGGGCCTCCGCCTCCTCCGCCGCGTGCTGGCGGAGAGCGCGGGCTTCATGGATCTGAGTGGCCAATTCCTCAATCCGTGCCACGATTCGCTGCTGCTCCGCCAAAGGCGGTAAGGGAACTGGAATTGATAGCAATCGTTTCGCTTTCAGTTCTGTCTTGATACCACCGGGGACGTATTGAAGTAGGAGTTCGCGAAAGAACTGGCTGCGGAGTAACCACCAAAGGAACTCAACACTTACGCGCTCATAATTGGGAACATAGGCCCCATAATGGATCGTGGCAGCAATTGGGGAGGAATTTTTAGAATCATATACCGCGATCGCACCTTTGGCGGCATTGATACCCGAAACTACAAGATCGCCAGGTCTAATCAGGATCATCCCTGTTTTTGTCTCACCATCTGTCCGTAGCTGAATCCGACCGGTGTCGAAACCGATTTTCTCAACGATTTTGACTCTTCCGAGCGAGAGGTCATCCGGCGGTGGCTCTTCCTTGCGCTCTGTCAGCACCTCTCCCAATCGCGCAACTGGCCATTTCATTTTCATGTCTTCTCCGGATGAATTAGGTGCGAAAGCACTCGGGTCAGGAGATCTTTTTCCTGCGGGCGGCTTTCGGCGATCAGCAGCGTCATGGCAACCAGGGCATTGTCGGCGATGCGTTTGGTGCCATCGGAATGGTAGAGGGGATCGAGGTTGTAAAGGTCCATGGGGCGGACCTTGCCGTCAGCGGCAACTTGTGCATTTTTTACACAGGTTGAAGCCCGGTCTAACTCCTTGGTTTGATAGATATTTCGGATATGCCGGACGATCACTGTGCGGTCACGGTCGAACAGGCGGGCCATGTGATGGGCATCCAGCCAGACGGTTTCCCCCTTGAGCTTTACTTCCAGAGAAACAGAGCCACCCGGGGCTTTGTAGATAACAACCTGGCTATCGGGCTTGCTCATGACGACTTCTCCAAAAGAGCTTTGATATGCCCCATGATCTCCGCGATCCGCCGTTCCTTTTGTAAAATACTTTCAACAATTTGTTCTGGCGGAAGGTGGGAAATGTCCTCCTTAGCGTGCGGGTTCTTTCGATCAAAGTTGCAATTGTTGGCCAGCAGTTCGGCGGCGGGGACTTTCCAGGCCTGATCATTCTCTTTCCGCTTCCTCCACCAGTCGAGGCAGGGTTTGAACGCCTCAAACTGGAGGGGCTGGGTTTTGGTGTAGTTCTTGCGGCCTTCGGGCAATGGCTGCTCGTAATACCAAATTTCCTTTGTTGGGCCGGATCGTTCGAAGAAGAGCAGATTCGTAGGGATGCTGGTGTAAGGAGCAAAAACGCCGTTTGGCAGGCGGACGATGGTGTGAAGGTTGAAATTCTTCAGTAACTCCTCCTTGATCCGGGCGCACACGCCATCGCCGAAAAGGGTACCGTTGGGCACGACTACGGCGGCTCGGCCGGGCTTCGGTATTCTTCGCAGCTTGCGCATGATGAGCTGCAAAAATAATAGTGCCGTTTCCGCGGTCTGCTTATCGCTCGGAAAGTTCCCAAGGATCCCTCTCTCCTCCTCTCCGCCAAAAGGCGGGTTGGTGAGGATAATGTCGACGCGATCCCTGTCCCCGATTTCATTGAGGGGTTTTGTAAGGCTGTTTCCGTAGGTGATCCGGGGAAACTCCATGCCGTGGAGAAGGAGGTTCATCTGGCTCAACAGATAAGGAAGCGGTTTGGCCTCACCCCCCTGGATGCTTCTTTCCTGCAGGGCCTTGCGGTCTTCAACGGTCTTGCACAGCTTTTCAAGATGGCTGAAGGCTTCGACGAGAAATCCTCCGGTCCCGCAGGCCGGGTCAAGAACCACCTCGCCCAGGCGGGGATTAATGGCTTCTACCATGAAGCGAACAACCGGGCGTGGGGTATAGAATTCCCCCGAATCCCCTGCCGTGTCCCTCATCTCCCGGAGCATGGATTCATAAAGATGGCCGAGGGTATGGATTTCGTCGGAAGATGTAAAGTGAATCCCGTTGATTTTATTGACCACGTCCCGTAGGAGATACCCGCTGACCATCCGGTTGATCACACCCCGGAAGATGTTGGCTATGACGTCGCGGCGGTCTCCCCCGTTGGCACTTTGGAGGCTTCTCAAATAGGCAAAGAGTCCTTGCCCTTTCTTCCCGTCCGGGCGCACGGCCTCTTCGTTGTTGATGAAGGCGATCAGCTCGTCTCCCGTTACTCCGTCCTCTTTGGCGGCCCAATCCCGCCAGCGGTAGGGCAGGTCGATGGCCGGCCGAAACTTCTTTCCGGCCATGAGTGCTTCCTGCTCCCGGATCTGCTCCAGATCGTCCAGGAATTTCAGGAACATGATCCAGGTGAGCATGGGCAGGCGATCGAGATCGCCGTTCAATCCCTTATCCTTGCGCATGATATCCCGCGCCGACTTAATGAGGCTGCCCAGTTGTTGGACGGTGGTCAGAGGTTGTTGATCTTTCTTTTTGGGCGGCATTCAAATCCCATCCTTGATGATGATCCCTTACGAAGAATAAAGAAGGTTTTGTAATTGATTCACCGCCTCCCGAAGTTTAGTCGGCCCGCCGAAAAAGGAGGCGATTTCCATGACATTCCCGTGCCTGGAGATTGGTTCCAGTTTAAGCACATCGGGAATGGTAAATTGGGCCACGCCGTGTTCGGCGTACTTTTCAAGAAGTTCGTCTAAAATCGATCGGGCATCCCCCTTGTACTGGGCGAAGAAATCTTTCTTTTTATTCCTTAAATCGTCGGCCCTTTCCCTTCTTGTCCGCAGGGGAGAATTGAAAGTAACATGGCAAAACAGGTCGAGGGGGTCGGCGTCAAACTCTTTCGTGGCTGCGGCCAGATCGTCAAAATTTATCCCCTTTTCGGCCAGGCGCTCGATGATTTGGGAGCGCCCTTCCGGGTCAGCCCAGGTGGTTCTTAATGTGGCCGCATTGGGATAGAGCTTCCTCATCTTGTCAGCCGTGTAGTCGGTATATTTGACCACCCGAAGCTGTTTCCCGTCGGCATCGAGCTCATAAACCATGTGAGCCGAAATCTCCACCTGCCCCCCATCCACATAGTATTTCCGCTGTCGAACGGAAGATTCGGAAACTTCCGGGAGCCTTGATTCCGTATCCTTTTGGGGCTCATAGATTGTTTCGAACGGTCTTTCGGGTTCGATGACTGTTTCCTTCCTGACCTGGCCCGCCTCGTCCATCTCCTGTTCGGTTATTAAGGTGGGCTTTCCGTCAAACTCCGGGTCGGCGAAATGGCGCGTTGCCGCTCCGGTGTAATCCAGTATGGTAAAGAAATACTTGCCGTAATCATCCCGCACCCGGCTTCCCCTTCCGATGATCTGTTTGAATTCCACGATCGAGCCGACAACGCGGGCCAGGGCGACATTTTTGCAGGTCTGAATATCAACTCCGGTACTGAGCAGTTGGGAGGTCGTCAGGATCACGGGGCTTATGGTCTCAAGCTCCTTAAAACGGCTCAGGTGACCCCGACCAGTGGCGCCCTCGTCCGCAGTGACTCTGCAGACATAATCGGGATATTGACGGACGAGGTCGGAGTTTAAATTGGTCAGGGCGCGGCGCATTTCTTCGGCATGCTCCTGGTCCACGCAGAAGATGATGGTTTTGGCAAAACGGTCCGTTGCTTTCAGATAGTCGGTAAGGTGGCGGGCAATGGCCTCGGTTCGTGCCCGCAAGGCCAAAACCCGTTCAAAATCCTCGGTATGGTATTCCCGGTCGGGGATCTCCTGGCCGTGGCGGTCAAGCTGGCCTTGAGTGGGCCGCCAGCCCGTAGCGTCCACACTGGTGATGACCCGGTGGACACGATAAGGTGCCAGGAACCCGTCTTCAATCCCCTGGCGCAGGCTGTACGTGTATAGGGGGTTGCCAAAATAAAGGTAAGTGTCCCGATTATCCTCACGACGCGGCGTGGCCGTCATGCCAAGCTGGTAGGCAGGTTCAAAATATTCCAGAATTTCACGCCAGTTGCTCTCATCCCGTGCGCTGCCCCTGTGGCACTCATCAACGACGATCAGGTCGAAGAAGTCGGGCGCGTATTCGCGGTAAAGGCCCGGGCGTCGTTCGTCTTTGGCGATGGCCTGATAAATGGCGAAATACATTTCCCGGCTTTTGACCGCTTGCCCATTTTCGATTTTATGCCTTGCATCCCCAAAGGGTGCGAAGATCTTATCCTTCGGGTCATCGACGAGAACATTCCGGTCGGCTAAGTAGAGGATCTTGGGGCGACGGTGTTCGCCGGTTCGGTTCCAGCGGATGGACCAAAGTTTCCAGCAGATCTGGAAGGCCACATCGGTCTTGCCGCTGCCGGTGGCCATCGTCAGAAGGATTCGCCGCTTGCTTTGGAGAATCGCCTGGACCGCCCGGTTGATGGCGATTTCCTGGTAATATCGCGGGGTCTTTCCGCTCAAAAGATTGAAAGGAGCAAGAAGGCGGTCTGCTGCCTTTTCATTCAGAGCTTGGGAGGAACATAGGCGAGCCCAGAGTTCATTAGGAGCCGGGAAAAGAGGTAGCTCGCGCTCATGTCCGGTTAGATAATCGAACTCGATGATTCCGTGGCCGTTCGTCGAATAGGCGAATTTTAACCCGAGGATCTCGGCATATTCCTTGGCCTGCTGCAACCCCGCACCGGGAGATTTGTATTCCGCTTTGGCTTCAATGACCGCAATGGGAAAATCCCGGGTAAAGCGAAGAAGATAATCGGCGCGCTTTTGCGGACGCCGGTAGATTTTGTCTCCGGATACGACAATCCTCCCATCGGTAAAAGTTCTTTGCTCGGTGAAGGAATGGGGTTCGTTATCCCATCCTGCGTCTATCAACTTTGGGAGGACGTATTTTCGGCAAGTATCTGCTTCTGTTGATAGGGTCATGAAATTTATCCTAAATGGTCTTCAAACGCCCTTTCTTGAAGCTCTCGGGGTGCCCTTGCCCTGGCTCTTGCTTTATTATATTTTGCTTTTCCCTTTTTATTTTAGGCACACGTTATTTCAAAAAACCCGAGGAAAGTATCGCCCCTGAAGCCCCCAAGCAAAAAAGCCCATCCTCTGTTTGGAATAGGCTTTTTTGAGACTGTGCATTTTTCCGCCCCCTTGCTGTAAGGTTGCTACAATTTAGCAGAAACACAGTCGAAAGTCAAAAGGGCCGAGTTTCGAGCTTAGAGTACTTTGGCCCTAATGATAAGAATTAGAATTTGACAGAGAAGTTAAGTAGCCCTATAATGCTGGGAAAAAACAAAGAAAGGAAAACAATGGAACAAAAAGTAGATTTGGAAAATATGGCTTATGACCTGCTGAAAAGTGGACTAAACTGAGCGGAAGCTACCATCACGATCCTCGGTGAGGATCTATCATATGACCGAGATCAAGCTTTGAAAATGGCCACTCCTTTCGGGGGAGGAGTGGCCCGTTGGGGGACGGTTTGCGGGGCAGTCGTCGGCGGAGCGATGGCCCTGGGTTACTGTTTCGGTCGCACCAAGAGCGAAGAAAAGGAAAAAAGGGAAAAAGCCTACGCCAAAGTCCAGGAGATGATCCGGGAGTTTGAGAGAGATTTCAGCAGCATCCAGTGCCGGGATATCATTCACCTGAATCTTTTAGACCCGGCAGATCAGAAGAAATTCGAAGAGCTGAACCTTCGAAAGAAGTGCTCCCAGATCGTGGCCAAGTGTGCGGAAAGTGCTCGCAGGCTGGTGCAAGAAAAATAACCCTTCCTTATTTGGAATTTGAATTTGTTTCGGATTTCGAGCTTCGGATTTCGGATTTTTAGGTTCTGGGTAAGATGAAATTCATCGCCGATCTTCACCTCCATTCCAAATACAGCCGGGCCACAAGCCGGGAAATGGCAGTAGAAACCTTGTCCCTGTGGGCCAAGCGGAAAGGAATCAAGCTTTTAGGAACCGGCGATTTCACTCACCCCCTTTACTTTCTCGATCTGAAATCTAAACTGCGCCCCCTGGGAAACGGACTCTTGGCCCGGCCGGAGGACCCAGAGGGTACTCACTTCATGCTCACCGCCGAAGTGAGCAATATGTTCACCCAAGGGGGGAAAGGAAGGCGGGTGCATACTTTGATCTTCGCTCCCTCCTTAGAAGTCGTCGAGCGCATCAATGCCCGGTTGGGGAAATTGGGCAAGATCAGCTCTGACGGCCGGCCCATATTCGGATTTTCGGCCAAGGATTTGGTGAAGATGGTTTTGGACATCTCTCCCGATTGCCTGCTTATCCCGGCGCATGCCTGGACACCCTGGTTCTCGATTTTCGGAGCCAACTCAGGGTTTAATTCTATTGCCGAGTGCTTTGAGGAAGAAACGAAACACATCCGAGCCATCGAGACCGGACTCTCCTCCGACCCGGAGATGAACTGGCGCCTTTCCGCTTTGGATGACATTACCTTGATCTCTAACTCCGACGCCCGTTCTCCGTCCCGGATCGGACGCGAAGCCAATATCTTCAATTGCGACTTGAGCTACGCGGCGATCGCCGGGGCCATCCGCAAAAAAGACCCGCGGAAGATTCTCTTTACCATCGAATTTTTCCCGGAAGAAGGGAAGTACCATTTCGACGGCCACCGCAACTGCAAGGTTCTTCTCGCTCCCCAAGAAACCAGAAAGAACAAGGGCCTTTGCCCGGTCTGCGGCAAACGCCTGACCGTAGGGGTGATGAATAGAGTAGAGGAATTGGCCGACCGACCGGAGGGGGTTATCTCGCCCAAAGCGATCCCCGCCCTGCACATGGTTCCTCTGGATGAAATCATCGCCGATGCCCTGGGGGTGGGAACCAATGCTTCCTCCGTGGGGAAAGAATATCTCCGCCTGGTGGAAAAAGGAGGTACAGAGTTTGACATTCTTCTGGAACTTGCCCCGGAGGACTTGGCTTCCTTTACGCCTCCGCTCATCCTGGAGGGAATTTTACGGGTGCGCCAAGGACGATTGAAGATCATTCCGGGGTATGATGGGGTTTTCGGCAAAATTGAAATTTTCTCCTCCTTAGAAAGAGAAAAAGGGCCCACCCCAGAAGAAGTTGGAGAAGTACAGCAGATGAAGCTGCTATAACTTTGGCCATGCCTCCCGATGGTAAAAAAAAATCTATCCTTCTGGTCAATCCCTGGATTCACGACTTCGCGGCTTATGATTTCTGGATGAAGCCGCTGGGACTCCTGTACGTCGGGGCCATCCTGCGCGCAGCAGGCTATGAAGTTGGGCTGCTCGATTGCCTGGATTTTACCTCCGCCCCCTCCCAATTTACCGCCGCGCTGAAACCCCCCCGGCAGCGGGATTCCGGGCGGGGACATTTTTATAAGGAAAATATTCCCAAACCAGAGGCCCTGCGGGATATTCCCCGCCAATACCGGCGTTACGGAATTCCCCCCCAAGTTTTGAGAGAGCTGGTGGCCACATTTCCTCGCCCGGACCTCATTCTCATCACGTCATCGATGACATACTGGTACACCGGCCTTGCTGAGACGATCCGGTTCCTCCGGCAAAACATCCCCGGCGTGCCCATTTATTTGGGAGGGACCTATGCCACGCTCTGCACCGATCATGCCGCCAAGTATTCCGGAGCGGACCGAATTCTCCCCGGGCCCTGGGACGAGGAGAAAATGCGGATCCTGTCCGAATATTTGGGGAGTCCTTCTTCCTCCATCCAGGGAAAATTTTCCTCCTGGCCTTACCCGGCTTTTGATCTTTATTCCCGGTTGGGATATGTTTGCCTTCTGACCCGGCGCGGCTGCCCTTTTTCCTGTACGTATTGCGCGGCCTCCAAGTTGGCCCGAGGAATCGAAAGTCGATCTTCCGCCCAGGTAATCGAAGAAGTTATTTTTTGGAAGGATAAATTGGGCGTGCAAGATTTTGCTTTTTACGATGATGCCCTTTTGATCAACCCTGCTCACCAGATTATCCCCTTCTTACGCGAAGTGATCGCCGGGAATATTGGCTGCAGGTTTCATACGCCCAATGCCCTCCATATCAAAGCCATCGACGAAGAAGTGGCCAGCCTTCTTTACCAGGGAGGGTTCCGAACCATCCGCCTTGGTTTGGAAACCGCGAATGAAATTACCCAAAGGGAAACAGGAGGTAAGGTGGACAATCGCGAGTTCCAGAGGGCGGTGCAAAATTTAAAGAAAGCAGGGTATGCCGGGGAAGAAATCGGAGTATATCTCCTGGCCGGCCTTCCGGGCCAAAGGGTGGAAGAGGTTGAAGAGAGTATTGCCTTGGTGCAGGAAAGCGGTGCCAGGCCTTTACTGGTGGAATATTCCCCCATCCCGGGAACCCCTATGTTTGAGCAAGCCAGGAAGTTGTCTCCTTTCGATCTGGAAAACGAACCCTTATTCCACAATAATTCCCTTTTCCCCTGCCGATGGGCAGGTTTTACCTGGGAGGATTTTAGAAGATTGAAGGAAAAAATGTAATAGCGAAAGCCAGAGAGTTGTCTGTACCAAACGCAACAAAAATGGCATTTAGTGCTACTAAAAGCAAGTTTAATTGCATTTAGTACAAACGCAAGAATATCTGTTCACCGGGATGACCTCACAAAATCGGGGGCGAAACGAGACGATGTTCATCCTCCTTAACTGTAATTAGCTTCGACAATTTGATGTGTTTTTGATATATTGTTTCTGTCTCAGGGTGTGGTTAGTTTCTTCTCAGGATGTGTATTGAGAAGGCCATAAAGGAAGCCAAGAGAAAAATCCTGGCAAGAAGGTGAGGATCAGCCTGAAATGAAGGCAGAAGGGCATCTCCAGAAGGCGAATGAGATAAAAGCAAGCCTTCAAAAGCTTCTTCCTGATTCAGAGGGTAAAAATGTGGTGGCCATCGTTGAACTAACTTACGGAATTGTTCAACATCTTATTGCTACTGGGATGGAGAGGATTCACCAGGTTCATTCGGAAACCCATGTCGGTTTACCTCACCTTTTAAGAGAACAGGGTGAGGATGAATTGGCGAAAGTTTTTGAACGGTTTTCTCTGGAGCGTAGCTGAAAAGGGGATACTGATTTGGGGCAAACCTGATCTAAATATCCTGAGGGAAGCCCATCCATCCCTTGAATCAATGGCCCTAATTAAATTTTCCCTGGAAGGGCTTCCGGGGAAAAACCGGGCATCTATCAGGAGAGCACTATATGGTTATAAGGTTGAAAAAACAGTAAAAGGAAAGACTTATACCAGCCAGAAAGGGGGGCTCATCAGTAAAAAAGATTACAGGCTGACACCTGGATTAGTTATGGTTCCTGCCTCCTTGCTTGACCAGATTTCAGAGATTTTGAAAAAGAACGGAGCTAAATTCAAAATTACAAGAATTTGGGTATAATACTGTATCTTCAGATACAGAATCCTTATTGAAAATGGTCTTTCTGTACTTATAGAAACAGAATTCAGCGCTTCCCATTGACTTTTCTGTTGCAGATTCACAGAAAAGACCTTTTTGAACAGATTCTGTATCTCCAATAACAGGTTTTCCAATCAGTATCAACAGCAGATTGATATTACCACCACATTTCGTCATTCTGAAGAGCGAAGCGATGAAGAATCTCGTTTTTAACTGGAATACATTAACTCAGAAAAGAGATTCTTCACTCCATGCGGTCGCTCAGAATGACACAACGAACAATTTGTCGGACTGAGGTTAATTAAAAGATTGGTGAAAATCATGTCTGATCTTTCTGAATTCATTAAAAAATATGGCAAGCCGTATGATCCAGATATTGATGACTATGATGTTCCGCCCTTCCAGGAAAATATAGACAATACTTCCAAATGCTCATATTGAATTCGGCAGTATGACGGGTAGAAACCAGGATGCGATAAAGAAAACAAGCGCAGGCCTTTTAAAGTTGATCTTTCCTCATAAAGGAGCCGAAACAGTTGAAATGGATGAATTAAAAATATGTCTTAATCTCGCGGTTGAGTCGCGTCAACGAATCCTCGACCAGCTCGCCATCTCTCATCCTGGCGAATTCAAAAATATAAAGTTGGTCGAAACCATTAAATTAATTGGTTGATTCCAAATTACCCAAGGGTGCGTTGTCTACGGCAGGCACCCTGAAAGGTCGTTGACGACAAGACGGGGCCGGTTCAGATTCAATCGGTGGAAGGCTCTATCGGGGATCAGAAAAAATCTTACAGTCCATTCTTTCAGGGCGGGTTTCGCAGCACAGCTATACCAAGCGACTGGAGACCTCCTTCTCGTTCAACACGCCATAGGCCATACCGATGTTAGGACCACGGTGCGGTATATCGGAAATCATCTTTTTAAAATCCGCCAAGCCATCGAAAAAGGATTCTGTTAAAGCCGGTTCCTTTTACGACGACAAGAAAATGCACACCCCTTGTTATCGCTGGGGGGGTCAGGAGTTGTAAGACAGCCTCATTTATTATTCAGGAAAAAGATGGGAAGGATAGATGGGGCTTTTTTTGAAGACTATCTGCATTTGGCCTTAAAAAGGTGTGGTTTATTGAAAAGAGTGTTCTTGCAGTTTCTGCTGGATCCAAAGATTAATGAGGGTATCCGAAGATATGCCCTGCTTTTTGGCAACCGAATGAACCTTTTCGGAGAGACTTTTTTCTACGGCATAATAAATTGCTTCGGTCTCAATATGGACATCGAATGTTACCTTCCTGGTTTTATCCCAGACTTTAGATAGGTCATGGACGTCCCAGTATTCTGCAATGCCCTTATAAGAACTTGCCTTCGAAACGGAGCTTTTATTTCTTTTCATATCGTTTCCTTTCTGCATCGGTCATATCACGGGCAGATAAGATCAAGGCTTGGTTACCTTTCTTATAAACGAAGAAGATGATAAGATGGCGCCCCGAATCCGTTTGCCCCAATGCCGAGTAGACATTTTCACCGCGACGATGTCCCTTCTCGACAAATCTAAAATGGGAAGAGGTATTTAGAACTTCTCTCACTTCATCCAAGCCAACCTGATGCTTTGCGCTTATTTTTTCGATTATTTCCTCAAGCAAAATGATGCTGGAAATTTTCAAACCTACTCTTCCTCAAATATAAATTCAGATTTAAAAAAAACATCTTGATGTGGTTTGGATTATATCAGATTTTTAACTACCCGATCAAAGAACTTCTTTGTAACAATTATTCATTAAGCAGGCTTTCTTTGTCAATGGCCTAACAAAGATGGAACAAACTACCCTTATATGCAAATCCTTATCTTTTAGGTTAACGTCAATGAGTCACTGTATTCGATCAACTATATTAGACTAAGGGACACGTTTCATAGGAATTCATAGGAATAGATCATATCTCTCTTCCGTGAGAGTCCGGCCCCAAAGTTGATGGGTTTTTTGTTCGGTTTTCCGGAAGCCGACGGATTGATACAAGCGGGCAGCGGCGTCGAGGGCGCTAAACGTCCACAGCAGAATGGATTTAAATCGACGTTCGCGGCAAAATTGCAGGGCATTTTTCAAGAGGGTCCTCCCCCGAGGCCCCGGCCGCGACAGGATGGATGAACCAGGAACCAGCGTAATTGAGCTTCCCCATGCGCTTGCCCCGCAATGCCGATGGAGCCATTGTATAGGAATTTCCTTTTTTATCCTTCCCCCTCACCCCACCCTCTCCCCCGATTGCGGGGGAGAGGGTGGGGTGAGGGGGCTTAACTTCTTGGGCCAGCCTATGTTGTTTCCGGTCTATTCGGGCCTACGTATTTATATTCCATTTCTGTTCCGACCCATCTTTGGTTATGGCTCCCTTGGGAACCGGGACCCCCACTTCGAGGATACTGCTGCTGAAGGCAACGTCCTTTTTTACCTTCTTGAAATAGCGGGAGGCTTCCATCAAAGCGGCCAGGTTTACCCCGGTGTGCACTCCCATCTCTTCAAACATGAATACCAGGTCTTCGGTGGAGGTGTTTCCTTTGGCGCCGGGAGCAAAAGGACACCCGCCCAAACCGCCGATCGCGCCGTCGTGGATGCGAATCCCGCTTTCGTAAGCGGCCAGCGAATTGGCCAGGCCCAGGCCGCGGGTGTTATGCAGATGAATGGAGAAGGTTACGTCGGGGAACTCCTTGACGCAGATTCCAGTAAGCTCCTTTACTTCTTGGGGGTTTCCGAAGCCCACGGTGTCGGCCATGGACATGTGCCTAAGCCCGAGTTGGTAAAACCGGCGGATAAAATTTAGGGTCACCTGGGGCTTGATCTTTCCTTCGAACGGGCAACCGAAAACCGTGGCCATCCCTGCTTTGACGACCAAGTCAGGGTAATCCGCTTGCAAATCCACGATCTTTTTCAACTCCTCGATGGATTCGTCCGTGGTTCGCCGGACATTGCTGATGTTATGAGACTCGCTAACCGACATAACGAAGCCCAGCTTGCGCATGCCGCTTGCCAAGGCTATCTGAGCCCCCTTCAGGTTGGGAATCAGAGCGGAGACTTCGACCCCTTCGGGCTTCATCTTCAACACCGCCTGAGCCATCTGGGATGCATCCCCAAACTGCGGAATCGCCTTGGGGTTGACGAAGGAGGTGATCTCCATATCCCGGATGCCGCTCGCCACAATCCGACGAAAAAGTTCGATTTTATCCTCCGTAGGGATAACCTCGCGTATGTTCTGCAGGCCATCCCGCAACATAACCTCCCGAATAGTAACACTGGGTTCACTCATCCATCTTCCTCCACTGCATGAATTTTTTTAAATTCGTTTAAATTTGATGATCTCGTAAAAAGCCGAAAAAGCCGTCACTCCTGCGAAAGCTTGTCCTCGCGAAAGCGGGGAGCAGGAGTCCAGACATCGTCCCCCGTATCAAGTACGGGGCAGGCTCTGCGAAAGCAGGGAACTATACAATTTAACTGGATTCCCATTTTCATGGGAAACCCTGGATTCCCGTTTTCACGGGAATGACGGGAAAACAAATTTACGGACTTTTTACGGGACCATCAAATTTGACGGTTAATATTCAGAGATCGTTACCGCTCCCTGGGAGCGATTGATCCGAGACAATCAGATTATGCCTTTCATTTTTAATTCATTGATTAAGTCGTTAATTAATACCCCGCAGCTTGCTGCGGGGAACCAATGGCTGGGTTTCCAAAGGGGCGCCGCAGCCCTTTGGTCGAGGGCGGGGTAAATGCCCCGCCCGAGAATGCGAGCGTGCAAGGTGGCCGAAGG
>JAHJQK010000153.1 GCA_018819135.1 Pseudomonadota bacterium | reverse complement strand
TGAAATCGTTTGTGAAAAATCTCCAATTGTGGCATCAAGTCTCTCAGATCGTTTTCCGTCACGGTGCACCTCCCAGAGTTTTCCCGGAGTATACACCATGATAAATCAAAAGTCAACTAACCGGCGTTGTAGTGTTAAGAAGAAAGGGCTTCATTGCCTCCTTGGGGTCAAGATCAGAGGTAATAGGCTCATCCTTCGTAAAGCCTTACGCTCCTTCCGTAAGAGGGAGAAGTCTTTTGGGAAAGTAATCCTCTTTGCCGATCGAGACGAGTTATCGAGCCAGCAGATCATCGATGCCTACCATGGGAAAAATGTTCTGGAAGAGAATTTTAAGTTTTTAAAAGACCGTCACTACCTTCATTTTGAGCCTGTCTACCACTGGACCGATCAGAAGATCAAGGTTCATGCCCTCATGTGTGTCTTGGGGCTCATTTTGGTTAAACTCCTTCTCTACCGAATCTCTCAAGCCAACCTCTCGATGAGCTTGCCTGTTCTTATGGAAGAGCTCAAGGATATGAAAAAAATCATTCTTATTTACCCTCAAGGGCAGGTGAAAGAAAAACTTAGTAAGTTCTCCAGCATTCAAAAGGAACTCTTTCACTTGTTCAATCTGTCTAAATACATAGACTCCGGTTAAAATTAGGTATGACAACTCGCAGGGTATATTCCATTGTTATGACAATGTATTTTCATAAACTGGCGAAAGTCAGGTATAAGTCTCAAACATGGCCCGGGCTTCTTGATCACGCCCAAGAAGGGCATTAAAGGCTGCAAGACAACCCCCCCCATGCCCACGGCGCATTTTTCGGGTTGAGTCTCATCGCTTTTTCGTATAACCCAACTGCCTCTTCCAATTCCCCCATGCAAAAGTGGGCCCGCCCGAGACCAGCCAAATACCGGGATGGATTATGGGGATCGAGCCGCATCCCTCTCTTGAGAAATTCTATGGCCTCCTGTGGCCTGCCGGCATAAGTTAGAGCGTTTCCCCTATTATAGAGGGAAACCGGATCGTTGGGATCGAGGGCAAGGGCTCGCTCCATTTCCAAGATCGCTTCTTGATGCTGACGCCTCCAAAGATACCTTTGAGATTTGACGGAGTGAGCAATTGGGTCCTCCGTTGCCTTTTCCAGGTATTGAATCGTCCGCGCACGAGCTTCATACCAGGAGACCCCCAGGCCCTTGAGCAGTGCCGGCATCAATGAGGCATCCCAATAAACCGCAGACAGGGCCGCATAAGCCCGTCCGTAATTCGGGTCCAATTCGATGGCCCTCTTAAAGGAAGCGGCTGCCTTCGCAAAATCTTCAGGCGTGAGCCGTAGATAATACCCCCATCCTCTCAAGAAAGCATCATAGGCCGCAACGTTGTCAGTCCCCTTCTTAGCTATCAGTTCCTTTTCACTCCCGGTCAGCTTCACCGCCAGGGCCGAGACGATCTTCTGGGTGATCCTGTCCTGTAAGGCAAAGATATCCTCGATGCTGCCGTCATAGCGCTCCGCCCACAGGTGATGGCCCTTTTTGGCGTCGATAAGCTGCGCGTTGATACGTACCTGCTCACCGGCCCTGCGTACACTGCCTTCAAGCACGTAGCGCACGCCGAGTTCTTCCGCTACTTGCTTTACTTTCACGTCCTTTCCCTTGTAAGTAAACGTTGAGGTACGAGCGATCACGAAGACCCCGGAAATCTTGGAGAGATCCGTAATCAAGCCGTCCGTCATGCCGTCGATGAAATATTCCTGATCCGGATCCTTGCTCAGGTTGGCAAAAGGAAGCACGGCTATAGAGGGCTTATCCGGTAAAGGAAAAGCCATCTTTTCTTGGGAGGCGACCTCTGCCGGCGGAGGAGTCGGACGAAGGTATAAATGCCAGACCGTAACTGCAGCGCCGATAACAATCAGGACAACCCCTAAAGAAAGGGCCGCCCTCCGCCATGGTCTTGGATGAACCTTCTTGGCTCCGGCCCCACGGGAAATCATTCCCGGCTCCATCAAGACTCGATACACCCGCACCGGCTCCGCCAACCCTTCCACCCGGGCCACGATATTCACCCCATCCCCGAAGATCTTCTCTCCTTCCTCCACCACATCCCCAAGATTGATCCCAATCCGAAACTCCATCCGGCGGTCTTCCGGCAACTCCTTATTCTTGTCCTTGATCTCCTCCTGAATCTCCACCGCGCACTTGACCGCATCCACCACGCTGGCAAATTCAGCGAGCAGGTTGTCACCGGGAGCATCCACTACACGGCCGCCATATTGCCGGATGAGATCCCCCATAGCCTGCTTATAGGTATTGAGCATGCGCACGGTCGCCTCTTCGTCCACGCTCATGAGACGGCTGTACCCTTTGACATCCGCGCTCAGGATGGCGACGAGCTTGCGCTTCACTTTCTCGGAATTCATGGAATCATTCCCTTACGGTTCTACAAGGGGAACAAAGAAGACAATTGTTTTACGAAGTCTTGCCTTGGGAATGGGGTAAGCGCCCCAGGGGGATAAAAATCCTCCGGGGCTTTCCTATGGGCACCTTCCGGAAACTTTCTTTCATTACCTCCTCCAGAAGGCTTGAGTTATGGTTGGGTAAAATGTTCAATTAATTGGGACACAGATTTCTACGGATAAAGGCAGATAACTATTTTCTGCATTTTATATCCTGAAAATCTGTGTTCATCTGTGTCCAATAAAGAAATTCCTATACAATAAATTTATACCGCCCTTACGGTAAGGCGTGAAATCCTATTGAATTCTACCAGGGTAAGAAAGTTTGTCAAGGGGGGTTTTGAGCTCGTCACCCTTCACTTTCTATATTAAGTTGTAAATTCAAAAAGATTGGTAAGAAGGAGGCAGGGAGATGCTGAGTGCCGGCCAATCGACGGGAATGGCTTATCCGACATCCTGCCATCTTATTTCCGCTAAAAGAGAGCAAAAAAGAATTGACCCATTTGCTGAAACGGTATAAATCAAGCTCCGAAATAGGAACGAACAACTGCCTCACTGGCCAAACGAAGCATCTTCCTGCCTCCAGGAACTTGTAAATATCAAATAAATCCAAAAGGGAAGGTGGGGTTTTTAGGGGTTTTTGGGCTTCTCGGCAGCCGCTCTCTTGC
>JAHJQK010000152.1 GCA_018819135.1 Pseudomonadota bacterium | reverse complement strand
TGGCCCATTTTTCAATACCAAAGATGTGCTTTTGGTATCGAACTCTGCTTCGATGCCCATTTTCCCGAATTAAGCACGATGCTGGCGTTAAAGGGAGCAGAGATTATTTTTATTCCTCATGCTTCCCCGCGGGAATCATCCGAAGAAAAAAAAGAACGCTGGCTTCGTTACCTGACTGCGCGAGCTTATGACAACAGCGTCTTTATTGTCGCCTGTAATCAAACGGGAGAAACGGAGTCCGGTTTGGCTTTCACGGGGACGGCCCTCGTTTTAAATCCCCGGGGGGAATTGATAGCGGCGAACGGCGGCGGAGAAGAGGGAATCATCACGGCCGATCTGAAAGAAATTGTTTTAAGGAAAGTGAGGGAGAATCCCCAAGGATTCTTTTTAAACCGGCGCCGCCCGTCGCTTTATAAGGAGTTGGCAGTTTAGCCAAAAAGAATTCAGAAGTCAGAAACTGGGTAGGCGCAATTCATTCTCCTGATTTCTGAATTCAATTGTATAGGAAATTCCTTTTTGGACACGGATGTACACAGATTATCAGGATAAACTAAAAAGAAAATAATTATCTGCGGTTATCTGCGTAAATCTGCGTCCTATTAAATTTAATAGTTTCAATTATCAATACCAAAAGGAGGAGGATGAAATAATGCCCACAGTTGAGTTAGCAGGAAAATCTTACGAGGTCGATGAGGATGGTTTCCTCCAGGAATTAGACAAATGGAATGAGAATTTCGCCCTGGCGTACGCCAAGGAAGAAGGAATTGAAGGTTCGCTCACGGAAGAGCATTGGAAAGTCATCAATTACCTGAGAAATTATTACCAACAATTCGGCATCGCGCCGATGATTCGCAAGCTATGTAAAGAGACCGGGTTTGACCTGAAGAGAATCTACCAGCTCTTTCCTTCGGGACCTGCCAAGGGGGCCTGCAAATTGGCCGGCCTCGCTAAACCCACGGGTTGTGTTTAATCGCGGAATCTGCAAAGAAAACAGAGACGGGTATTATCCCGCCTCTTGGCCGTAGAGGACTCGGACTCACTGCGAATCGGAACGAATACCGGGGATGTTTTTCTCTCCCAGAACCCGGAGGGCAATTTTTATAAACGGCTCGCCCGGCTCATCCGGAATTCCCTCGAGTTGACTTCGGAAATGGACCTCGACATCATAAAGGAGGCTGTTGCAGGGACGTAAGTCTTGGGGTCCAAGGATGACCATCGCCGGTGAGGAGAACATGAATCTGAAGGACCTTTTATTTCAGAAAAAATTACCCATTTTGACCCAATGGTTCGAGGAGGTCCTGAGTACCTATCCGGCGGATTCTCAAAATTTTATAAAAGAAAAGGGGAACCGCTTTGCCAACCCGGTAGGCTCCACGATCGGAGAATCCCTTGAGGGGTTGTATGGGGAGCTCCTGCGGGGTTGGGAGGAAGAAAAAGTTTACCCTTTTCTCGACCCCATCATCCGGATGCGGGCCGTTCAGCAACTTTCTCCATCCCAGGCCATCTCCTTTATCCCCTCTCTCAAAAAAATCGTCAGCCTTGAGTTAGCAAAGGAAATCCAGCGAAACCACCTCGTTGGGGAGTTTCAGGAATTTGCGGCTGAGGTGGATCGATTGACTCTTCTCTCCTTCGACATGTATATGAGCTGCCGGGAGAAGGTCTACAAAATCAAAATCCAAGAGTTGAAAAACTCGTCGGAAAAGGTTTGGCAAAGAATCCGTATGATCTATAAGCAACAGGATAAGAAGGTGGGTTATATGACCAACAACATAGACTCTTCAAAGTGAAGTGGGGAAGGCCCTATGAATGTATGGTTTTCCCTCCTTGCCGTCATCATTCTTGTTCTGATACCTCTCGGGGCTGTGGGAGGGGCCAGCTTGGGTTATCTTTTCGGAATCGTCATCCCCTACACCGCCTTTGGCGCTTTCCTTTTCGGTTGTGCCTATCGCGTCTTGCAATGGGGAAGATCTCCCGTCCCTTTCCGTATCCCGACAACTTGCGGGCAGCAGAAATCTTTACCGTGGATCAAGGCCAGTTTTTTCGATAACCCCTCCAACGGGGTGGGAGTATTCGGCAGGATGGCTCTGGAGATCCTTCTTTTTCGTTCCCTGTTCCGGAATACCAAGGTTGAATTGATGGGGCAACGGCCCGTTTATGGAGGGGCGAAATGGCTCTGGCTGGCCGGATTGACCTTTCACTGGTCATTTCTCTTCGTTCTCTTGCGCCACCTGAGGTTTTTTACCACGCCCATGCCTTCTTGGGTGGATATATTAACGAAGATGGACGGGTTTTTTGAAATCGGCGTGCCCACGCTTTTCCTTACGGATGCCGCCCTTTTGCTGGCGGTGACTTACCTTTTTTTGCGAAGAGTGGTTATCCCTCAGCTGCGTTACATTTCCCTTCCCGCGGACTATTTCCCCCTTTTTCTGATCCTGGGCGTGGTTCTTTCCGGCATCCTCATGCGCCATTTTTATAAAGTGGATCTTTTCCGGGTAAAAGAGTTGGCCAGCGGATGGTTCCGTTTTACGCCGGTTGTTCCGGATGGGATTGGGCTTCCCTTTTATGTCCACCTTTTTCTGGTCTGCGTTTTGCTGGCCTACTTTCCCATGAGTAAATTGATGCACATGGGGGGGGTTTTTCTCAGTCCCACAAGAAACCTGGCCAATAACAGCCGAACGCGCAGGCACATCAATCCCTGGAATTCCCCGGTGAAGGTCCACACTTACGAAGAATATGAAGATGAATTCCGGGACAAGATGAAAACGGCCGGGTTGCCTGTGGAGAAGGAGTAAGTATGTCGTTGGCCAAAATTCTTAAACCCGACGAACTCACCCCAATCAATTTTGAGCCGCCCCGAACAGGTTGGATGAATACTCCCGTTGAATTCAGGCCGGGTACCTGGTGTTATTCGGCAGCCCCTAAAAACCTTAAATACCTCGATCTTCCCAACCCCAGGGAATGGCAGCCATCCGATGCCGATTGGAAATTGCCGGCCAACTGGAAAGAAATCATTTTGGAAGGGTTCAAAGAACGGCTGGAGAAATACCGTTCCTTCCGGCTTTTTATGGATATTTGCGTCCGGTGCGGGGCCTGCGCGGATAAGTGCCATTTTTTTATCGGTTCCGGGGACCCTAAAAATATGCCCGTCCTCCGCGCTGAGCTCCTGCGCTCGATTTATCGCCGGTACTTCACAACCTCGGGCAAGATCATGGGGAAACTCGGCGGAGCTCGGGAGCTCACGGTCGATGTGCTGAAGGAGTGGTTCTACTATTTCTATCAATGCACCGCATGCCGCCGCTGTTCGGTCTTCTGCCCCTACGGCATCGATCAGGCGGAGATCACGATGATCGGAAGGGAGCTGCTCAACTTAGTGGGCTGCAACATCAACTGGATTATTGAACCGGCGGCCAATTGCTTGCGGACGGGAAATCATCTCGGCCTTCAACCCCACGCCATCAAAGATATGATGGATTTTTTCGCCGACGATATCGAGGATCGAACGGGGATTCGGGTCGAGATCCCCATTAATAAAAAAGGTGCGGAAATCCTTTTTGTCACGCCATCCGGCGATCTGTTCGCCGACCCCGGCACCTTTACCTGCATGGGGTATCTGATGCTCTTTCACGAAATCGGCCTGAATTATACCTGGAGTACCTATGCCTCCGAGGGGGGAAACTTCGGCCTATTCTCTTCTCACGAGTTGATGAAGCGGCTCAATGCCAAGATATATGACGAAGCCAGGAGATTAGGGGTGAAATGGATTCTGGGCGGAGAATGCGGCCATATGTGGCGAGTCCTCCATCAATACATGGACACGATGAATGGGCCGGCGGATTTTCTCGCAGAACCGGTCTCCCCGCTGACGGGCACAAAGTTCGAGAATGCCAGGTCCACCAAGATGGTCCATATCACGGAATTTACCGCCGACCTGATCCGGCATAACCAATTGCAATTGGATCCGAGCAGGAATGATCACCTGAAGGTCACTTTCCACGATTCCTGTAACCCTTCCCGGGCCATGGGATTATTTGAAGAACCGCGGTATGTCATCAAGAAGGTGTGTAACCATTTTTATGAAATGCCGGAAAATACCATCCGGGAGCAAACTTTCTGTTGTGGGGGAGGGGCCGGCCTGGGTACAGATGAAAACATGGAAATGAGGATGAGGGGAGGCTTTCCCCGGGCCAATGCTGTAAAGTTTGTCCAAGAAAAACACGGGGTGAACCGGTTGGCCTGCATCTGCGCGATTGACCGGGCCACTTTGCATTCCCTGATGGAGTACTGGGTTCCCGGGGTAGAAGTCACCGGCGTTCATGAGATGGTAGCCAATGCCCTGGTGATGAAAGGAGAAAAAGAGAGGACAACCGATTTACGCGGTCAGCCCCTGCAAAAGATGGAGGGATCTGAGGATGTATGATGCTGGAAAAATCATCACCGGGCTGCTGATCGGCATTGGTTTGGTATCCTTTCCTTTCTGGTATAACCAGGGTAAAGTCGCTCCTCCGCCAGAACTGAAGATGGACACGCCGGTAATCCAGCAGATGAAGGAAAAGCAGTGCATAGAGCCTACCCCTTACATGAGAGCGAATCATATGGAGCTGATCGATTCCTGGAGAAATGCGGTTGTTCGTGAAGGCGGCCGCCTTTATGTGGCCTCCGACGGGAAGAAGTATCTGATGAGTCTTTCCAATACGTGCCTACACTGCCACTCCAACAAGGATAAATTTTGTGACCGCTGCCATAGCTATACAGGGGTCTCTCCGGCCTGTTGGAGTTGTCATGTCGTCCCCAAGGAGATGAAGGGATGAAAAGCAGCCGGAGAACATTTTTAAAAATAACTGGGCTTTCCTTAATGGGCTGGGGAGCCAAGCCGGTGCTGGAGGTCCTGGCCAGGAATGAATCCTCCAAGATCCTCAAGCCTCCGGAAGCCCTGAAAGCGAAACGATGGGCCATGGGGATAAACTCACGGAGATGTCCCCATGCCTGTACGGATTGCATCCAAGCCTGCCACAATATCCATAATGTTCCAGATTTCGGCAACGAGAAGGATGAGATTAAATGGATATGGAATGAGCGGTTTGGGGATGCTTTCCCGGGCCAGGAACATCCCTACATCGAAGCCGGTGTCAAGGAGAGACCGGTCCTTGTCCTCTGCAATCATTGTGAAAACCCTCCTTGTGTCCGGGTGTGTCCTACGCAGGCGACCTTCAAGCGCGCAGAGGACGGAATCGTCATGATGGATTATCATCGATGCATTGGATGCCGCTTCTGCATCGCCGGATGCCCCTATGGAGCCCGATCCATGAATTATCGAGACCCCCGGCCTTTTATCAAGAAAATCAACCCCGCTTTTCCGACCCGGACCAAAGGAGTTGTGGAGAAGTGCAATTTCTGCGTAGAGAGGTTGGCCGCAGGACTTCTCCCGGCCTGCGTGGTAGCCTGCAAAGAAAAGGCTCTGGTTTTCGGCGACCTGGGCAACTCGGATTCCGATGTGCGCAAGCTTCTCCAGGCTCATTTCACCATTCGCCGCAGGCCGGAACTGGGGACTCAACCTCAGGTTTATTATATCGTGTGAGGAAGAGATGCTCGAAAAGGTACTCATTGGAAGTCGGAGATATTGGAGTTGGATAGCCTTTTTAGTTCTTTTTATCGGGGTGGGAGTTTTTTATTACCTGCGCCAGCTGGACTACGGATTGGGTATTACGGGCATGAGCCGGAACGTGACCTGGGCGCTTTATATCGCCCAGTTTACCTTTTTGGTCGGGGTCGCGGCCTCGGCGGTGATGGTCGTCCTGCCTTATTATCTGCACAATTATAAAGCCTTCGGGAAGATCACCATCCTGGGTGAGTTTTTGGCTGTTGCCTCCGTGACGATGTGTCTAATGTTCATTATCGTGGACCTCGGCCAACCGGCCCGGGCCTTCAACTTATTGATTTACCCCACTCCCAGTTCTATCCTCTTCTGGGACATGATAGTTCTCAACGGTTATCTCCTTTTAAATATCGTGATTGGTTGGACGGTGTTGGCTTGCGAAAAGAAGTCCGTTCCCCCGCCCCGTTGGGTCAAACCCCTGATTTACATCTCCATTCCCTGGGCCATCAGTATCCATACCGTAACGGCCTTCATCTATGCCGGTCTCCCGGGGAGGAGTTTCTGGCTGACCGCCATCATGGCTCCCCGTTTTCTGGCTTCGGCCTTTGCTTCCGGACCGGCGCTCCTGATCCTGCTTTGCCTCATTTTGAGAAAATTCACCCGGTTCGATACCGGAAAAGAGCCGGTGCAAACGCTGGCCAAGATTGTTACCTATGCTTTGGTAATCAGTATATTTTTGGTGGGCATGGAAATCTTTACGGTCTTTTACAGTCAAATCCCGGAGCACATGAAACATTTCCAATACCTTTTTGCCGGATTGGAAGGGCACCGGGCCCTGGTTCCCTGGATGTGGACCTCCGTTTTTCTGGCCGGAGCCGCTCTTATTCTTTTAATAAACCCGCGCACCCGTAAGAATGAGAGTCTCTTAGCCGTAGCCTGCGTGGCT
>JAHJQK010000151.1 GCA_018819135.1 Pseudomonadota bacterium | reverse complement strand
TTAAAAAGGATCGAGTGGCTTTGCTGAAGAAGGTTTCAATGATATTGAGCCAAGAGCCATGGGTTGGAGTAAAGACGAACTCGAAGCGATTCGGAACAGTGGCCAAGTACCGTTTCGTTTCCTTGGAAATATGAGAGGAGTGGTTATCCAGGATCCCCCCCCTCCCATACCATCGTGCGTACAGGCCCGTACACGGCGGTTCATGTAGCCTTGCCTAATACCCGATACCGATCAAACAGTCCAAAGAAACCTTCTTGGGGATCATCCGTTCCACAGGCAATTCCGGAACGATTTTTTCCCTGAACAGCCCAGCCCGGAATTCATCCATAAGCTTGCGTTTTTTGGTCCCAGGTAGCGCCATTTGATCGAAAAGTTAACCGGTTTTGCAATCTTTGCCGGAAAACATCTGATTCCCATGTAAATAATTGAATTTACAGAATTATTCTATTGTTTTGAATGGAAAAAAGCAAGAAAAAAAAGACACATAAATGAATTATTTTAGGCGGTTAACAAAATTTACTTTTCACGAGCTCATCAAAATTCATCTTGACAAAAAAGATCCAATCCTTTATTGATGATCTCGTAAAAAGTCAGCGAGCAAAAATGGCTTTCAATGTTTTTATAGATATCAATTTGTGCCCAGCCCAAAACCCGAGTTTTTTTAAAACAAATTGGTCGCCAGATACCTGATCCGATCCGAGGATTATGAGCATTATGGATCACACAATGTAGACTTTGGGCCGAAAGGAGGCTAGCTATGGCAGACCCCAAAATAATCAGAGCGAGTGAAGTTGAATCAGCACAACTCCCCGGAGCCGAGGAGGCGCATGTAGGTTGGATAAAAAGAATCGTCTATCCGCCGAAAGTTGAAACCAAGGGGGTATTTTTCGGGGTCGCCGAATTCAATCCAGGCCATTCGGTTCATCGATGGCACACCCATACCCGGGATAAATCCGAGGCGTATGAGGTGGTCTATCCCGAGAATTTTGAGGAAATTTATTATATTATTCGTGGTGCCGGAGTTATGCAATGGAAAGCGCCAGACGGCCAAATCAAAGAAGAAAAAGTGACTGCGGGAGATACCATATTTATGCCCTACGGAATTGTAGAGCATCAGCTCTTCAATAACGGCAATGAAAAAATAGTCATGGTCTTCTGCGGCTACCCCACCGCTAAAGTCACCTTAAAAAAATAGAAATTTTAAAGAACCTCAATCCTTCGCCCGAGCGTTTCTTAACTTTTCTTAGCAATGAATAGAAATAGCGGTCAAAAATAAATTTCCACTCACGATTAGTATGATAATTTTGGCCAAGAATGATCCGAACGATAATTTCCAACCTTGAATAAGCTTACCTTTAAAAAATATTTTCTGTATTTTTATGAGTCAGAGATCCATTCATGCGCATGACGGTTAAGTACCGCCGAGAAGGGAGTAAAGTATGCTAAAGCAATTTACCAGGGAGGAAGTTCTGGAAAGGTTGCAAACGGAAATTCAGAATGGAAGGCCGATCATTGTGGCCGGAGCCGGAATCGGGATCACAGCCAAATTTGCCGAATTAGGGGGGGCCGATTTAATCGGAGTTTACAATTCAGGGCTGTACAGGATGGATGGGCATGGATCTTCGGCAGGGAGCATGCCGTTTGGGGATGCTAATGAAATTGTTTTGGAAATGGGCCTTCGCTCCATTATGCCGGCGGTAAAGAATATCCCGGTCATCGCCGGGGTTTGTGGAACGGATGTGACCCGGGTTATGAGGATATTTTTGAAGCAAATTAAGGAAGCCGGTTTTTCAGGGGTGATGAATTTTCCAACTGTTGGATCACTGGATGGAAACTTTCGGCAGCGGCTGGAAGATCTCGGCATGGGGTACGAAAAAGAGGTGGAGATGATTGGCCTAGCAAGGGAAATGGGGCTTTTCACGATATGTTACTCCTTTAACCCGCAGGAAGCAGAGGCGATGGCCAGGGCCGATGTTGATGCCCTCATTGCTCACATGGGACTCACCACGGGAGGTTCATTGGGTTCAAAGAGAGCAGTGAAGCTGGAAGAGACGGTAGCACGAGTACAGGCGATTTTGAATGCGGCCAAAGAAATTAAGAAAGATATCATCTTTCTCGCCCACGGAGGGCCGATTTCTTCCCCCGAAGATACGGAGTATATATATCAGCACACGGATGCTGTGGGTTTTCTGGGCGCCTCCAGTATCGAGAGGATTCCCGTTGAAAGGGCTATCCAGAGTGCAACGGAAGCCTTTAAGTCAAGGCCTCTGAAAAAAAGAGCTTAGGGGTTACGATCGATTTCCACGTGGCCCGGCGATCTTGGGAAGAAAATCCAATTTATTTTTTTAAAGGAGGAACTGCGATGGCAAAAATGAGGTGTGCCACGGCAATGGTTAAGGCTTTGGAAGCTTTGGGAACTGAAGTCGCCTTTGTTTACAACGGGCACGGGAACTGGGCGATTCTGGATGCCATTGCCCATGAAAGCCGCATCAAAGGCATCATATGCCGGACGGAAGACCAAGGAGTTCACATGGCCGACGGGTATTACCGCGCCAAACGTCAGGGACCGCTTCCCATTGTAAGCACATCCGTAGGGCCGGGGAATATGAATATCGCTCCGGCTTTGGCCAATGCTTTTTACGAATCGGCAGCCATGGTGGTTTTAGCAGGCGGCGGCGCCACTCATTGGCTTGATCGGGGAGGAATCGAAGAGTTTTACCGATACGCTCCGGACGAATGGATTCAGACGGTCAAAGTCTATACCAAGAAGGCTCTGGTGATCAGTCGACCGGATACGGCCGTGGAAATGTTGCTCCGCGCCTATAAGACAGCGGTCACGGGCCGGCCTGGGCCGGTCGTATTGCAGGTGCCTTTTGACATCCAACATTCGGAGGTTGAATTCAACGAATCCATCAATGCCAGGCAATGGGTGGACCTGCGTCCCCCCGGGCCGGATCGATCGGCCATCCGCGACGCTGCCCGTTGGATTGCCAAATCCACGCGCCCCTTAATCTTCGTCAGCAGCGGGATTCATCACGCCGGCGCCCATCGGGAACTTGCCAGGCTCGTGGAAAGGTTCGGCCTTCCCCTCTGCACGAGCACCATGGGCAAGGGATCCTACCCGGAAAATCAGCCCCTGTGCCTGGGAGCCATCGGGAGATCCGGGACCGGCCATGCCAATCGAGCTGCGGGTGCCTGCGACCTCTTGATTGCGGTGGGCACCCATTTTTCAGACATTGACACGGGTGGGTGGACACTCTTTCACATCCCCGATCAAACGCGCCTGATTCACATCGACATCGACCCAACGGAAATTGCCCGAGCTTATCCGCCCGAGGTGGGAATCATTTCCGACGCCAAACTGGCCTTGATCGCACTTCTTGAGGAGCTTGAATCCCTCAATCTCCAGCCCGGCCGCTGGGCGGAATGGAGGGAGGAAATAACCCGGTGGAAAGAAGAATGGGAGCAGAATGTCGCTCCCCTGCGGCATTCAGATCAAGCGCCCCTGAGTTATTCCCGGGTTTGCCATGAAGTCTCCCAGTTACTCAACCAATTTTACCCCGAGGCATCGGTCTTCGTGGACACCGGCCACCTCCTGTCTTTTGCGCCTGCTTTCTACCGAGTGATTCAACCGACTTTCCACCATTGCGGTTTTTTTCATCGCATGGGCTGGAGCCTGCCAGCCGCTTTTGGATGTCGTCTGGCCAGGCCGGAACAACCCGTCGTGGCTTTGATCGGAGACGGTTCTTTCTTCTTTACCTGCACGGCCCTGGCGACGGCTTATGAATATGACTTCCCGATAATCGCCGTCGTCATGAATAACCGCACGCTCCAGATCGAACGAGAACTGATGAAGAAGCTGTACGGGCGGATTGCTTTCTGCGATTTTGTGAAGCAGTCCACGCAGGAACCCTGGAACCCCGACCTGGTGGCCATGGCCAAGGCCATGGGCGTCGGGGGAAGAAAGGTCAGCACTCCTTCCGAGCTGGCCCCGGCCCTCAAGGAAGCCCTGGAGTCGAAGTCTTCCTGGGTCATTGATGTGGAAATCGACCCCAATTCCCCCGGCTATCGGAGCGTTTGGTATCCCTATCCCAACAACTTCTGGGTACCCATGGGAGAGATTCCCAAACATTTCTGAGATTCGAAGGGCAAGGAGGCCGGAAGATACCATTGAAATGGCCGGCAGAGACGAAGACAGGATCTCGGATATAAGCTTGTAAAATGAAACCTCAAGGGGAAAAAACGTCATCCAGGCAGTCAAAGGGAATCCCCATGCTTTTGGATCGGAAAAATCTGGATAGAGTATTCCACACGGATGATTGATTACCCAGAGAAGAGGAGGTTTCTGATGGTGAAACGATTTACCCGCAGTGAAATCATCGAACGTCTACAAAAAACCCATGCCGAAAGCAGGCCCATTCTGGTGGCCTGCTGCGGGGCGGGAATCATCGCCAAGTGTGCGGCCCTTGCAGGGGCGGATATTATCATGACCGCCTGTACCAGCAAATCCAGACTAATGGGTTTACCCACCACCATTCTGGGAAACGTTAACGAAGATATGATCAAACTCCTTCCGGAGCTCACCAACGTGGTCAAGGATACACCCATCGTTGCCAGCCTCGAGGCCACCGATCCCCGGTGGATGGACCTTTCCCAGCTCGTTGAAGAGGCGGCGGCTGCGGGTTATTCAGGGGTCTTGAACTATCCCACCCTGAGTCCCTTGCTGGGACATGAACGACGCCAGGTGAGGGAATCCGTGGGTTTGGGTTTTGCCCGGGAAGTGGAGATGATGCGGGTGGCCAGAAAGAAAGATCTTTTTACGATCGCCTATACCTTTAACACCGAGGACGCCAAGCGGATGGCCGAAGGCGGCGTGGATTGTCTGGTGGCTCACGTGGGTTCAACCAAAGGTGGATTGGCTGGCTTTCAATCGATCTCTCTGGCAGAAGGAGCTGAGCTGGTTCAGGAGATCATCCGGGTGGCGAAATCCATCGATCCTCAAATCATCTGCCTGGGTCATGGAGGTCCCTTTGCCACTCCCGAGGATACTCAGTATCTCTACCAGCACACCGACGCCGTAGGGTTTGTCGGGGCTTCCAGCATCGAACGGATTCCCATCGAAAAGGCGGTTCGCGAAGCGGTGGTCCAGTTTAAATCCATCTCCCTTCCCAAGAAGCGGAGGATGTGATTCTGGTCACCTTCAACTCCCGGGATGAGGCCCAAACAATCCCGCAGGAGCGTCTTCTCTTGCCTCCTTGAGATCTAATGAGATCTCTGAAAAAGTCAAAAAAGGGGGCTTTGAATGGGAAGTGAATTCGTGCTAAACTTCTTGCCGTGAAAGAAAAGGATTACCTACAGCCTTTCAGTTACTCATTTTAGTAACGGGGGGCACTCCTGATTTTGCGCACAATTTAAATTGCCAGGGACAAAACAGATTTCTAGGAGGAAGTGATGGATCAATATGTTCATGTGCTCCAGGAGGGGATTGCAGCGGAAGATTATGTGGTGGCCACCTATTTCGTTGGGGTGAAGAGAGAGACGGATATAGTAAAATATGCCGAAAGTATTGCCTTTGAACAAACCACAGGGACGTGGGTAAAGGTGCCCGGAGAAACCCAAGATATAAGGGAAAAATACGGAGGAAAAGTCATTGGCATCTATGAAATCCCTGCTTACGAATATGCGATTCCGCCGGGAGTCCAGGATCGGCAATTTATTATCCGCATTGCCTACCCATTGGGCAATTTTGGTCATAATTTTCCTCTGTTATTAACAACGGTCTTCGGAAATATTTCCTCAATGGGAATCATAAAACTCATCGATGTCGAATTTCCCTTGGAATATACCCAGGGGTTTAAGGGTCCCCAATTTGGCATCGAAGGAGTCCGGAAAATTTTGGGAGCATATAACCGGCCGTTGGTCCTGAACATGATCAAGCCTTGCACGGGATTTACCCCCGAGGCTGGGGCGCGACTCTTTTATGAAGCGGGGAAAGGCGGAGTGGACATCATCAAGGATGACGAATTAATCGCTGACCCATCCTTTTGCCCTCTCAAGATGCGGGTAAAGAAATATATGGAGCAGTGCCGAAGAATCTATGAAGAAAATGGAAAAAAAGTCCTTTATACTCCCAATATAACCTGCCGGCCGGATAAAATTCTCGACCAGGCAAAAGTAGCCATCGATGCCGGGGCCAATGCTTTAATGCTAAACTATCTGACCGTTGGGATGGCGGCGATTGAAATATTGGTGGAGGCGGATGAAATTCAGGTGCCCATTTTAGGGCATTCTGATTTTGCCGGGGCCTTGTATGAATCCCCGCATTCCGGCGTCAGTTCGACTCTGGTCCAAGGGAAATTTCCAAGATTACTGGGGCTAGACATGGTCCTCGTACTGAACCCCTATGGGAAATTCCCATACCTCCGCGATCAATATTTAAGAGTCTGCCAAAATTTAAGAAGCAGGTTTTATAACATCAAAACCAGTTTTCCCATGATCGGGGGCGGAGTGCACCCGGGGGTAATGGATAAAATGATCGATGATTTGGGTATTGACTGCATTATCGGTGCGGGAGGAGCCATCCATGCCCATCCGGGTGGACCTTCGGCGGGCACAAAAGCCTTTTTCCAAGCCATTGAGGCAGCTCTTTCTGGAATGGGGTTGCATGAAGCGGCGAAGATTCATGAGGAGTTGCGTGTGGCTTTGGAACTATGGAAGTGATTTGGGGCAGATGAATTTATGAACCAGTGTACGAAGATTTCCTGTGCTGGCAACTAACCTTAATGGGAAAAGGATTGACTTTAATCGGGGCAGAAATGTAAAATCACTGCTGAAATTGAACAGAAGCAGCCGAAAGGGGGTGATCGATTTCAAAAGAGATCGGCTTGAGGTGCAGTTGAGGTGTTGGAGAAGGATCCATTTAGGGGAAGGAATCAAAACTGAAATGGAGGGAAAAAATGAAAAAGAATTTATGGTTTAGTTTCGGTTTGGCTTTTTTGTTATCCCTGGTGTTTCTTCTTGGCCATGCTTCCCAAACAGCGGCCCAGCCGGCCCCGAAGGGGAAGGTCATAAAATGGAAGGGACAGGAGACCTTTCCTACAAAGCTACCAGCTTACGGTCCCTTCAGTGCCGCCCAGGCCGGGGTTCATGCCATTACCCGGGAGTGGACTGAGTGGCTTAAGAGGACTACGGGTGGGCGTCTGGTCATCGATTGGGCAGAACCGGGGGCAATTTTTCCGCCTTTTGAAGCGGATAAAGCTATAGGCAAAGGTGTGATTCAGATTGCAGTTTCCTATGGAGGCTACTATACAGGGAGAATTCCGGAAGCTGATGTGGAAACTGGGCTGGTCTTCGCCTGGCCGACTGCGGCGGCAGAGTATGACGCCTTATACAACTATGGGTTGTATGCAGAACTGAAAAAAGTTTATGCCGAGCGCAATATAAATTGGTACCCCATGCCCACCGATGCGATTGTCGCAATTGGAACTACATTCCCTGCACCTAATCCCGAGGCTATCAAGGGTAAAAAGATAAGGGCAGTCGGGCTATGGGGAGATTACATTGCCATGCTGGGAGGCAGTCCGGTTCCGATTCCCTGGGGGGAGATCTATATGGGGTTGAAGCTAGGTACCATTGAAGGATGGACGGGTGGCTCAGCAATGCTGGAGGAACTTAAGCTGAAGGAGGTTGCCAAAGGCATGGTCTACAGCCCCAGGATCGCCAATGCCCCGGTTAACATACTTATCAACATGGATGCGTTTAAGGCGCTGCCCAAGGATATCCAGAAGTTGATGGAGAATGATTTCCGATATATTACGTATGCTTTGTCCCACAAATGGCAACAGCAGTGCACCTGGGTGATAGCGGATGCCAAGGAGAAATACGGACTGGTACCATACGCCTGGTCTGATGAGGATGTTAAGAAAGTGACTGAAAAGGCGGTGGAAACCCTTTATCCGAAGGTAGCTGCCAAAAGCCCAAGGTGTGCCAAATTAGTGGACATCGTAAAGAAGCAAATGAAAGCCTACGGCAGGATAAAGTAGCTTTGATTACTGAGACCCAGCCTTTCTCCGGACCTGATAAGGGGACCATAGGCCGTGACGATGTATTTTACTGGGAGAGGCTGGGTTATTTTTCAATCGGCTGAGATGGGAAAGTTTGTGGAAACTTTAAAAGGCCAGATTCAAGGGGAGAAAAATCAGTATCTGTTTTCCTAAATCGGTATAGGGGTTTTAAATGGTGCAAAGTTTCTGTCGCCGCATTGACTCTTTAAATGAATGGGTGGGGAAATTTTCTGGTTGGTTGATTATTCCTTTGATCCTATTAGTAGTTTTTGATGTGACCCTCCGGTATGTATTCAACCGGCCTACAATTTGGGCCTGGGACATAAACATCCAACTCCTTGGAGCCCTTGTGGTTCTCGGCGGTGGCTATGCGCTTCTTCATGGCGGACATATTGGAGTTGACGCGCTGGTGATTCACCTTTCTCCAAGAGGGCGGGCAATAGTGGACTTAATTACCTCTGTTTTTTTCTTTTTTGGCATTGGGGTGCTGATGTGGAAGGCCGTCGGGGACGCCTGGTTTTCATTCCAAATAAGAGAACTTTACACCAGTGTTTTTTCTCCCCCCATATATCCCTTCAAAATTCTCATGGTAATAGGGATTCTTCTCCTGTTGCTCCAAGGGGTGGCCAAGTTCATTCGCGATCTCATCACCATGACCTCCACGGAGATGAAAGGCAGACCATGACCATTGGCCTGACAACCTTTATCATATGGAGTTCGCTCCTGGTCTTGATGTTGACCGGGTTTCCCGTTGCTTTCTCCATGTTGAGTATTGCGGTAGTGGGATATATC
>JAHJQK010000150.1 GCA_018819135.1 Pseudomonadota bacterium | reverse complement strand
TTCGCAAAAGTAATGGAACATTGATTAATTTATTACGCCCCCTCACCCTCCCCTCTCCCCCTAATCAGGGGGAGAGGATAAAGGTGAGGGGGTTTAAAGCAGTGCCAATGCCCGTTCCATTATTTATGCGAAAGTCAATAGCACACGGGTTTTCGTAGCTTGGTTTCATTCCTGATAATCTGTATTGATCTGTGCCCAAAAAAATTCTTTATTTCAATTAATTGGGACACAGATTTCCACGGATAAAGGCAGACAACTATTTTCTGCATTTTATATCCTGAAAATCTGTGTTCATCTGTGTCCAATAAGGAAATTCCTATACAATAAATTTATGCACGGTGGCAAAACTTGTCAAGGACCGACGGCTCCGCCTCAAGGCCGCATTTTCCCCACCACGGCCGGTATCGCTCAGCCCAGAGCCCGACTTGGGGATCGGCAAAAGACTTCAAAAGCTCATAGGTCATGCGGTGAACGTCTTTTTCTTCGGCTCTCTTCTCTTCGGGTCGGAGAAAGAATCTTTGGGGAGCCATGCTGAACCGGACGACGTGGATGAGCTCATGGGTAACAATATAAAGCAGCAAAGATTTTAACAAAGATAACGATGAGGTTTCCGTCCGGACCGTATCCAAGATCTTATCGTCTTGCAGGCAAATTCTGTAAAACTCTTTGGTGCCGCGTTTCAACGGCGGCGTTCTTTTACTCCACTCGTATTTACAAACCTGGGCTAACGCTCTACGGGTCTTCTCCTGGCTTTGCAGGTTGGCCAGGGTTTGCAAATCGTAAGGAAATTGTCCCAAATTTCCCAGATTTACCTGAAAATAATCTTCGGCCAGGGATTCGGCAATTTCCAGGGCCTCTCCAACCCATAAACGCTGCTTGCTGTTGAAAAAAAGTGACTCAGCCATAATTTCGAATTTAGGGCTTCGATTTTTTTACCCAGTATGCCCGAAGCCCCCTTCGCTCCGGGTTGTGTCATCAAGTTCATCGGCCCATTCTAAGACGGCTCGGCATACCGGAGCGATGACCAACTGAGCGATCCGGTCCCCCGGTTTGACCCGGAAGGGCTGGTGCCCCAGATTGATCAACAGCACTCCTACTTCCCCCCGGTAGTCCGCATCGATTGTCCCGGGCGTATTCACCAAGGTAACCCCATTTCTCAAAGCCAGGCCGCTTCGGGGCCGAACCTGTCCTTCGCAACCCGCGGGAATAGCAAGGGCAATACCGGTTGGAATGAGTTTACGCTCGCCGGGTGCCAAAACCACTTCCTCCTCCAAAGCAGCAAAGAGATCCATCCCCGCGGAATATTCCGTCATGTACCGGGGAAGAGAAATTTCCCTGCTTTGATTAGATAGCACCCTCATGACCTTGATTTTGATCATTTCCTTCCTTGTTCAGTCGTCAAAAAGGGTCTTAGGAATGGTTTTTTCGGTGACCGGGCCTAACACGGTCAGAGAAAGAGAATCCGGTCGAAAAACCCCTTGGGCCAGAGAATTGATTTCTTCAGCCGTAACTTTCTCGATCCCTTCGATAATCTCCTCGGTACTGACAAAGCGATGAAAAAATATTTCGTTTTTGGCCAGACGGCTCATGCGGCTGTCCGTACTTTCCAGGCTCAAAAGAAGATTGCCTTTCAGCTGTTCTTTAGCCGAACGAAGCTCTTTGGGCCTGATGGAATTTTCGGCCAATCTCTTCATCTCCCGCAGGATGACCTGCAATACCCGACGGAGGGTGTGATCTCCTGTTCCCACATAGACCCCCAACAGGCCGCTGTCCACGAAAGAGGAAACAAATGAGTAGACCGAATAAGCCAGGCCTCTTTTTTCCCGCACCTCCTGGAACAACCTGGAACTCATTCCTCCTCCCAAGATGGTGTTTAAAACCGTGAAAGCGTAACGCCGGGGGTGGACCACAGAAAGACCTGGCGTCCCCAGCAGCAGATGAACCTGTTCCAGCTGCTTATTTTTCACCTGAATCCGGGGTTGGGGGCGGGGAGGGCGACTCTTTTTTTCTTTAGGCCGTGGCTGGATTTTTCTTAAGGCTTCCTGTACAGGCCGGAGTAGGTCTTCGTGTTTTAACTTGCCGGCGGCCACAATAATAGCCGGAATTTGAAGGTAGTGCTGGAGAAAAAAATTTTTGAGCGCCCGGCGGTCCATTTGGGAAATGGTGTCCAACCGTCCCATAATTGGGAGTCCCAAGGGATGGCGGGGCCAGAAGGATTGGCTGAATAGGTCGTGAATGTATTCATCCGGCGTGTCCTCGACCATGTTGATTTCCTGAACGATGACCTGCCGTTCTTTCTCCAACTCCTCGTCAGTAAAAAGTGAATTGAGGTAAAGGTCGAACAAAAGATCCAAGGCGACCGGAAGATGTTCGGCCATGACTTTGGCGTAAAAGCTGGAAAATTCTTTACTGGTAAAGGCGTTAAGGATTCCCCCCACGGCATCAATTTCTTTGGCGATCTGCCGGGCCGAACGGCGCTGGGTACCTTTAAAAAGCATATGCTCGATGAAATGGGAAATTCCATTCTCTTCGCTGCGCTCGTCGCGAGATCCGGCTTCCACCCAGACCCCTACCGAGACCGAATGGACGCTGGGAATTTCCTCGGTGATAACCTGAATTCCGTTGGGCAAGACAGTTTTTTGGACCATGGTTGTTAATAAAAGATTACAATTATCAGTTGTCAGCGATCAGTCAGCCATCGGCAAGCTGCAAGCTCACTGCTGATCGCTGAGAGCGATGTTATTCATTTTTTTGTGGCCAGGGATGCCCCAGGGCTTCCTTCCGGCTAAGCTTGATCTTGCCCCGCTCATCGATACCGATGACCTTTACCAAAACTTCGTCCCCTGCTTTGAGTACCTCGGCAACGTTCTTTACTCTCTCCTTGGCCAGTTGAGAGATATGGATTAAACCATCCGTTCCGGGAAAGATTTCCACGAAGGCCCCGAACTCTTTTCCGTCGGGTTTGCGGGCAATGGAGGTCACGGTCCCCAGGTAGAATTCTCCGACTTCTGCTTCTTTGGTCAACTGCCGGATTTTTTTAGCTGCTTGATTGGCTGATTCCATATCGGCAGAGAAAATCTGGACCAGACCACTGTCCTCGATGTTAATTTTTACCCCGGTTTCCTCCTGAATTCCCCGGATGACCTTTCCTTGCGGTCCGATAACTTCGCGGATTTTGTCCGGCTTGATTTTGAGGGTGAGAACCCGTGGGGCATAAATGGAAAGTTCAGCCCGTGGTGTGGCCAGGGCGTTGGCCATTTTCTCCAGGATAAATTCCCTCCCTTCTTTGGCCTGGGCGAGGGCTTGCCCGAGAATTTCCCGGGTCACGCCCGAAATTTTGATATCCATCTGGAACCCGGTAATGCCGTTTTTCGTCCCTGCTATTTTAAAATCCATATCGCCATAATGGTCTTCATCGCCCATGATGTCAGTGAGGATGGCTATCTTATCGCCTTCTTTAAGCAATCCCATGGCAATTCCGGCTACTGGGTTTTTAATGGGAACGCCTGCGTCCATCAGGGCCAGGGAGGCCCCGCACACCGTGGCCATGGAAGAGGATCCGTTAGACTCCAATACCTCAGAAACAATCCGGATGGTATAAGGAAAATTTTCATTAAGGGGAAGGATGCGGCTAATAGAACGCTCAGCCAGAGCCCCATGGCCGATGTCCCTGCGGCTGGGACCGCGCAGCATGCGAACTTCCCCAACGCTGAAAGGCGGAAAATTATAATGGAGCATGAAAGATTTAAAAGTTTCCCCGCTAAGGGCATCGATTTTCTGCTCATCATCAGCCGAACCCAAGGTGACCACGGCCGAAACCTGGGTCTCCCCCCGGGAAAATTTGGTCGAGCCGTGCGTTCGGGGAAGCCACCCGATCTCAATATGGATGGGGCGAACTTCATTGAGGGCCCGCCCATCGATCCGCCGATTCTGCAGGAAGACCGGCTGGCGGGAAACAAATTTTTCTAACGCTTCATAATAATCCTTGATTTCCCGGATATTTTTGGGAAATTCCTCCAAAAGGGGTTTCAGTGTCTCCTGGTGGACGGCTTCGAGTTGTTCGTTACGCGCCTTTTTGCGGGCGATGGCCAAGGCTTGGCTAATTTTTTCTTGCCCCGCGGTGCGTATCCTCTGCCGGAGCGCTTCCTCGCCCAAAAGCACCTGCTGCCCAATGACCGGGTCGGCAGAAAGCTCCGGAACCGGCCTTTTCTCGATGATCATGATCATCGGCTCTCCGGCCGCTCTCCGTTTCTCATTTTCCAGCAGGAGCCGCTTCTTTTTTAGCTCCTCTTGCAGATCAAGAAGGGGTTGAAGCGATTGGTGGCCAAAGAAGATGGCTTGCAAAAGATCCTCTTCGGAGAGTTCGTTTCCTCCTCCTTCTACCATGACCACTGCTTCTCGACTTCCGGCAACCACCAAGCTGACATCGCCTTCCTGGACCTGGCTCAAGGTGGGATTACAGATCCAATTGCCACCGACTCTTCCTACGCGAACCGCGGCCACCGGACCCTTAAAGGGAATATTAGAAATCTCCAGGGCCGCCGAAGCACCGCAAATCGCCAAAACATCCGGATCGTTTTCCTGATCCACTGAAAGCACCGTGGCGATGATCTGGACGTCATTGAAAAAACCCTTGGGAAAGAGGGGGCGCAAGGGGCGATCGATCAAGCGGGAAGTGAGAATCTCTTTTTCACTGGGACGTCCCTCGCGCTTGAAGAATCCTCCGGGAATCTTACCGGCGGCATAAGCCATTTCTTGGTAATCCACCACTAAAGGGAAGAAATCAATTCCCTCCCGTATTGTTTTGGAGGCCGTGGCTGTAACCAGCACCATGGTTTCTCCGAAGGAGACCAGCACTGCCCCGTCGGCTTGCCTGGCCACCGCACCCGTCTCGAACACAAAATCTTTGTCCCCGATGGTATAACGAACTTCGAGGCGCTCATCGATTGCTACCATTTATTTGTCCTCTCTTTTTAGTGAAAAATTTTTTCTTGCGCTTCTTCTTTCCCTTCCGAGGGTCGTTGCTTAAAGAGAAAAACGCGGAGAAAAAATCCGCAGAAGCACTTCGTGAATCTTACTTATTTACGGATTCCCAGCCGTTGAATTATCTTGCGATACCTTTCCACGTCGTTCGTTTTGAGGTAATCGAGAAGGTGCCGCCTCTGGCTAACCAGTTTCAACAGGCCCCGGCGGGAATGGTGGTCCTTGATATGCGCCTTAAAGTGCTCGGTCAGATAAGTGATGCGCTCGCTCAAGATAGCGATCTGGACTTCGGGAGACCCCGTGTCGGTGGGATGGACCTTAAATCCCTCGATAATTTCCTTTTTCCTTTCTGGTATTAATGTCACAATTATCTCCTTTCTTGGGTTAGGATTAAATTCCCATCCCTCGCTCATCATCTAATTTTGGAAAACCCGGAGAATACGCAGAACCGGCAAATCATGGGATAGGCCTATACCTTCATGCCCTATGGATTCAGCAATGGCCAATAGATTGTCCGGGCCATGTAAGAGTCCTACCCTGCTTCCCTTCTGTTGCCAGCCCCATTCCTCCTCCGGAAGGTCCTTGAGGCGGAGGGTCCGCCCTTGCCGGATCATCTCGGCGGTTCGTTCTTCCACGGTAATGAATCCTGCGACTTCCACACCGTCCTTCAAAGGAAGGACCCGCTCTTTTATCTTTTCCTGTTCAGCCAGCCGGGATAACTCCTCCATACTCAGGGCTTGATCGAGGTGGAACTTTCCCGATCGGTACCTTCTCAATTCCACTAAATGAGCCCCCCAGCCCAAAACCCGGCCCACGTCAGCACATAGGCTGCGGATATAAGTTCCCCGGCCACAAGTGACTTGCAGGGTAACAAAGGGAAGAGAAACTTCTTTCAGGATCAGAGTATGGATCATGGTTTCCCTCTCCAGCAAACTGGGCGTCTGTCCAGCGCGGGCCCGTTTGTAGAGGGGAAGGCCACCCTGTTTGATTGCCGAAAAGAGCGGGGGAGTCTGCCGGATAGGACCCCGGAATCGTTCCAGGACTTCTTCGATCTCTTTCCGGGTACAGGAAACCCCTTGCCTTTCGCCAACCACTTTCCCCTCGGCGTCGAGCGTATCGGTTTCCTGACCCAATTTCATGGTGGCGAGGTAATCTTTCGTACCTTCCAGGTTGAAGAAAACAAGTTTGGTCCCTTCATTCAGGTAAACCGGCAAAACACCCGTGGCCAGCGGGTCAAGAGTTCCTCCGTGTCCGGCTTTCTTCACTTTGAGTACTTTACGCACCCGGGCCACCACGTCATGGGAAGTCCAGCCTTGCGGTTTATCGATGATCAATACACCGTTCAAAGAGCAGCCTGTACGCGTTCCAGAACTTTGGCCTTGACCTCGGATAAGGTCCCTTCTACCGTACAACCGGCGGCATTGGGATGCCCTCCGCCCTGGAAATCGGCAGCAATCCTGGCCACATCCACGCCCCCCCGTGAACGTAGGCTCACGCGATATTTCACTGGGGAAACCTCATGAAAGAGCAAGGCGACGTCTGTCCCTTTTAAGGAGCGGGGAAAGTTGATAAAATCCTCGGTCAGGGCCGCCGCAGCCTCCGTTTCTTCCATCATTTTCTTCGTGACGAATACCGAGCTAACTCGTCCCTTCTCCGCAATTTCCAAGGTTTTTAAAACCAAGGGCAGGAGCCGAAGCCGAGGGAGCGGTTGAGTTTCGTAAACCTTCTCCGCCACCTTCCATGGCTCCACCCCTGCCAGGAGGCACCTTCTGGCAACGGTGAAAGTCTTAGGCGAGGTGTTGGAATAACGGAAAGAACCGGTGTCGGTGAGAATTCCAGCATAAATATTTTCAGCCACCGAGGGGCTCATGGCCACCGGTATAATCCGGAGTAAATCGAAGATAATCTCGGCCGTAGAACTGGCGGCAGGGTCTACGAAGTTGATGTCCCCGAAATAACTGTTGCTTATGTGGTGATCGATGTTGACAATTTTAGAGATCTTCTGCACCTTGTTGAATTCTTCTCCCAGCCGTTTCCGGTCGCCGCAATCCAGGGCGAAGGCCACATCAAACCTTCCGTCGGCGGGAGCCTGATGAGTGATTTCCTCTGCCCCCGGAAGAAAAGAGAGCATCTCGGGAGTGGGATCCTGGTTTAAAACCAGCACTTCTTTCCCCATGACCTTTAAGGCCAAACCCAGTGCCAGAATCGACCCCAGGGCATCCCCTTCCGGGTTTTCGTGCGAAGAGATTAAGAAACGCTGGCCGCTTCTAATTTCTTCAGCGATCTTCTGTAAAGTTGCCGTCCTTTTCTTCTTTGATAGTCTTGATGAGGCGGTCAATCTTGCTCCCGTAATCAAATGAATGGTCCACCTTGAATAATAAGTCCGGAATGTATCGCAGCCTCAGCTCCTTCCCCAACCTTTTCTTAATGTATCCCGTGGCGCTTTGTAACCCATGGAGGGATTCTTCTTCCCGGGGATGATTCCCCATGGCGGAAAAAAAGACCGTGGCCAGTTTCAGGTCATCGGTCATTTTCACCTCGGTGATCGTTACGGATCCTAAGCGCGGGTCATTCAGGTCCCGGAGAAGCATCTCACTGATCACTTCCCGGATCAAATCCCCGACGCGATCGGCTCGTTTGTAAAGCATAATATTAAATTTTAGCCGCAGTGCCCTCTGTGGCGAATCAATAATTAATAATCTCGATCTGGGAGTCAGCCACGTCGGTAAGCTGGGTATTTTCGATGAAATTTACCACTTGATCCAAAATGGAATTGACCAATTTTCGGTCGTTGCCCACCGCGCAAATCCCCAGCACGGCCTTCTGCCATAGGTCTTGGTCTGCTACTTCGGCAATGGAGATGTTGAATTTTTTCCTGGCCCGTTGCACGATGCTGCGGAGCACCTGGCGTTTTCCTTTCAGGGAAAAATTCTCGTGGAGAAAAAGCTCCAATTGGCAAACTCCGATTACCATTTCCTTTCCCCAAACTCTTAGAGTTGATGGCTTCGTAAAAAGTCTTATTTTAGCCACAGAGGGCACAGAGATCACAGAGCTATAACCAAAATCTTTAGAACAAAAAACAACTTAGAACACGGATGAACGCAAATAAACCCAGATAAAAAACTTTATAAAAAATCTTCACAAAATTTTCAGAGTTTGAACGTTAGTAGTACAGAAGACTCAGAGAAAAGCTTTTACTTTTAAATGTGTTAGCTCTGTGTTCTCTGTGTGCTCTGTGGCAAATTTTGCTTTTTTATGAATTCATCAGAGTTGAACGGTTACTTTTTCAATCCCGTACGACTCGATGATGTCATGGACATTATAATCGCGAAAATCCCCCACGGTAATTCCGCATTCGAACCCAGAAGTCACCTCCCTGAAGTCATCTTTAAGACGTTTTAAAGAAGTGATGCTTCCTTCGTGAATGACTTGCCCATCCCGCACCAAATGAGCATGAGACCCGCGGACAATCTTGCCTTCCAAGACAAAACTGCCGGCTACCACGCCAACCCGGGAGATATTGAAGATCTGCCGCACTTCCGCCCGGCCCATCAAGCGCTCTTCGTAAATTGGTTCCAGGAGCCCCTCCATGGCCTTGCGTACATCGATTAAGGCATCGTAAATGACGTTGTAGAGGCGCAGGTCAATCTTTTCCTGTTCCGCCAGAGTTTGGGCTTTGGGTTCGACCTTCACGGTGAACCCCAGGATGATTGCTTCCGAAGCAGAAGCCAGCATGCAGTCTGATTCATTAATGGTCCCTACGGAGGTATGGAGGATATTCACCTTGACGGCCTCGGTGCTCAACCGGTTCAGGGCTTCAACCAGAGCTTCGATCGATCCTTGGACATCGGCCTTCAGGATGAGATTTAAGTCTTTGACTACGCCCTTTTTCATCTTTTTGTAAAAATCTTCCAGGGTAACTTTGGAAGTCTTGGAAAGCTCCACTTCCCGTTGTTTCAGTAACCTTTGCATCGCCAATTCTTTGGCGCGAGGCTCATCGGTGATGACCACAAAAGAATCCCCGGCATTGGGTACGCTGGGGAAACCGATGACCTCCACCGGGGTGGATGGCCCTGCGCTTTCCATCTTCTCACCGTGATCGTTGATCATGGCCCGCACATGCCCGAAGTGGATACCCGAGACAAATGCGTCCCCTACGTGGAGAGTCCCGTCCTGGACAAGGACGGTCGCCACCGGCCCCCGGCCTTTGTCCAATTTGGCTTCAATCACGACGCCGGTTGACGGCCGGTTGAAATTCGCCTTCAGTTCTAATACCTCTGCCTGGAGAAGGATCATTTCTAAGAGCTCTTTCAAACCGATCTTTTGCTTGGCCGAAATCTCGGCAAAAATCGTTGGTCCGCCCCAAGCTTCGGGTACGAGTCCATACTCGGTTAAGGCCTGCTTGACCCGTTCCGGGTTGGCATTGGTTTTATCAATCTTATTTATGGCTACGATTAAAGGAACTTGGGCGGCTTTCGCATGGTTGATGGCTTCAACCGTCTGGGTCATCACTCCGTCGTCAGCAGCAACCACGAGAACGACAATGTCGGTAACCTTTGCTCCTCGGGCCCGCATAGCGGTAAAGGCTTCATGACCGGGGGTGTCTAAAAACACCACCTTACGGTGATCCACGTCGACCTCATAAGCCCCAATATGCTGGGTAATTCCCCCGGCTTCCCCGGCCGTGACGTTGGTCTGGCGGATGGAGTCCAGCAGAGAAGTTTTACCGTGATCCACATGTCCCATGATAGTAACCACCGGAGGACGGGGAAGGAGGTTCGCAGAGCCTTCTCCTTGCTCTTCGATCAGATCTTCAATTTCAAACCGCGTCTTTTCCACCTCGTATCCGAAATCCGTGGCCACCAAGGCAGCGGCATCGGCGTCAATCGCCTGGTTGATTGTTACCATCAACCCCAGCTCCATCAGTTTTTTGATCACCTCCGAGGCTTTGATCCCCATGCGCTTGGCCAGCTCCCCGACGAGAATGGCCTCGGAAATGCGAATTTTTCTCTTGATGGCTTTGGGGAGAGTCACTTCGGGTTTAGCCATTTTTGCCTTAGAACTTTTACTCCTCGGCTCTCTTTCGGAGGGAAAAGGTCTTCTTCCGCGTTCTTCTCGGAAAAAATCGTGCTCCCTGAAAGTCCGCTTTTTTGTGGTGATGATGCGCACCCGCTGCGGCTTGCCTTCCTCGAGAACCTGCACATCCTTTTTAAATTTCTTCTTGCGCCGCCCCTTTTCTTCCTCTTCCAACGACGGTTTGATGATCGCCGGGGTTGGACGCTGTAAAATGATCGGCGGTTTTGAGGGAACAGCCGGTGCCTTAGGAGGAAAAGCTACCGCTCCCTTTTTAACCGCTTCCCTCTGTTCTTGTATTGGTGCGGGTGGGGGGATTGTGGGGCGTTCAATAATTTTGGCCGGTTCATGCTTCTTCTTGATTTTTCCGGGAGGCTTTTCGGGGACTTTCGCCTTGGCAACAGGTTGAGGTTCGGGTGGCTTGGAAATTACCGGTTTCTCTAATGGGGGGAGGAGGGGAGCCACCGGTTCAACTTCCGGGGGAGGTACTTCCTGCCCTACTTCGGGTTGGGCTTCGACTTTCTCTTCCACCTTTTTAACAACTTCGGGGGTGACCGCTTTCTTGACGGTTGGAGGTTTTACTTCCTCCGGGGCGGCGGGCTCGGGTACAGAAGGAATCTCCTCTTCACGCTTTACCCGTCGGCGGATAATCGTGGGTTTGATCCGTTGCTCAACAACCCCTTCTTTACGGGAGAGGCTGATTTGATTTTTTACCCGTTCCACATCAGAGTCTTCGAGGGTGCTATGGACGGTCTTTACAGGTAGCCCCATTTTTTCCAAGAGTTTGAGGAGATCTTTATTCTCCATTTTCAATTCTTTTGCCAACTCATGAATTCTAACTTTCGTCACCCTGCTTACCCCCTTCAATGACCCTGCGGATCCTCATTTTTTCTCACCGGTTTGATCGAAATGGGCCTTGGCCGCATTGATCAACTTCTCCGCTTTCTTCAAGCCTATGCCCTCGATCTTGGAAAGCTGTTCGGGGGTGGCCTGGCAAATATCCGCCACGGTTAAGTAGCCGGCGGCGTTGAGTAGTTGAGCCGTCTTTTCTCCAACGCCGGCTACGCGATCTACCCGATCCATCCCCCGCGAAGCAATTTGATCAAGATCGGGAACAACTCTCTCCGCCTTGGGTTCGCTGCGGATATCGATCTTCCAGTCGGTGAGTTTGGCCGCCAACCTGACGTTTTGCCCCCGCCGGCCGATCGCCAAAGAAAGCTGGTCATCCTCGACAACCACTTCCATAGATTTGGCGTCTTGGTGGATGATCACCTTAGAAATCTCCGCCGGGGCCAGCGCATTGCAAACGAAGCTTGCCGAGTCATCACTCCAGGGGATGATGTCGATCTTTTCTCCACGAAGCTCTTGGACCACCGCCTGCACCCTGGATCCTTTCATCCCCACGCAGGCTCCCACTGGATCCACATCGGAATCTTGAGAATAGACGGCAATTTTTGCCCGGCCTCCCGGTTCCCGGGCCGCATTGAGGATCTTCACGATGCCTTCCGAGACCTCGGGCACTTCCAGTTCGAAGAGCTTCATTAAAAAGTTTGGATTGCTGCGGGAAAGGATAATCTGGGGACCTTTGGGAGTCTTGCGCACATCCAGAACGTAGGCCCGGATGCGATCTCCTGGTTTATAGGTTTCGCGGGGAACTAACTCTTGCTGGGGAATCACGGCTTCTGCCCTGCCCAGGTTAACAATAATCGACCCTTTCTCAAAACGCTGGACGGTCCCGGAGATCACTTCTCCCTTGCGATCTTTGAAATCTTCAAAGATATTTTCGCGCTCGGCATCCTTAACCCGCTGGATGATCACCTGTTTGGCAGTCTGAGCGGCAATCCTTCCAAATTCCGCAATGTCAATCTTTGTGCCCAGGCTATCCCCGATTTCTACATCGGCATCCAGTTCTTTGGCCTCTTTCAATGAGATCTCCGCGGGAGGGTTTTTTACGTCTTTGACCACGGTCTTGAACTGGAAAAGTTCAAGCTCTCCTGCCTCTTCATTATACTTGGCCTCGATCTCCTGCTTGGGACCATATCTCTTCCTGGCGGCCGCGAGCAACGCCTGCTCTAAGGCATCAATCAAGATCGTTTTGTCAATCCCTTTGTCTTTCCCCACCTGGTCGATGATGCGACTTAAGTCCGAAATCATTTCTTCATCCCCTTTACTAAAATTCGATTTCCAGGTTGGCCTTGGCGATGCCCCGGAGAGGGATCTCCAAGATTCGTCCTTCGACTTGCACGTAAACCGTCTCCCCCTCCAGACCTTGGAGGATTCCCTTGAAATTTTTCTGACCTTCTATGGGTTCAAATGTTTTGATTCTTGCCAGATGGTTTCGATACTTCTTATAATCTTCGGGCTTTTTTAGCAGTCGAGTGAGGCCGGGGGAAGATACCTCCAAAGTATAAGGGTTGTCAATCAGGTCCCGGACCTCCAGGATCGCACCGAGCTCACCACTTAACTCGGCGCAATCTTGCACGGTGATTCCTCCCTCGCGGTCGATATAGATCCGTAATACCCACCCCGGCGATTCTCTCTGATATTCCAGGTCGATCAATTCTACACCTTGTGACTGAAGGACAGGGTCGACAACCTGGCGTACTTCTTGAAGAAGATGATCAAGTTTCACTACCAGCTTCCCTTTTTCCGCAAAAAAAAATGGGCCCGCGAGCCCACTTTTTTCAAGCAGAACTCATGAAAAACGCCTCTTTTAGCTAACCGTAGGTCATGGCCTCTACTATTAAATAATTTTTTTTCTTTGCCGTTGGAGCGGGCGACCAGATTCGAACTGGCGACGTCAAGCTTGGGAAGCTTGCATTCTACCCCTGAATTACGCCCGCTGGGCTAAAAGATTACTTATATATTAACCAAATAGCCTTGATCTGTCAATATTTTTTAAAAATTTTAAGGCCTCCTCCCGGGTATGAACAAGGCCAGCGATCTCCGCCTCCCTCAGTTTAGCTAATAAGTTTCCTACTTCTTTACCCTGGGGTATTCCGAAGGCTTCCATAATCTCCCTTCCGCTGAGTAACGGCTTCTGGGTTTTAAGGGAAAAATCTTCATAATAATAATGCAAAAGTTTTTCGGCCACTTCTTTGATTCTGGCCAAGTCATCGGGAAGATCTTCCCCCAGAGGCCAATGGAGGTCAAACTTTTTCGCAGCCAGTTTGTCGGCCAAGGCCAGGAGGCTTGCCGCTATCCCTTCCTGGCCTAAATCCCGGAAAAAGCGGTATTGGGCCCGAGGAGTCACCTCCTTGGTTCTGGCCAGACTCAAGAGCCGCATGTGTTGGCGGGTCAGCTCAGATAGGATGCGAATCGATTTTTTACTAAGCTTCATTCTCCGGCCGATCAAGGCATTAATCTTCTGGCCTTGCCGGTCGTGGTCGAGGAACCGGATGGATTGGGTATCCGGATCAAAACTGCGGGTACCCGGTTTGCCGGAATCGTGGCCAAAAGCGGCAAACTTGAAGAGAGCTTTTCTGGTTATCCCTTCTTCGACCATCTGAGCAAAATAATGTTCGAGGGAAATTGCCACGGCGGGATAAAGATCTTGGAGATGGGCCAGGATCCACTCCGCCGCCTGGACCGTCCTGAAGGCATGCTCCAGAAGGGGGAAGTCATGATAGGCTCCCTGGTCCAGGGTTTCCCACCCATGAATCTCCGGGAAAATTTTTTCCAGAAGCCCTGAATGGTAAAGGTCGCGGAGAAAGCGGTCGGCTTGGCTTTCAGCCAAAGCCGCAAAGAATTCGCTCCGAATCCTTTCTCCGGCCGAGCAAAGGATTTGATCTTTGTTCTTCTGGATCAACCGTAAGGTTGCCGGATCAAGCTGCCAACCGAGGGTGGAGGCAAAACGGAAGGCCCTGAGCATTCTCAACGGGTCCCGGCGCAGAGATTCTTCCGAGTTGGCCCGGAGGACCTTTTGGCGGAGGTCAGCAAGACCATTCATAGGATCCAGTAGATTGGGAGGCTCCGCCTGGAAGAAGTCCGGCAGCGCGATCGCCATGGAGTTAATGGTGAAATCTCTTTGCTGCAGGTCATCCATAATGTCCCGACCCAGCATCGTAGAAAAATCTAATTCGCTTCTCTTCTTTCTTTTTTTGAAAACCACTCGCCAGGTTCCTAAAGGTTCATCCAGAGGGAAAACATGCCCTCCTGCTTCCATGGCCACTTCTTTGGCCAGGTCCCTGGTTTTTCCGGCAGTCACAAAATCAAAATCTTTATCGGAGGGTTTTTGGAGCAGAAGATCGCGGACCGCTCCTCCCACCAGATAAACTTTTTCCTTACGTTTTTGAGCCAGGCGGTGGACGACTTGCAGGATTTTAGATTTCTTAAGCAGGTTTTCTTCCCGGTTGTCCATACCCTTCTTCCCTTATGGCAAGGTTTTTTAAATATAGCATAAAAAAGACAGCCTAAATAAACTCCCTATGGGCTGGAAATGAAATAAGACCGGAGAAATCGTTTATTGGCGGTAGAAGGCCATCCATCACTTCCCCTGGCAAAAAAAAATTAAATGGTGTGGCCCTGGGAAAGAAATGGCCATGGATTTGTATGTGACTTTCAGAGGGAAACATGGTAGATTGGTTAGGAGCGTTAGAATGTTACAAACGTTAAGATCGTTTAGAACGTTAAGCGAAGTAAAGGAATTAAGGACCCCAACGGTCTAACGGACTCAACGGACCTAACGGATTTATTGGGGAGGGATTTACGTGTTCGGTTTAGGTTTAACAGAGCTGGTAATCATTCTCGCCATTGTCTTATTATTTTTTGGAGGGAGAAGGATCCCCGAGATCAGCCGGGGGCTGGGGCGTTCCATCCGCAATTTCAAGAAGGGCCTGCATGAAGCCGACGCCATAGACATCACGCCTAAAAAAGAAGAAACCCCACCGGACGAAAAAACACCTCCTCAAAAATCTTAAAAATTACCCCCCAGAGCGTTTTTTTTAACTGCGAGGAAAAGTTTTTCCTGAAAGAAAAAATTTTCAAGAAATTTATTCTCAAATTCCGCCATAAGAAATAGGGGTTAAAATCCCTTTTGAAGTCAATATATTAGAGGATGTTTTAAGTTTTTCTTAAAAAAAGCTTGACATCCTCTTTTTTTCATGGTTTAATCCTATATGTAATA
>JAHJQK010000015.1 GCA_018819135.1 Pseudomonadota bacterium | reverse complement strand
TATAGTATAGGAAATTCCTTTTTGGCACCTTTTAGCATCTTCATTAATTTTGGGCACTTAACGCGTATTCTTTATTTATCCTTAATCAGCGTTTTTAAAACTCTGTGATCTCTGTGCCCTCTGTGGCTAATTTATAACTTGAATGTCTTACACCAATCGGGACACATCCTCGGCAACTTTGGGATAGGCATCTATCAGAGCGAGGTCATGGCCCGGGAAGATAAGGTCGAGGGATGAAGCCTTGGCCCGGATCTTATCGTAACTTTTCATCCAGGCGATCATGTCGGTGATGATCGCACTGGGAATGTCGGTGCGATAACTGGAGAAAGTATGGGCGGAATCCGAACCCACGATGGCCTTTCCTTTGGCGGTGTTTACGACCACTGTTTGCAGGCCGATGGTGTGACCCGGACAAAGCAGCAACTTGATTCCCGGCAAGATTTTTTTATCCCCCCGCAAGAGCTGCAGCCTCTTTTTCCCTTTTAACCCGGCCAGGTAACGATTGGCTACCGGGTCCGTAACGTGAAGAAATGGAGCACGTTTGGCGATGGGATTGGTCATCCAGAAATTGAACTCTTTTTCCTGAAGGAAAATCGTTGCCTGCGGAAATAACTCCACACCACTGATGTGGTCAAAATGAATATGGGTCGCCACTACGTGTTTTATTTTTGCGGCGTCTAGGTCAATCCTTTTCAGGACATCTACCGGATTGACGTAGCCGGCCAGATTGCGTTCCTTGGCTAATTGGGGGGCACAGCCGCAGTCGACGATAATTGTTTCACCCCCTCCCCGGATAGCAAAAATATAATAATTGATCTGGAGGTTCTTATCTATGTCCTGGAACCAGTTGACCATGGACGCTGGGCGGGTGAAAGGCCCGGCGTACTTGAGAGCATAGATTTCATAAATCGGGATTGCCATCTTTTTTGCTCCTTTTTTATTTATTAAAATGCCAGGCGCAAGGAGTAAGAGTTATTGAACTTTGTCCTTGTACCTTGAGCCATTATTTATATCGTTTGTCCCCCGTCCACGCGGATGATTTCACCCGTTACGAATGAACTGGCTTCCGTCGCCAGGAAAAGGGCCAGACCCACGACCTCTTCGGGTTCACCAAATCGTTTGAGTTCAATTTCTCTGATGCGCTGCGCCTGGCGATCGGGGTCCGTCCAGTTCACCCGGCTGAATTCCGTTTTGATGGAGCCGGGGGCGATGGCGTTTACTAAAATGTTATGCGGGGCCAATTCCCGCGCCATCACCTGAGTCATCATGTTTAGGGCCGCCTTACTGATGCAGTAGGCTCCGGTTTGATCCGCCCGCGCGCGGAGCCCGCTGACCGAACTGATATTGATAATCCTGCCTCCACCCTGTTTGATCATCTCCTTAGCGACGGCTTTACTCATCAAGAAGGCACCCTTCAAGTTTACTTCCAAAACTTTATCAAAAGCCTCTTCTTCCAGATCCACCATCGAACTTAATATGGGATTCGCTCCAGCATTGTTGACTAATACATCGATCCGGCCGAAAGCTTGAAGTGTTCCTTGAACGAGCTTTTGCACCTCTGCTTTCTTACCCACGTGGGCCGGAATAACTAAGGCCTCGCCGCCCATTGCGTGAACCTGTTCCGCCACCTTTTCCAGTTCCGGCGGCCGCTTATTACGGCTGGAAACTGCCAATTTGGCCCCGGCTTCCGCAAAGGCCAGGGCAATGGACCGCCCTATCCCGCGGCTCGCACCGGTGATCAAGGCAACTTTACCCGGTAAGGAAAACAGCTTTGCCAACATGAACCTTTCCTCCTTGTCTGGATTATGATCATTCATATTTACCACAAATAAATATTCTGGCAATCATTTTTACTGGGAATTCATCAATTTATTAAAAAGTGAAGAGAACCGAGGGAATGCCATTCTTGACCCATTCGGCGGCGCCAAGCCCCGCCTTTGAAGGCGGGGTAAAGAAGCGCCGCTCAGGGTTGACAAGAGGGAGAATAGTTGCTATGTTTAATTAGCACTCTTGGGTTTAGAGTGCTAAAGAGGTGATCCGATGAGCGAGACATTAACTTCTCGAGACCGTAAAGTATTGCAGGCAATTATTATGGATTATATCCAAACTGCAGAACCGGTGGGATCACGAACTGTGTCTAAAAAATATAAGATGGAGCTCAGTCCAGCAACAATCCGCAACGTTATGGCGGATTTAGAGGAGATGGGCTTATTGCAGCAGCCGCACACTTCAGCCGGGCGGGTGCCTACGGATCGGGCCTTTCGCTTCTACGTGGATAGCATATTGGAGGTGCGCCGACTCAACAAGATTGACCAAGATCGTATAATACTGAGCCTGCAAAATGAGAAGATGGACATAAACGAGATGATGAAGCACGCCTCGTCTTTACTTTCTCTGCTCTCCAAACAGACAGGGGTCGTTTTGGCTCCGCGTTTTGGGAGTAATGTGTTCAAACATGTAGAATTTATCAAGCTTAGAGAGAGAAAAATCCTGGTGATCATCGTTACCAAGTCGGGCGAAGTTCAAAATAAATTGATCGAGTCCGACGAGCCGTTAAATCAGGATGAGCTGGAAAAATACAGCAAGTACCTGAACGAGATCATGGGCGGATTGAGCCTGGTTGAAGCCAAACACAAAATTGTGGAGGAGATGAAGAAGGAGAAAGTCCTCTTTGATAAACTCATGTATCGTGCCCTCCAACTCAGCCAGAAAGCCCTGGAAGACGAAGCGGCAGGGGATCTTTACATTGAAGGAAAAACCAATATCATTCAGTCTCCAGAGTTTGCCGACGTGGAGAAGATGCGGCTCCTTCTCCTGGCGTTCGAGGAGAAGACCAAGATTGTCAAACTCCTGGACAAGGCTCTGTCCACGCCTGGGATTCAAATTTTTATCGGCGCGGAAAACGAATTCAACGAGATGAGAGAGTGCAGCATCGTGGCCGCGCCTTATTCTAAAGAGAACTTTACCTTGGGAACTCTGGGAGTAATCGGGCCAACGCGGATGGACTACTCCAACATCATCCCCATTGTGGATTATACGGCCAGAATCCTGGGCAAAATTCTGGAAAGCATGGATGAGTAGTAACCTCTGAAAGTTGATAAGACCCGGGAGGGGGAGCAATACGTAGAAGGAGAAATTATCTTGAGCGAGAGAAATAAAAAAAATAAAACCAATGATGAAAAAAAGAATCTGGGGGTAACTCTTGCGGAAGAAAGGGGCGGAAAGGCCGACGAAGAAAAGCCTGTCGGGGAAACCGAAAAAATAAAGGAACCGGCAGCGGAAACGCCCGAACAGACTTCCCAGGAAAAAATCCAGGCTCAACTGGAAGAAAAAACCAAGGAAGCGGCAGAAAATTTCGATAAATGGTTACGTTTGCGGGCGGAGTTTGAGAATTATAAGAAGCGGGTGCAGAGGGAAAAAGCTGACTCGATAAAATTTGGGAGTGAGAGCCTCCTTAAGGCAATGCTGCCCGCACTGGATAATTTAGCCCGGGCGATCGACCACGGAAGAAACGCGCAAGAAAGCGATTCTCTCTTGGAAGGGGTGGCCATTACCCACAAACAGTTTTTAAACATCCTGGAAAAATTTGGAGTGAAAGCAATCCAGGCTGCCGGGGAGATTTTTAACCCTGAGCAACACGAAGCCATTGCGCAGGAGGAAAGCGAGCAAGAACCCAATCGGGTGATTGCGGAAGTTGAAAGAGGGTATCTCTTCCATGACCGCCTCCTTCGACCAGCCAAGGTCATCGTTTCGAAAGCCCAGACCGATCAAAAGATAAAAGGAACTTGATGTCTTACCGAGATTATTATGACCTCCTCGGTCTTGATCAGTCGGCCACGCCAGAGGAGATCAAAAAAGCCTACCGTCGCCTCGCCCACCAGTTTCATCCCGACAAGAATCCTGGAAACCCTTCCGCCGCAGAGCAGTTTCGGCACATTACGGAAGCCTACGAGGTTTTGCAGGATACGAAAAAACGGACGGCGTATGACCGCTACGGTGCCTCCATGGCCCGGGGAAGTTTTGAGGGATTCCGGGAACCGGGAGACTTTTCTCCCCCCGGGAATTTTTTTGATGATTTTTGGGGTGAAATTTTTAGGGAATTTTACGGAAGTCGGAGGCAAAGGTTTACCAGAACCAGAGGGGGGGATTTCCGATACAACTTAGAGGTCTCTTTAGAAGAAGCGGCCTTCGGCATGGAAACGGAAATCAAAATTCCCCGGATGTCGATTTGCCCGCTATGCCGGGGAAGCCGTTGTTCTCCCGGAACTCTGCCCGTAACCTGTCCTGCATGCCGGGGGATAGGATCGCTCCGGGCTCAGCGTGGTTTTTTTATAACGGAGACAACTTGCCAACGTTGCGGAGGGGAAGGGAAAGTTATCGTTCGACCGTGTTCCCAATGTCGGGGAATGGGTCACATCAAGTTGACCCGCATCATCCGCACCCATATTCCCCCCGGGGTAGACAACGGAACCCGCCTGCGTCTCCGGGGAGAGGGAGAAATGGGCAGAAACGGTGGATTGCCTGGAGACCTCTATGTTATGGTTTCCGTAAGGAAGCATCCTATCTTTAGCCGATCGGGGAATGATATCCTGTGCCAGATTCCCATTACCCTGGTTCAAGCTGTGAGGGGAGCGGAGATCGAAATTCCCACCCTTAGAGGAAAGGCCAAACTGAAGGTTCCGCCGGGAACTCCGGCGGAGAAAAGCTTTACCCTGAGAGGATACGGGATGCCCATTCTCCGAGGGAGCGGCCGAGGGGATCAAAAGGTAAAATTGCAGGTAGAGATCCCCAGCAAGCTAAACCGGCGCCAGCGGGAAATATTAGAGGAGTTTAACCAAATTTGCGCGGGCGCAAAAAAGGGCCGAAGCGAAGGTTCGGCCCGCAATTAAAAGTTATCTTATTTTTCCTCCTCTTTTTCCGCTCCTTTCTTCTTTTTGCCAAAGAATTTAGCTATCCAGATGGATCCTTCATACATGGCCAGCAACGGCCCAGCCAAAAGGAGTTGGGAAACCAAATCAGGGGGTGTAAGAATAGCTGCAGCAACGAAAATGACCAAAACAGCATATTTGCGGTTGCGGGAGAGGATCGAGGATGAAACGACCCCCATGCGTGCTAAAAAAAGGATCAATGCCGGCCACTGGAACAACAGGCCGAAGGCCAGAAGAAGTTTGATGGTAAAAGTGAGATAATCCTTGATGGCGGGGAGCGGGCGGATCGTTTCGGAGGCGAAGCTTAGGAAAAAACGAAAGACCACCGGAAAGACGATATAGTAACAGAAAAAGGCACCGCCAACAAAGAAGGTTGAAGAAACGATCAAATAAGGGAAAATGTATTTTTTTTCCCGCTGGTAAAGTCCGGGGGAGACGAAAGCCCAGATTTGGTAAAGAATAAAAGGGGAAGAAAAAAAGATCCCGGCCAGGATGGCTGCTTTCAAATAAGTGAAAAAAGCTTCGGGAACGGCGGTAAAAACCAGCGTGCTGCCCTGGGGCAAAACCTGGACAAGGGGGCGCATTAAGATTTCTACGATCTGTTTAATAAAAGCGTAACAAAGCGCAAAAGCCACGCCGATGGCCAGGAAGGAATAAATCAACCTCTTGCGCAGTTCCTCCAGGTGCGCGGTTAGAGGGAGTTTCTTATCAGACTTTTCAGACGGGTTCTTTGGTGGTGACAGGTTGGTTTTCTTCCTTTGGCGGAGGAGTGGTCTGGGCGATGGCCTTTTCGGGAGGCACGCCTTCTTGAGGTTCAGCCGTATCTATTTTTTCTGTTTCCAAACCCTCGATGAAGGATTCATGGGCTGAAATTGGCTCGGTCGAAGATTCTTTCAATTCGGGAGGGGTCACATCAGCATCAACCCCGGTTTCAGTTGGAGAAAGCGCTTCTGATTGGTGCGGGTTGGATGTTTCATCTTGGTCCAGGTCTATCTTAAGATCGGTGTCAATACTTGATTTTAGATCATCCGTGGCTTTCTTGAATTCGGCCATCCCTTTTCCCAAAGACTTAGCCAAGTCGGGAAGTTTCTTGGGGCCGAAAACAATCAGGGCTACGATCAGGATGATGATTAATTCTGGGAGGCCGATGCCAAACATTGCGGTAGACCTTTTTATTCAAGAATAGAAACTTTTATGGGTAGTGTCAAGGGCAAAATCAAATTGGCCACCCCTCTCCCGCCGATTGGCCGGCACTCAGCATTTTCCTGCCTCTTTCTCGCCAGTCTATATAAATTTAAGAATGAATATGGAAAGGAAAGGCAGGCAAGGTGGAAGAAACCCTTGACAGCATCCCCGGAAATGCTTTAAAAACGAGATAAGAAAGTATGGTGGGGAGGAGGAAAGGATATGGCAACCGAAATTTTATTGACTACGGAGTTGGCGGAGATCCCGCTGGCTCACCGCGGTAAAATACGAGACATCTATGATTTGGGGAAACATTTGATGATCGTGGCCACAGACCGGATATCCGCCTTCGATGTGGTGCTGCCCAATGGAATTCCCCATAAAGGGCGGGTGTTAAACCAGATTTCCGCTCATTGGTTCCAGACCCTGGAGACCGTTGTGGCCCACCACATGGTCACTACCCAATTGGAAAAATTTCCAGGTCTTCCTCCGCTCAATGCACAAATGTTAGCCGGACGGGCCATGCTCGTGAGGAAAACGAAGCCGCTGCCGGTGGAGTGCATCGTCCGGGGATACCTTTCAGGGTCTAGTTGGAATGACTACCAGGAAAAGGGTTCGATCAGCGGCATTGCCCTTCCGCCGGGGTTGAAAGAATCCGCGAAGCTGGAGACTCCCTTATTCACGCCATCGACAAAGGCAGAAGTGGGGAACCATGATGAAAACATCGATTTTTCGGCTATGGTAAAGATATTGGGGAAGGAATTGGCTGAAGAAATCCGTTCGGTGAGCATGCGAGTGTACCAACAGGCTGCTGCTCTGGCCGAGAAGCGGGGAATCCTTATTGCCGATACCAAATTTGAGTTCGGCCTGAATGAAAACGGCAAGGTGCTGCTCATCGACGAAGCCTTAACTCCGGACTCCTCCCGTTTCTGGCCTCAGGAGGGATATACTCCCGGAGGGCCTCAGAAAAGTTTCGACAAACAATTTGTCCGGGATTATTTGCTGTCCATCCATTGGGACAAGAAGCCCCCGGTCCCTAACCTTCCGGAGGATGTCGTGCGGAAGACTTCGGAAAAGTATATAGAAGTTTATCAACGGCTTACAGGAAAAGCTTTGGCCATGTGAAGAATTTTTTGCTGAGCCGTCGAAAAGGAGAGTGAGCCGATGGCGAGGACAGGAATCGTGAAAGACAACCGCTACATGGACCATGTAGCGGATTCTTACCACCCTGAATCCCAGGAGCGGCTGCGAGTGATTTATGAGATGGTACAAGAAGCCGGCATGCAAGGGAAGTTGGTAGAAATCCAACCCCGGATGGCCACGGACGAAGAGCTGGAGCTCATTCACGTCCGCAAGTATATCCAACTGGTGGCCTCTACCGCGGGTCGCGACTATACCATGCTTGACCCCGATACGTATGCCTGCGCCCAATCCTATGCCACCGCAAAATTAGCTGCGGGCGGGACGCTGGTAGCGGCGGAAAAGGTTATCAAGGGGGAGCTGGACAATGCCTTTGCCTTGATTCGGCCCCCAGGACATCATGCCGAATCCAGCCGGGCCATGGGATTCTGCCTTTTTAACAACGTGGCGATTGCCGCTGATTATGCCATCAAAACCCATAAACTGAAAAAAGCCTTGATCATCGACTGGGACTTGCATCACGGAAACGGCACGCAACATTCTTTTTATGAGCGGGAGGATGTGCTGTATTTTTCCAGCCATCAATTTCCCTATTATCCTGGAACGGGATCTATAAATGAAGTAGGGAGCGGGAGCGGGAAGGGATTTACGGTTAACGTCCCCCTCCATGGTGGGCCGGGTGATGCTGAATATATGAAGGTTTTCGAAGAGATTCTGGAACCCATTGCTCTGGAATATAAACCGGAAATTGTGTTTGTCTCTGCAGGCTTTGACATCTATTACCAGGACCCGCTGGGAGGCATGCAGGTGACTCCGGCGGGATTCGCCAATCTGGCTAAAATCGTGTTAGAACTGGCTCGAGAGACCTGTAATGGGAAGGTGGTCTTTGTCCTGGAAGGGGGATACCATTTGAACGGATTGAGGGATTCGGTTAAGGAAGTTTTAAAGACTATGCAGGGAGATATTCTTATTGAAGGAAGGGACGGGAAGATCCGTGGAATGGTGGATCCCCGGATGATCGATCCGGTCATCAGAAAAGTAAAAGAAACCCAGAAGCCTTTCTGGAAAAAGTTGTGAAAGGAGAAAAAGTTGAAGTTAGCAACGTTTCGCCAAGGGCGCGAAGCTCGTTTGGG
>JAHJQK010000014.1 GCA_018819135.1 Pseudomonadota bacterium | reverse complement strand
CCCCTTTACATCCGATCAATGGCATCATGGTGCTGCGTTGGGAGGGCAGGGACTATGAGGCCGGCCAGGAGAAGATTTTTTTGACCAGCCTTTCGGTCGGTCGGCCCTTAAGGGTGTTGGAGCAGTATGGTTTACGTTCCGAGGTTGAGAATCAGGGGTTTCGAGAGCTCAAGCAGGGCTATCATCTATTGAAGTATCCGCAGAAGACGTGCTCGGCCATCCGGGCTCATGTGGTTTTGACCCTGGTCATTTACAGCCTGGTGAATGCTTACAAGAGTCAGCGGGGTCAGCGCTTGGCCCATCTGGGGATTCGCCGCTGGAGAGGAAAACAGATGGGCCAGAGCATTCATAAAATGATCGTCTACTATGAAGGCATCTATGGGATCGTCGACGTAGAAGAACTGTTGTACCTGATGGATATGACTCCCAAGGAGCTCTATCGGCTTAAGATCAAACGGTTCCGGAGAGAGATCGAATAAACCAACAGGCGGCTTTTGTCCCCAAAAAGCTAAAGGGATAACTTTTCCTTAAGTTCCAGGGGACCCCACTCTTTTTTCCCTCTTTCTTCTCAAATCACCTGAATAACACGAACGGATATTCCTTTTTCCATAAGAACCACGCCGCTGTTTTTCAAAACTTTTAAAACCCCCTCCCCTCATCCCTCCTGTCGTCCTTATGGCGGAATTTCAATTCCTGAAATCATCCGTTGACATATTTTCCCGAAGGGTGTATGTTTTATCGGTAATAAACGGATAAGCTTATGTATTTCCTCCATACCAAAACTTTGGCAGAAGTATAGGAGGGATGGGGAGACAGGATTTTGTTCTGACTTCGTATTTCTGGATTCCTTGGAAAGGCTGTGGTTCCTGATTCGGGGAAACGGACTAGATTCGACTGGTGGCTCGCCGGGATCTGTGCATCGAGGGTCTTCAACGGCCTGATATTCATGACCTATGCGGGGGCCCTCTCTGTGCTCCGGCGCGAATGGGCGATGTCGGCGGCTCAGGCCGGTGCCATTGTCACCGGGTTCCAGATCGGCTACGCGATCTCGCTCGTAGTTTTCTCCAGCATTGCGGATCGAGTCAACCCTAAGAAAATATACCTCTCGTCCATGTTCGCCGCAGGGATTTCCTCCCTTGGGTTCGCCCTCCTCGCTCGGGATTTCACCTCCGCCCTGGTCCTTCATACCGTTGTAGGAATCAGCCTAGGGGGAACGTATACCACCGGGGTTATGATCATCGCCGATCAGTACGCCGTCCAGAGCCGCGGGATGGCCGTTGGATATTTTATCGCCAGCACCTCCTGCGGGTACGCATGTTCATTGGCTATCAGCGGAGTGGCCCTCCCGTTGGGAGGGTACAGGCTCTCATTCCTACTGACCTGCCTCGGTCCACTGGTGGGCTGGCTCTTGGCCCGGATGACCCTTCGGACCACCCTGGTTCCAACGGCCGTGCGTCAGAAAGGAAAGCGGTTCACCCAGGAGGTCGTGAGAAACCGGCCTGCCATGCTGTTGATCTGGGGATACACCTTCCACAGCTGGGAGCTCTCGGGCATGTGGTCTTGGACTCCGGCGTTCCTAGCGGCATGCCTCGGCCTAGCGGGGGCAGAGGGGTTGAAGGCCGCCGGATCAGGTGCGCAAATAGCGGCATTCTTTCACGCGGTGGGTCTTCTAGCCTCCTTATCTATGGGAACTCTGTCGGACCGGTTGGGGCGAGGCCGGGTCATGCTGACCCTAGCGAGTATCAGCATGGCTTGCTCCTACCTATTCGGGTGGTCCATTGGGTGGCCTCTGGTGCTCGTCATTGTGATCGGTGCGATCTATGCCTTCTCGGCTTTGGGAGACTCTCCCATCTTCTCAGCCGCTCTAACCGAGGTGGTAGACACCGCCTATCTGGGGAGCGCCCTCGGTCTCAGATCCTTAGTTGGGTTCAGTGCCGCAGCCGTGTCGCCACTGGCTTTCGGTGTAGTCCTGGACTGGACCAACCCAATGATCGACGGGCAACGGCTATACAGCACCTGGGGATGGGCTTTCAGCATGCTAGGCTTGGGTGGGCTAGGCGCGGTGTGGGCCACTCGCCGATTTGGTAAGATCCGAAAATGAGCATAACTCTTTGCCAAAGACTGGGCAGGTGGCAAACCAGATGGATGGTTATGTTTTGCAGGACCTTTGGTGGAAGGAAGGGGTATGCCACGAGTCACTGATTACGACGCGATTTCCATCCAATATGACTGCCGTTACCTGGTTCTGTCTACTTGTGAGCTGCCCAGACGTCCCGACTAAAAACAAAAATGTTAGGTATATCTTGACTACCGCCCGATTGCTAATAGGGTTCGAGGATTCATTATTCAATATGACCTGAATAACTGCTTTCACTCCGTAGTCCTTAATTGCTGAGCTTTGGGATATCTGAAGAGTTGCAGGTGAAGTGCTGAATTTGAATTGAACCGAAAATGACCATTAGGTCAAATTTCATCTTTTACAATTGAGGCGTTTGGCAGCCCTTGGTGGAACAATAACCTTGCGAAAAACCACAAATATTTTTAAGTTTTTATACGAATTCTTAAAGATTTCAGCTTTTCCACTACGGTAAAGAATTAAGCCCTGCTCGATAATTCCTTTTTTCCCCAGTCTGTTTCCCCGCTTTTTAATGGCGTCAAGCTTTTTAATTTTCCATTTTAAAATATCTTCCACATCAACCACACCCATCAACTTTTCAAAATGAAACCCTTTCAGGATTACTTCAATTTTGTTTCTCATGATCCAAGCAGTCTTATCGCTTTTTATTCTAAGCTTTTCTTGCAATTTGCGAGTAGAATATTTTCTATTAGTGACAAAATAAATCATACGGAACCAGGTGGTTAGGTTCGTATGTGATTTATGAAAAAAAGTCCCAGCAGTGATTGATGTTTGTTTTTTGCATGCCTTGCATTGGTATAAATTGCGGTTCTCATGAAAGTAGAACTCATTGTGGCCGCAATTAACACTACAACGCCGGTTACATGATTAATAACGGATGATCCTTCAGCCATTTTCGCGTGTGGGATAATCTGGATTTCTCCTTGTCTTTTTGCTGTTTCATAAACCAGGAGATGACATTCTCTGGAGACCAGGTGATCTTCGGCAGGACAATCTCCAGGAGTCTGCGGATTTCAGGCACAGTAGCCGAAACATTCTTTTTTTTCCCATTGCCGCTGGACGGCTTTCAGAAAGGCAAGGGCAAGCATCGATAGGGTGATGTGATGGTACCAACCCCGGTATTTGGTCAGCTCATAGTGGTCAAGCCCCGCTTCCCCCTTGGCCAGTTTGAAGTCCACTTCGATGCTCCAGCGTTGGCATCCCGCCCAGGCCATCTCGGAGAGAGAAACGGTCTCCGGGGCGTTGGAGAGATAAAACTTGACCTCTTTGTCCTCCGTTCCCAGCGTTCTGCGAATCATGAGCCAGGAAGCCGGTCCCGGCTTGCCGTTCCATTTCTCGAAGACCCTCACGCGGGCAAACTCAAACTCCCGTGGCCCTTTGTCCCCTTCACGGAGACAGATGCGCCGCCAATCCGCTTGGGGAATGACAGATTCAAGAGACGAGGCGGTAACTGCACCAGGAGATGCTGTCGTCGGCTTGGGAAGTTTTGGTTTTCTCCCTCGCCTTTTTCCAGTCACTTCCGGCACTTTCCAATCAGGATCTTCCGTCCAAACATGGGTGTCGCAGTGAACCTCGAAACAATACCACTTCCCGAGAGCGTCCACAAACTTCCGAAACTCGTGAGCATCCCCGTAGGCGCCGTCGCCGCTGACCCATTGAAACAACAAATGCCCCCTCTTATGCGCTTTCTCCAGCATCTCCATAGCCAGTTGGATCTTCGTCTGAAACGAAACGAAGGAAGGAATAGCGGCCCGCTTTCTTCTATCCGCAGCGGATTCCTCAAACCGTTGGGACAGGATGTACAGTCTTCGATCTACAAAGGTGTGGCCGTGGGCGGATGCATAAGACATGAACACCCCAACCTGGCAGTTGTCCGTCTTGCCCATTGTGCCGGAATACTGCCTTCCCACTCCGGCAGACTTGTCCCCCTTCTTGGGAAACCCCGTGTCGTCGAAAATTACAACGCCGTTTGGAGCGCCAAACATCTCTCCCACAAAACGCTGATGCTCCTCAATACACCCCTCGTCATCCCAGGGAGAATCACTCAAAAACTCCTGAAGCTTCCGCGGCGGAGCCCCAACCTCCTCCGCAATATTCTCCACGTTCTTCCGTTCAATCGGAAGCAACAACCCGATCAAATACTTCCTGCTCCACTGCCGCCCCTCCGATCGACAAAAATATCCGTGAAATCGTCGATGATACTCTTCCAACTGCGGCATCAATGCCTTCAAATCGTCCCCGGTCATGGCGCACCTCCTGTCGTTTTCCAAGAGGGTACACCATGATCGATGAAATGTCAACTAACCGGGGTTGTAGTGTTAACGGGGGTACCTGTATTCTTTAAAAGAACTGGAGCAAGCCCGCACTCACGACCCTTACTGGAATGCCGCCCAGATGGAGATGGTTTTCACTGGGAAAATGCACAACTACATGCGGATGTACTGGGGAAAAAAGATCCTCGAATGGAGTTCCAGTCCCGAAAGAGCCTTCCGTATCGCTCTTTTCCTCAACAATAAATACGAACTGGATGGCCGGGATCCCAATGGGTTCACAGGGGTGGCCTGGTGTTTCGGCAAGCACGACCGGCCCTGGGGGGAACGCAATATTTCCGGAACCGTTCGCTACATGAACGACGCAGGGCTGCGGCGTAAGTTTAAAATGGATGATTATGTACGGAAAGTAAGGGCGACCCCCCGGGTCGCCCCTATGGGGTTCGACAAGAACCTAAGCTTACCAAACCGCTGACCGGAGAGCTCGAAATGACTCGAGAAGGCATCCCAGAATTAGGGAATGCCGCCTTGGCCTTTAATGATCATCGAGCCCGATAAGCGATCCGCTCGCCAATCTACGGCTAGCCTTTTTTCGGCACCCAGATTCCCTTCTTAAACAGAATGATGGATAGAATTGCCAGGCCAAACACCATGATGGGGATGAGGGTCCAGGTAGGAAGGCCTGACCACATCACCAGGGGAATCCCGACGACCATAGCCACGGCGCCGTATTGCGGGGCGCGCAGCGCGAACTGGCCAAAGATGGCTCCCCACAAACAGGGCAGGAGAAAGTCGAAAGACCCTTTGATGCTCGCGGGTAAAACATCAATGATCAGGGTCACGACAATCGCCGCTGTCAGAGTGGCAATGGTCAGGGCCCACTGGGAAGCCACAATCCCGATCGCCCCGATGATTTCCCCTTCCGGGGAACCTTCCCGCACCCCGGCAACCTCCTGAGCCACCGCGGAAACCGGCAGGCGCATATTGGAGATATTTCCCGCTAGGAAGGAGATATAAGTACCGCCAATTCCCAGGATCAAAAAGTAGGAAACCGGCTCGATAAACCAGTAAGGAGCGGCAATGGCTGCCGTTGAGGCGAAGGCCTTGCCGATGATGGCCCAACCGGGCCACACCCCAAAAGCCACCAGCATGAACAATGCGGGCAGGAAAATGATCACCGCCTGACTAAGGCTGAGAATCAACCCAGCCCGATGCACTCTCGGTCCGTATTCCTTCTTTATGATGGCTTCCTTTTCCTCCAAAGGAAGAGAGCTCATTCCATGGTATTTTTCTTCACTCATCTTTATCACCTCCGCGATTCATCAAGAGTTATCTCAACATCTGCGCTACGGCCATGCCAACAACGATGGCGACCAAGAGAAAGTACTCTTTCATGACCGGCTTTTTCAGCTTATCCGCCCAGACCAGCCATCCGATGCCGACGATCAAGGCCACGATCATCCCGGCGAAGGGGGCAACCAGTCCCTTGATGATCAGAGGCTTGATGCTGTCGGAGATGAGAAGACGCCCAAAGGCCGCCAGCATGATGGCCACGGAGATTATCGCCATCTGCTTCGGGTTTCCCTGCCCCATCACATCTTTCATTTTGGGTAACCAGCGGGTAAACACGCCGCCGATGAGCACCCAGGCTACCGAAGCGGTGGCCATCGTCCAGAGAATGGTCGCTAAACCGATGGAATTCATTCCCTCCCGGGTGAGTTTGACCCCCGCGGCCTCAGCACCGGCTCTGGAGGCAATCAATTCGAACATGATCGAGCCGACGCCTGCGGATTCCCGGATGAAGGCTACTGCCCCGCCCAAAGCAATGACCAGAACCGTCATCCCGACAAAAATTCCCATGCACGGACCGATGGAAGTGATCAGGGACGCTTTTACCGACTCCCTCATAACCTGATCTTTCAGCCCCATCTTCAGCCCATTCTTGCGGGCCTGGCGGTAAATGATGACCGTTAACAGAAAGGCATTCCCCGCCGTCAAAAAGCCGATAAACCACATGCCAAAGCCTGTCGACTGTTTCAACCATTCAGGTTCCATCCTCATACCTCCTTTCGATTAGATCACGGGGGCAACGTCTTTTCTGCAATTCCCCTCGTCGTGTTTCCAATCAGATCTGTTTTCTCCCTATCACCTCCTCTCTTGGCCTATCTAAACGGCCTTGGGTTCCTCACCCCTCCTACCCAAGATGCCCCTGCTTTATTTCTGGAGAAGATATTCCAGAGCCACGGCCATATGGAGGGCCGTTCCGATCGGCAACACATCTTCATCGAGGTCATACTTGGGGTGATGCTGGGGATAGGTAATGCCTTTCTCCTTGTTCTCGACCCCCAAAAAAACGAAGGTGCCTGGAATCTTTTGGAGATAATAAGAAAAGTCTTCTGAGCCCATCATGGCCTTCATCTGAGAGACCTTATCCTCTCCTAAAAGATCTTTGGCCACTTGCACCGCGGATTTTGTCATCCCCTCATCGTTGATGGTTACGGGAAATCGCTGCATGAGGTTAAACTCATAATTCCCCCGCATCGCGGTGGTTACCCCATCTAAAATCTCTTTCATCCGTTTGGGCAGGTAATCTCTCAATTCCGGGCTGTGAGATCGAATCGTACCCCCGAAACTGGCCCAATCCGGAATGATATTGTATGCGCTACTTCCTCCCTGCATTTTGCAGATGCTGACCACCGCACTCTCCAGTGGGTCAACCTCCCGGCTTACGATGGTCTGGAGGGTGGCAATGGCATTGGCCGCGATGGTAATCGGGTCCACGGCGAGGTGGGGCAATCCTCCATGGCCTCCCTTTCCGGTAATCTTTACATCGAAGAAATCTCCGGCCGCCAGGATTGGACCCGACTTGTACCAGAGGGATCCGGCAGCCAGAGTGGAAAGAACATGGATGGCAAATATCCCTTCCGCTCCCTCCAGACCCCCCTCATCGACTATCTTTTTCGCCCCCTCTCCCGTCTCCTCAGCGGGCTGAAAGAGGAAGGCTAAGTTTCCAGCTAAATCCTTCTTCTGTTCCGCAAGAATTTTAGCGGCCCCCAGGAGCATGGCCGTGTGGGCATCGTGCCCGCAAGCATGCATGACCCCCTCGTTCTGTGACTTGTAAGGAAGTTCGGTCTCCTCCTTCATGGGCAAGGCATCGATATCCGCCCTCAGGGCAAAGGTCTTGCCGGGTTTATAGCCCTTAAGGAATCCGCGGACGGCGATCCCTCCAGCCATCATTCTGGTCTCGATTCCGAAACCTTTCAGAACCTCCTCCACTTTCTTGGCCGTGTTGAATTCCTTGAAGGCCGGTTCTGGATGCTGATGGAAATACCTCCGCCATTCGACGAGCTTGGGCTGTAGGGCTTTGGCTTTCTGGAGAAGTTCTTCGTACTTTTTCATCTTCCATTCCCTCCTTTTTGGTCCGATTAAAACCAGGTTTTTTTATTGCTAGTGGTGTAACACATAAATAGAGCTATATTTTCTTCCAAATATAGGGCTTTGGATGTAAGTTAAGATACTTGACTCCCCTTAAAAGACCCTGCTCGATTTCCTGGGGACTTTTATAGTCTGTATTATTAAGAGCAGTTT
>JAHJQK010000149.1 GCA_018819135.1 Pseudomonadota bacterium | reverse complement strand
TTCCGGCGAGCGAGTACCCGGTCCCTTTGCGGCAAGTATTCTTGCAAGGCCTTCAAGGCTTTTGCTCCGATGGGGACGATCCTCTCCTTCCCCCCTTTGCCATAGACTTTCAAGATGCCCAAAAAAAAGTCGGCATCCCCGTCACTCAAGCCGACGAGTTCACTAACCCGGATGCCGCAGGAGTAAAGAACTTCCAAGATGGCCCGATCCCTCGCCCCCCAGATGGTAGAAATGTCGGGGGTTTCCACCAGCGAAAAGACTTCATCCACCGGCAGAAAAATAGGCAAAGGCCTATCCTGCTTGGGAGTAGATACCATTTCCGCCGGGTTCTGCGGCAAGATTCCCTCTCCCACTAAGTACCTGAAGAAACTTCTCTGCGCAGCGATTTTGCGAGCCAATGAGGATTTCTTACAATCCCGGAAGAGATGGCTCAGATAAGCACGAATCGCCAGATGGTCGATCTTCTCCACGGGGACGTCTCCGGTTTTTTCGTCGGTATAGAGCTCCTTGGATAATAAAAAATTTCTAAATTGCTCAAGGTCAGCAGCATAGCTCCGCAGGGTATGGACCGACGCATTTCTTTCAATATGCAGATGATCTAAAAACTTGTCGATCAGTGCCTTCATTTGCCGGCCGCCAGAAATCTTAATGGATTTATACTAACAAATTTCTTCAATATCTCAACTTAAAAAGAAGTCATGGGCTCGAGTGCGCTTCTCCAGCCTCCTTTTGTCCCTCTTGATTTAGCTTGACTTTTTATCATAATATAAATTATTTTGAAGATCCAATAAAAATAAGGAGAGGGTATGAAGAAATACGAGACCAACCGCCTGCGCAATATCGCCATCATCGCCCACGGAAAAGCCGGGAAGACGACCCTGGCTGAAGCTATGCTTTTCGACGGTGGGGTTACAGATCGTCTGGGGCGAGTTGATGATGGAAGCTCTGTTATGGATTTCGAGCCTGAGGAGATCAAGCGCAGCTTGAGCATAAGTTCTTCTTTTAATCATCTGGAATGGAACAAGCATAAAATTAATATCATCGACACGCCGGGGGATGCCAATTTTATCATCGATACCAAAAACAGCTTACAGGCGGTTGATGGAGTCGTCATTGTCGTAGACGCCGTCTCGGGCATAGAGGTACAGACTGAAAAAGTTTGGGAGTATGCCTCCCAATTCGGGCTTTCTCGTTTATTCTTCATTTCTAAAATGGAACGGGAACGTGCCAGCTTCTCTCAATCCTTGGCCGATATTCAAAAGATCCTTACTCCCAAGGCAATTCCCCTAACCCTTCCCATCGGCTCCGAAGACTCTTTTGCTGGAGTGGTGGATTTAATGACGATGAAAGCCTTTTATTTTGAAAATAACTCCAGCGGTAAAATTCGGGAGGATGAAATTCCTTCCAACCTGCAAGCCGAGGTGAAAAACGCCAAGGAGAAACTGGTTGAAGTCATTGCCGAATCGGATGATGCCCTGCTGGAAAAATATCTTGAAGGCCAAGAACTATCTCCGGAAGAGTTATCCCAAGGGCTGAGAAAAGGCGTTTTGAACAAAACCATTTTCCCCATCCTCTGCGGCTCAGGCTTGAAAAACACGGGAATTCAACCTCTCCTCGATGCCATCATCCAATGTCTGCCTTCCCCGATCGATCGGGGGCCTACCAGGGGTATCCATCCAGCGACCAAGGAAGAGGAAAGCCGGCAGCCTCTGGAAGAGGAACCTTTTTCGGCCTTCGTTTTCAAAACCGTTGCTGATCCCTACGCCGGTAAATTGACCATTTTTCGGGTCTGGTCCGGAAACCTCCGATCGGATTCCACCCTTTACAACGCCAACAAGGACGCCAAAGAACGGTTTGGCCAGATTCTTCAATTGGAAGGGAAGAACCAAAAATCTATTGAATCCGCAGGCCCCGGGGACATCGTGGCGGTGGCTAAATTGCGCGAGACAACCACTTGGGACACGCTTGGCGATGAAAAGAAGCCCATCCTCTACCAGGGGATCTCCCTGCCGATTCCCCCGGTTTCCTTCGCCGTGGAGCCAAAATCCAAGGGGGACGAAGAAAAAATCACCATCTCTCTTGCTCGTTTGAGCGAAGAAGATCCAACGATCAAACTCCAACGGGATGAACAGACCAAAGAACTCATCCTCTTTGGCATGGGACAGGTCCACGTAGAAGTCACCGTAGAAAAGCTGAAACGCAAATTTGGAGTGGAGGTAAACCTGAAAACCCCGAAGATCCCTTACAAAGAAACAATTAAAACCACCAAAAGCGGGATCATCTACCGCCATAAAAAACAGAGCGGAGGCCGAGGGCAGTTTGCCGAGGTCCATTTTGAACTTTCTCCCCTCCAGCGAGGCGCTGGGTTTGAATTCAAGAATGCCCTCGTGGGCATGAACGTTCCCCGCAACTTCGTCCCGGCCGTAGAGAAAGGGGTGGCTGAAGCCATGCAAAGTGGAGTCCTGGCCGGCTACCCGGTGGTAGACGTTAAAGTAAAATTCTACGATGGAAAATCTCACGAGGTCGATTCTTCGGAAATAGCTTTCAAGATCGCTGCTTTGATGGCCTTTAAGAAAGGCGTTATGGAGACCAACCCGGTTCTCCTGGAACCGATCATGAACATGGAAGTGGTTGTTCCAGACGAATATATGGGAGATGTCATCGGCGACCTCAACAGTCGGCGGGGCCGCGTCTTGGCGGTGGAGCCGCGTTCCAAAGGCCAGCTCATCAAGGTCCAGGTCCCTCTGTCTGAAGTTTTAAAATACGCCCCTGATATCACTTCCATGACCAGTGGTCGTGGATCTTTTTCCATGGAATTATCCCATTACGAGGAAGTCCCTTCCCATTTGACTGAAAAAATTGTGGCCGCGGCCAAAGCCCAGCAGAATTAATTCTATGCCTCTTGCCCGGGCTGGCTCCCGGCTTTCCTATCCTATGGCAAAGATGCCCGAAGAACCTATTTTAGACCATAAGGACCAAGACCAACCTCTTTCGCCGGAAGAAGAAGGCCTGCTGGACAAGGTTGTCGTCAAGGAGGAGGATGCCGCCCAATTTTCTCCGGACCTGATCTACGACTTCCAGGAAAATTTGAATGAGGAACAACGCCAGAACCTCTACCAAAAAATCCTCAAGATGAGTGTCCCGGAAAAAATCCGCCTGGCTATGCTCGGCAACCGGGAAGCAAGAAACATCCTCATTCTCGACCGGAATAAAGTCATTCCCATGGCGGTCATGCGCAGCCCAAGGCTGACCGACAATGATATCTTAAAGCTCGCCCAGCATAGAAATCTGCCGCATGAAGTTTATAAATACATTGCCCATAACAAAAAATGGATAAAAAACTACCCCGTCAAGCTGGCCCTGGTCAACAATCCCAAGACTCCGCTGCCCATCGCCATTCGCCTCCTGGAACATATCCATGATAACGATCTCAAAGCTGTCCGGCGGAATAAGAATATATCCTCCGTCTTAAACCGGGCTGCCTTCCAAATCCAAGCCAAAAGGGGAGTTGCTTCGTGAATCGCCGGGGAAGAGTTTTGGCCGTCAACATCAGTAAGGAAAAAGGAACTCGGAAATCCAACGTGGGACAATCCTGCCTGGTCCCCGCCTTGGGATTGAAAGACGATGCCCACGCCGGGGAATGGCACCGCCAGGTCAGCCTGCTGGCCATGGAATCCATAGACAAAATGGTTCAGTTGGGGTTGAAAGTGGGGCCCGGGGATTTCGCCGAAAATATTACCACGCAAGGTTTAGACTTGCTAAAACTTCCCATAGGAACGAGATTCAAAATCGGCCAAAGCTCCCTCTTAGAAGTAACCCAGATCGGCAAAATTTGCCACACCCGCTGCGCCATCTATTACCAAGCCGGTGACTGCGTGATGCCCAAAGAGGGAATCTTTGCCAAGGTTCTGGCCGGGGGCGAAATTAAAGTGGGAGAGGAGATCCATGTTCTCAGTGGGGATTCTGACCATCAGTGATAAAGGGTCCCGGGGGGAAAGGGAAGACCTGAGCGGAGCGGAAATTCGCCGGATCATCTCCCAACTCCCGGCCAGAGTGGACGCCTACGAAGTCATTCCGGATGAAGAAGAGATGATTGCTCAAAAATTGGTGGAATACGTGGACCGAAAAAAGGTGGACTTACTTCTTACGACGGGGGGAACCGGGTTAAGCCCCAGGGATGTAACTCCCGAGGCCACCCGCAAAGTCCTACATAAAGAAGTCCCCGGAATTGCCGAGGCCATGCGGGTTGAAGGGATGAAAATCACTCCTCTGGCCATGCTCTCCAGGGCTACCTCCGGAATTCGTGGTCGGTCTCTAATCATCAATCTTCCGGGAAGCCCCGGCGCCGTACAGGAAAATCTTACCGTCCTCCTCCCCGTATTAAAACATGCCCTGGAAAAAGTTCAGGGGGATCCCTCCGATTGCGCAGCCCAGAAAGTTGCTCCCTCTTGCGAGAAAGCTCGGAAACCCATCAAATCGGTGGATTGATAGGCGGCGTGGATTCCTTCCCGGAAGTTTCTTCGGGAGTTTTGGGCCCCTCTTCTTTCTTAATGGCTTCGATCTCCAACTCGATTTCTCGTACTCTTGTCTTATAGCTGTCAACCTGATCGATTAACAACTTTACGTCTTCACGGCCAAAGACCTCTTGTTCACCTCGCGTGTGCATGTCGTATACCGCGCTCCCCAAGCGAATGAAAGTCTTACGCACATTATTCTGAACCGATGACAGTTCCACTTTTTTCTTAATGATTTTACTCTTTCTCCCGGCCTCAGTCATGAAAACGGCCACGCCTCCCTTCAACGCTTCCAAACCTTCCTCTGCTCCTTTTCTGACCATATCCCATAGTGCCATAGGATTTACCTCCTTCCTATTTTTATTTTAAACAATCAATCCGCTCCCGTCAACCCTATGACTCCCTTGGCCTCCTTGACTTTTCAATAGTTTGATGAATTTACTTTGATTAACGGAGCCCGGACGGGAGGGTGATGAAAGAGGGAGCACCGGCGGGAAAAAGATCTGTTCCAGAGCCGTGCTTGACTTCCGCCAAGGAAGGCGGGATCGAAGGAAAGGAAGGCATTCTCGGCGGCAGCCCTGCCCTGTCCATTGAAAGGATTACCGCCTTGTGCTCCCGAGAGATTCACCCTCCTGTCCGGGCCGGGCAGTCTCTTCCCGGACCCGGCGGGAAGGTGCTACGCTAGGCCAAAAGGCAGTGGTTCTTCCTTGACGTGGAACTTTAGTTCCGCCATTGCAGCGCGGCACCTCCCCGCCGGGTTCTGATAATCTTCCTGCAATCATGAGAGAAAATAAAAAGTCAATCTCCGGGAAGTGCTCCTTCGATTTCTTTTTTCATCCGCTGTAAATGAGTCCCCGGCCAGTAAAGCCGATGACAACGCGGGCAGACATGAAAGGAATCATACGACCTATAGATGAAATCCGGCACTTTTCCTTCAGCTTCTTCTTTGGAAATGGATAGCAGATCCTGATTGCACATCAGGCAGCGGGAAAAAAATTTCTCTGCCGCCGGTTGCAAATGGAGTTTGGAGAGTGTCTCCCGAATCTGCTCCCGCGGATCGTTAGCCTCGATCACCAAAACTCGAAGATCACCGGATTTTTCCCGAATTTTCCG
>JAHJQK010000148.1 GCA_018819135.1 Pseudomonadota bacterium | reverse complement strand
TCCCTCGCCGCTCTCAATCTGCTTGGAAACTTTATTCAGATTGGCCAGCGTTTCTTTCGCTTCCACCATGGTCGCTTTGGTCTCCGTATACAAGGTATCGTCCTTGACCAGCTTGCCCAGCGTTCCCTCGCCGCTCTCAATCTGTTCAGATACTTTTCGCAGGTTGGTCAGGGTTTCCTTGGCCTCCGCCATCGTGGCTTTGGCTTCCACCATCGCAGCCTTGGTCTCGCTATAAAGCGTGTCGTCCTTGACCAGCTTGCCTATGGTTCCTTCGCCCTTATCAATGGCCTGCGTGATATTCTGCAAATTGACAACGGTCTCCTTGGCGCCGACGACCAACTCCTTGATGGCCTGTTCTCCTTTTTCCCCTCCCAGGGCGTGATTGAGGGACTGCGTTACGGATTTGATGTCCTCGCCGATGGAACTGAGCTGGGTCAGCACCCGGTCTACGTCCACCGATGGGCCTCCCTCTTCCACTGGGCCGTTGGCTTTGATCAATTCTGGCCCGGCTCCGAAGACAATCTCGATATACTTTTCTCCCAACAGGCCGGAAGACTTGACATACACCTTCGACCCAACAGGAATTTTTACGTTGAGCGGAAGGTGTAAAGTCACCCGGGCCTTGGCGCCATCGAGAACAATCCCTTCCACTTTACCGACTTCCACGCCGGCGATGCGTACCGGCGAGTACTTGTCCAGGCCGGCAGCGGATTCCACATGCGTGTAAATCCGGTAACCTACTTCCCGGACGGCGATCCTTCCGACCCGGATCGTAAAAAAGGCCAGAATGATGATTCCAAGGACTACAAAAATTCCCACCTTGGTTTCCGTGGCAATGCTTTTCATCGCTACCCTCCTCCCAGACTAAATACGTTGCCAAACAAAGTCCGCACCTCGGGTGATCGGACCTTCCACCTCTCCCTGGATGAACTGCTGAACAATTTCGTTGGCCGAAGATTTGATCTCTGCCGGCGTTCCCACTTCGATAATCTCCCCTTGGTATAGCATGGCGATGCGGTCGGCAATGCAGTAAGCACTAACCATGTCATGGGTGATGGCGATGGAAGTGACTTCCAGCTTCTCCCGCATGCTTACGATAAGCTCATTAATCACGTTGGCCATGATCGGGTCCAGGCCCGTGGTCGGTTCGTCGTAGAGCAAGATGGCCGGCTCCATGGCAATCGCCCGGGCTAAGGATACCCGCTTGCGCATGCCGCCGGAGAGCTCGGCGGGCATGCGATTTTCAACGTTCTGCAGGCCGACCCGTTTTAGTTTTTCTACGGCCGCGGCCTTGATTTCTTCGTCGGAAAGATCCGTATGCCGCCGCAGCCCAAAGCCGACGTTCTCCCAAACCGACATGGAATCGAAGAGAGCATCGCGCTGGAAGAGCATGCCGAATTTTTTACGCAGCCCATTCCATTCCTCTTCGGAAAGGTGCGAGATCTCCTGGCCGTCTACGTAAATCTCTCCCCGGTCGTGCAGCAGAAGGCCGATGACACACTTGATGAGCACGCTTTTGCCGGTTCCACTCCCCCCGATGACGACCATGGATTCCCCGCATTTCACTTCCAAATTCAGGCCGCGCAGGACATGGTTCTGCCCAAAAGATTTATAGACATTCTTGAGCTGGATCATGGTTTCATCTGAGCCGCGCCGGCATTGCTTTTCGTTCATGCTATCCACCTAAGTATTCACTAGTCAGCTGACCGCGTTCAGCTGGCAGCCTGCAATGGCCAGAAAGAATTCATTGCTCAGTCCTCAACGCTCCGTCCTCAGTCCTTTTTCTTCCATCCTAAAAAAACATGGCGGTTATGAAATAATTGGCGATCAAAATCAAAAGGGAAGACATGACGACCGCTCTTGTGGTGGCTTTTCCCACGCCCTCGGCCCCTCCTTGGGTATTAAAACCCTGGTAACATCCAATGGTGGCAATGATCATCCCGAAAATGCAGGCTTTAAGGAGGCCAATATAAATGTCCTCCAAATCCAGATAGTCATAAGTCCGGCGGAGGTAAACCGTTGGATTGCTGCCTAAAAGTTTGACGCTGACCATATAGCCGCCCAGGATGCCTACCACATCGGCGAAAACCGTAAGGATGGGCATGACGATCAAGGCGGCCAAGAACCTGGGCACGATTAAGTACTTGATGGGGTTGGTGGCCAGAGTGTAGAGGGCGTCAATCTGCTCGGTCACCTGCATTGTTCCTAATTCCGCGGCCATGGCTGACCCTATGCGCCCAGAAACCATTAACCCCGAGAGAACCGGCCCCAGTTCCCGGGTCATGGATAACGCCACGACTGTTCCCACGAAGGCTTCGGCGTTAAAACGCTTGAAGCCCGTGTAACTTTGCAGCGCCAGCACCATTCCCGTGAAGGCTCCAGTGATTAAAACGACCGGTATGGATTTAACGCCCACCTCTTCAATCTGTTTGAGGAGGTTGCGAACATCAAAAGGCGGGCGAAAAGTCAAGACCAATGTCTTGTAAAAGAGAATCATAATCCGCCCGGATTCGTCCAGAAATTTCATGATAAAAAGGCCGACGACGTTGAAAAAGTTAATCATTTTGTAAACTTTAATCCTTCCGAGGCCAGCGGCGATTGTAGGCTGCCCCGTTTCCTGGTCCTTACTTAGTAGTCATGATGTAAACCCCATCCCAGTCTTCGGGCGGCGGTGTTTTTTCCAGGGTTTGACATCGTTCTACATAGAGCTTTGCTGGCCCATCCTCGGGAGAGCGTTGCAGAATGGACTGGAAGATTTTACGCGCCGTCTCCCAATGGCGGTTCCTGTATTCCTCCAAAGCAGCCTGAAATTCTTCAACCAAGGCCTTCTGTTCGGGTAGGGCTTTGGCCCGACGGGAGAGAAGTTCATAAATCTTTACGGGTTGGTCTTTGCCTTTGACCCGGACCAAGTCTAACTCCCTCCCCAGGATCTCCCCCTGGACTCGTTCATGGGTCATCTCACTGATGATAATATTCGTTCCGTACAATTTGTTCAACCCTTCGAGGCGCGACCCTAAGTTGACGCTGTCCCCCATCGCTGTATAATCGAAACGCCGTTCGGACCCCATGTTGCCCACAACCATTGGCCCGGCATTGATCCCGATGCCGATGTTCAACCGGGGCATGCCCTCGGTGGCCCATTTTTGCTGGAGCAAGTGCAGTTCTTCCACCATTTCCAGCGCGGTGTAAGAGGCCCGTAACGGATGATCGGATTGATCCAGCGGCGCTCCCCAGATGGCCATAATGGCATCCCCCATATATTTATCCAATAGTCCGTCATATTTAAAAACAATGTCCGTCATCTTCGTTAAATATTCGTTCAGGAACTTGACCAATCTTTCCGGAGTCATATGCTCGGAGATGGAAGTGAAGCCACGGATATCGCTGAAGAGCACGGTCAGGTCTTTCTTCTCTCCCCCCAGTTTAAGCTTCTCCGGATCCTTAAGCATTTGTTCCACGACGGAGGCATGGAGGTAATACTGGAACGCTCCCCGCACCTTCTTTCTTTCCCTCTCCTCCGTCATGTAGCGATACCCGGTGATCATGAGATAGGTAAGGACAAGATTGAATAGAGGGTACGTCTGGTTCACCCAGATCCCTTGTTGCTGGAACAATTGATTGGAGGTCAAGATGAAGGCGAAAAAAAGAGAAATCCCGATCAAGGCCCCCCAGAGGGCTTTCACCTTGGGCAGGATGATTCCCAGAATAAGGCCGAGGACGATGATGGCCAGGAGGTCGAACAAAGTGACCCAATTCGGGCGGTGGAGAAACTGCTGTTTCAAGATGGTGTCGATCACGTTGGCATGGACTTCCAGCCCGGGGAAGACATGGTCAAAAGGGGTGACCCGGATGTCATAGATGCCCATGGCCGTTGCCCCCACGAGGACGATTTTACCTTGGAAAGCGTTTAGCGGAACCCGGCCGTGGATCACGTCTGTGGCCGAATAGTGAGGAAAAGCCTTTTGGGGGCCCCGGTAGTTGATCAACATCCGTCCTTCTTCGTTCGTGGGAATGAAGAGGTCGCCCAGTCGTATCTCTTCTACGCCGAACTCGGCAAGGCGTAGGACCAGCGGCGAGTTATCTAAGAATTTTTGCAGCACAGCCAAAGACAGAGCACAGTAGTGTCTATCCTGGTATTTGATGACCAAGGGAATCCAACGCACGGTTCCATCCCGGTCCGGAAAAATATTGAAATACCCGGCTCCTTCTGCCGCTGCGGCAATAACCGGAATATTCACTTCGGCATAGTTCGCTTCGAAAAGGTGGACTTTGACTGCTTCTGCCGAAGAATATTTCACCAGATTGTAAGTAGAGAGAGGTGGAAGGCCTTTCGGGAGCTGTTTTTTCTCCCTGGGTGGGTCCTCTTTGGCAAAAAAATGAAAGAAGTACCCGAGGACCGCCCGGCGGGATCGAGCCAGGGAATCGGCCAGAATCCGATCCGTATCCGCTTTTTGGATTGCCTGGGCAAGATATATTTCTAAATCCCGGTTCGTTAGTTTTAGTTCGTTCATTTTCTGCTTTAAAGCGGAAAGACTTTTAAGTTCAGAATTTTCGTCTGGTTCGGCCCAGACGATGTCAAAGCCCACTACTTTGGCCTCATATTTTACTAAGGCATCCAACAGCTGGGCCATACGAACCCTCGGCCATGGCCAGCGTCCCAGCTCATCGAGGGATTTTTCATCGATGGTGATCAAGGCGACCTCGCCGGTGGTGACAATTTTACCCCGGGAGAGAAAGCGCAGGTCAAGGGTCTTCAACTCCAGCAGGGATAAAAAATCAGGATCCAGATAATAGATCACTGAAACAGCAAGGATGGATAGGAGGGCAATTTTCGTCCCTGAAAGCCGGAAAAATCTTTTCAGTATCGCACCTTCCCGAAAATATTATAAAAAAAGTTTAACAAATCCATTCTTTAAAAGCAACCGCTAACTGTCCTTTAAAAGGGCTTGAAAAAGGTGCAAACGTATGACAAAATATTATATCTTGGTAACAGCTTAGCCCTTTGAAAAATTGGCTAAACTTAAATGCAAAATGCAAAATTTAAATTGAAAATTTCAAAAGGATTAAAGCTTTTCAGAGAAATTTGCATTTTTCAATTGGCAATTTTCACTTTTCAATGAAATTTAGCGTGTCTTTTCAAAACGCTAAATTGATACATATCTTGCAGGCTTAAATTATCTGCATTTTCAACTGTCATTTCGGATCTTGCGCTGGCGGGATTCACAATGACAGACGGTGGATTGACAACGGGCCAAGGCCTTTCACTATCATTTGATTTATCGGTGGAAATCAGCGGCAATCTGCATCCCCATAATGAATAAAGATCTTTTACCCGAAAATCCCAAGCCAGTGTGTTTTGGCGATGAAGCGAAGTTTGTGACTTACATGGAGGCACCGGCCGGTGATGCTGAATGCGCCAGTTGCCCCAGTGAAAACGAATGCGGGGAATTCATCCTTTTTAAATGTTCCCGGGAGTTAACTTTTTGATGAAAAGAGTCATATATATTTTAACCGTCTTGCTGATACTTATTTCTTCGTCCGTCCTGGCCCAAAATCCGACCTTTTCCCTTCTGGATGATAAAAAGGGTATCTATGCTATCGTCAGAGATGGCCGGGGAGAGGCAGTGGAGGGGTTTTTACGCCTCAGTTCCGATGAACTCCATCCCCTTCGCTTAAAACTGAAAACGAAAACCCCTTCATCCAGGATAAAAGCATAGTTTTCAGCCTGGAGGTAAAATTTTAACGAACTATTTTCTTTGCGGATCACCCTCCTACCTCCTCCGGCCTTTTTGAGCCGACGTAGCTCAGTGGTAGAGCAGCCGATTCGTAATCGGCTGGTCGGGAGTTCAACTCTCCCCGTCGGCTCCAATGATTTCAAGGTCTTAGGTAATATGGCTTAAATCTTTTTTCTTTATTGCTACCCTATTGCTACCCTTGTTCTTAAAAATTAGTTCTTCTGTAGAGCCCGCCGGAGCCGATTTGCCTCGTCATCAAGGCCCGCTTTCTGCAAGGCGTAAATTGCATCAAGGACAAGCCGCTCTAAGAGTTGAATCTGAGCCTCTTTCTGCGCGATGGCCGCATCGTATCCAGTCCATTGGCGGATGATCGCCCAGGAGGCGCGGTATTCGTTGAGAAGCGAAACGATATAGTCTCCCCCCGGCTGCGACGCCTTTTGAACCCACTCGCGTTCCGTGGATTCGATGACCTGGGTTACCACATCATCCAGCGGGGAATCCTCATTAAACCTTACACTTAATAAGATTTGCTAACCGCATTCAATAAAAACAGGGCCTTTCACCTTCTAAGGTGTCCGGTACCTCGGTGCGGTACCT
>JAHJQK010000147.1 GCA_018819135.1 Pseudomonadota bacterium | reverse complement strand
CTTGCTTTCCTTCGCATCGATGTAACAGTACTCCACAATGATCACGCCCACGCCTCCCTTCGCCCGCTCGTCATAATAATCGATGAGTTGGGGGGAGACAACTCCATCCGGGTAGCAGAGTCGCGAGAGCATCGGGGCCATCACGATCCGATTGCGCAGGAGCCGGTTCTTCAGGCGGAACGGCTGCATTAATTTTGTCAAATCCATAATGCCCTCATTTCCCCATCAGACTCTTGGGGACGCAGATGAACGCATGATTTCGCTAAGCGCTAAGCGTTTTAGTTTTAGGTGATCCGCGCCAGTCTGCGTCCTCATCCAAATTTATTTTACTGAAAGAGACCTTTTATTTCTATCCTTTTTTGCGGGGGGGAATATGGACGGCCATTCCATCCACGTCCAACGCCGCTTCCATCAAGGTCTCGGCAAGCGTGGGATGGGGATGAATAGCGCGGGCCAGGTCGGCCGCGGTACCTTCCAGGTGCATGGACAGAACCGCTTCGCCGATCAGGTCGGTGGCATGAGGGCCGAAGATATGCACCCCAAGGATCTCGCCATACTTGGCCTCAGCAACCATCTTCACAAAGCCATTCCGTTCCCCGAGGATCGTCGCTTTCCCATTGCCGGCAAAAGGAAATCGACCTGTCTTTAACTCGTATCCCGCTGCTTGGGCCTCCTTTTCCGTCATGCCCACGGAGGCCACTTCTGGAAGGGTATAAACACAGCGGGGAACGACCCGACGATCCAGGCGCGCTTCATGCCCCAGGGCGTTTTCCGCTGCCACCAATCCCTGGGCCATGGCGAAATGCGCCAGGAGCCACTGACCGGTTACATCCCCGATGGCATAAATCCCGGGAACATTGGTTTCCATCTTTTCGTTAACTGCGATCCCGTTAGGGTTGCATTGAACCCCTGCTGCAGCAAGGCCCAACCCTTCCCGGTTCGCCTTCCTGCCCACGGCCATCAGAATATACTGGGCCTCAAAAACTTTTTCGTCTTCACCCGTCGTGGCCACGACTTTTCGCTTCCCCTTCGAACCTTCGCTGATCTCTTTCACCCGGCAGTTGGTTAGAGTCTGAATCTTAAAGCGCCGGAGTGATTTTTCCAATGCCGAGGCCACCTCTGGATCTTCGCTGGGAAGAATTTGGTCCATCATTTCCAAGATCGTAACCTTGCTACCCAGAGCAGCGAAGATGGTGCCGAACTCCAGTCCGATCGGCCCAGCCCCAATGATCACCATGGATTCGGGAATCTGCGTCAATTGCAAGGCCCCGTTGCTATCGATTACGCCGGGACCTTTGGCCCCGGAGACCGGAAGATCCGCAGAGATCGAGCCGGTGGCCAGGATGATTTTCCTGGCCCGGTACGCCACCTTCCCTCCTTGCTCTTCGAGCACTTCGATTTCTTGCGGAGAAATGAATTTTGCTTGACCCTTGACCACTGCGATGCCGTTGGCTTTCATCAGCCCGACAACCCCGGAAACCAGGGTTTTAACCGCCCGATCTTTGCGGGCCATCAACCTGGAAAAATCCACAGAGATCTCCCCGACCTGGATACCGAAATCCTTGCTTCCCTCAAGCGCCTCCAGGAGTTCAACTCCCCGGAGAAGAGCCTTGGTGGGGATGCACCCCCAGTTGAGGCACGTACCGCCCAGTTCATTCTTTTCGACGAGGGTAATTTTTCCTCCCAGTTGGGCGGCCCGAATGGCCGCCACATACCCTCCAGGGCCCCCGCCGATGATTAGGATTTCCTTTTCGGCCATTGTTTTCCTCCTATAAGCAGGAAAAAAGTCTTATCGTCGAATCGTCTTGTAGTCGGGTAGTCCTGAGTTCTAAATCCCCAGTCTGTATCCGTGTACCTTTTGCTTGCAACCTTACGCCTTGAGCCTTATTTCAGCCTCGGGTCAATGGCATCGCGTATACCTTCACCTAAAAGGTTATATCCCAAAACCGTGATCAAGATCGCCAGCCCCGGATAGAGGGAAAGCCACCAGGCGATCTGGATGTTGTCTTTGCCCGCGGTGAGAATATTTCCCCAACTCGGCGTTGGCGGCTGCACGCCAATCCCCAGGAAACTAAGGGCGGATTCGGTGAGGATGGCTCCGGCAACCCCCAGGGTGGCTGCGACTAAAACGGGCGCCAGGGCATTGGGCAGAATGTGACGGAAGATGATGCGGAAATCTCTGGCGCCCAGGGCTTTCTCGGCCACGGCATAATCTCGTTCCTTCAAGCTTAGAAATTCAGCCCGCACCAACCTGGCCACGCTCATCCACCCCGTTATGCCAATAATGATCATGATGTTCCAAATATTCGGCTCCAGCAGGGCGATCACGGCCAATATCAGAAAAAAAGTGGGGAAACAGAGCATGATGTCCACGAAGCGCATAATCAGGTTGTCCACCCACCGGCCGTAATACCCGGCCAGAGCCCCCAAAAAGACTCCAATGAGAGAGGCAATGCCCACGGCCACGAACCCTACCAGCAAAGAAATTCTTGAACCCCAAAGCATCCGGCTGAAAACATCCCTCCCTAACTGGTCAGTGCCGAAGATATGTTCTGCCGAGGGATCCTGCAGGATTTTTTTAATATTAATCTGACCAGGATCGTAAGGAGAGAGCCAGGGAGCGAAGAGGGCCGCGCAGAAAAGAAGGATGACGATGAATGCCCCCGTAAGGGCCAGCTTGTTTTTGCGAAACCTCTTCCAGAACAAATGGCGTAATTTTTCTTGATCACGGGAAGTTTGGTAGAGGTTTTTTTCTTTGGACATCTTTCGTCCCCAGCCCCTTTTGTTTTCGTTCCCGCCCGACCCCGTTCAGGTAGTCCGGATCCTCGGGTCTACCAGGGCATAGGATACATCGGCGATCAAATTCCCCAACAGAGTGAGCACCGCTCCAATAACTAGAATTCCCATGATGGTCGGATAATCTCGGGCCATGACGCTGGCGTAAAAGAGCTGGCCCATGCCCGGGATCGCAAAGATCGTTTCGAAAATGACGCTGCCACCGATCAGTCCTGGAATGGAAAGGCCCAAGATGGTTATCACGGGCAATAAGGCATTACGCAGAGCATGCTTGAAAATGACCACCCGCTGGGAAAGGCCTTTGGCTTTGGCCGTGGTGATGTAGTCCTGACGGATGACTTCGAGCATGTTCGAACGCATATAACGCGAGAGTCCAGCCAGTCCTCCAAAGGCAGAAAGAAGGATAGGCAGGATGAGATGATTGACCCGATCCCATAATTGGGCGGCGGCGGGAAGATACTCATAGTTCAGGGACTTCAGGCCCGAGATGGGCAGACAGCCCAGGTGCACGCCGAAAAGGATCATCAAGAGGAGAGCCAGCCAGAAGGTAGGCACAGCAAAGCCAATAAAGACGAATACAGTCGTAGCTTTGTCGAAGAAAGAATTTTTATAAGTCGCCGCCAGCACCCCAAGGGGGATCGCCACCGTAAGAATGAGGAGTAAGGAAATGACATTAATGAAAATCGTGATGGGAAGGCGTTCGAAGATTTTATCCGTGACCTTCCGCCCATCCTGGGAGAAGGAAATGCCAAAATCCATAACCAGCAACCGGCTTAGCCAAGTCCCATACTGGACATGCAGGGGTTTGTCCAGCCCGTATAATGCTCGCATCCTGGCTTTCACCTCGGCCGTAGCTTTGGGATTGAGATCCGTGGCCATGTCGATGGGGGAACCCGGGGCCAGATGGATGACCGCGAAGGAGATGATCGTAATCCCGATGAAGAGCGGAAGCATCAAGACCAAACGTTTGATCAGGTAGAAACCCACTTGGCAATCTCCCGATAGATTCTCCATTTATCATAAACTTGGGTAAGGGGTGAGGCAAGAGAAATCCTTTGTTCTGAAAAGACGCAACGACTCATTCCATAGGACGCAGATTTTCGCACATCCCCGCAGATAAAATATGAAACAACCGTAAGTCGCAAGGCGCAAGTCGTAAGCACGAGTTAAAGATTTAACAATCCCCTTAGGCTTCATGCCTTACGATTTATGAATCCCAAAAATCTGCGTTTACCCTGTTAGATAGTGAACATCTAACAGGGTGAATCTGCGTCCAAATATATTTTTTCGTTTTTTATTCCCGTGAACAAATCTCGGCATATCGGCAGAGGGCGGCCATGGCCCGGACCGCCCGTTCCGGGGCCCGGTAACAGGGAAGCCCGTGATCCTGGCTAAAGGCTACGGCATCATCTTCCCGTTCGGTGAATGCTGAAGCGATGACCGGCTTGCCATGCCTTTCCGGCAGGCGCACAAAGGCTTCCATGGCTGAAAAGAAAAAACTTTTCACTTTTTCATACGGTGGAATTCTTATAAAATTTTTGGCGATCTCCGCCACTTGGTGGAAATAGCTGGATCCATGAACCCCATGGAGCAACAGCCCATCGATGGAAGGGTCCTTCAGAATGATCTCGGGGAGCTTTTCCATGAGCACGCCCACGTCCATGAAGAAAGTCAAGTCCACCGGATTGTGGTACGATCCCGTTGCCGGGAGGAGCCGGCGAATTTCAGCCTGCAGACCTTCGGAAAAGAGGGGGACCTTCAATCCCCAGCGATTACAGGCATCCGCCAGGGAAGAAGCCGGACCCCCGGAGTGGGTGAGGATAGCCATGTTCCTGCCCTTCGGCAAAGGGAGGGAAGCCAGAGCCCAGGCCCATTCGTAAAGGTCCTCCACCGTATAAGCTCGAATCACTCCGGATTGCCGGAAAAGGGCATCATAAAGAGCGTCCGGACCCGATATCGATCCGGTGTGGCTGGCCGAGGAGCGTGCTCCGGCTTCTGTCCCTCCCACATAAAGGGCGACGATGGGCTTTTCTCGGGTCACGCCCTGCGCAATTCTGATGAATTCCCGGGGCCGCTTAACTCCTTCGATGTAAACGGCGATAGCTTTCGTTTGCGGGTCGCTCCCCAAATATTCCAGGCAATCCACCAAATCCAGGTTGGCCTCGTTTCCCACGCTGATGGCCTGGCTGTACCCGATCTGCGACTTGGCCAGCAGGGGAAGGATTTGCGTGACATAGGTTCCGCTTTGAGAGGCCACTCCCACAGAGCCGGCCCGATGAAAATAAGGGTACATCGTGGGATTGAGATGAAGAGCTGGATGGATAACCCCGATGCAGTTTGGGCCGATAAAACGAATTCCGTGCTTCCTGGCGATCTTAACAAGCAGAGCTTCTAATTCTCTTCCTTTCTCTCCTACTTCTTTGAAACCGCCAGAAATGATGATGGCCCTTTTTACTCCCCGCACCCCCAAATCTTCTAACACCTCCGGAACGGCAGAAGTGGGCAGAGTCAAAATAGCCAAATCCGCCGGCTCGGGAAGTTCTCGGGCGTTGGGGTAGGCTGGCAACCCCAGTACGGTCTTTTCTTGCGGATGGAGGGGATAAATCTTTCCCGGATATTTTCCTCCCAGAAGATTCAGGAGCTGGATCGTCCCCATTTTGGTAAAGTCGTTGGAAGCCCCGACTATAGCCACGGAGCGGGGATGCATGATCTGGAACAACGGATGTTCAGTCAACATTTCTTCTCTCATTTCTTTCCTGCTTTGGGGGTGCAGGAAAATCCTTTTTGTACACGGATGTACACAGATTATCAGGATAAACCAAAAAGAAAATAATTATCGGTTGTTATCTGCGTAAATCTACGTCCTATTTAATTTAATTCCCTGCGGGTTAGACCCGCAATATTTTTAACCATAACATAATCGAATTGCTTTTTTCAAATGGACACAACCTTTGGCCCTCCGCTCTTGACTCCCGGCTTCCAATTTATTATAGTCCTTCAGAAACTCAGGTGTTCCCCAGCGGGTATCCTCTTCATCTTCAACGGTGCGGGAAATTTTTAAGAAGCCCTGGGCGGGTTTTGGGAGACTTTTTACAATGGGAGCAAACACCCTAAAAGGATGATGGCCCTTACCCTAAGGGATAACACTATCTCCAGGAAAATTTTACAATTCTGGATCCTGGCTGCTCTTTTATTGGTGGCCTTTTCTTTTTCGTCCACCCCGGCAGCCGCCGACTGGTCGCCGTTGATTGAGCGCCTCATAGCCGATGGCTTCGAGGAGCAGGCTGTCCGGACCCTATTCTCCCGCCCCGAAGTAAAGTTTGAACCGCGCGCGATGGCCAGCAAGCTGGAGTCGCTCCTTAAAAGGAGAACCGTAAAACCCACAG
>JAHJQK010000146.1 GCA_018819135.1 Pseudomonadota bacterium | reverse complement strand
CTTAGATAACCTTCAGGAAAAACTTTTGAAAAAGGGGCTTGATCCAAGGATACCTTGGCTGAATAACCATAGGATTTGCTTCAGATTCATGTAAATTTAAGAGGAAAGAGTCCATCTAATTAGGACTGAAATATTGCTGAAAAAGCAGCTGGTAAAGGCAGAGCTCTCACTGCCTCAATCTTTTTTCGGTGCCAACAGCAGGAGGAGCTTCTGTTGGAGGGCCAAACCCCACTCGGTACGTTCTGATTCCAAGGAACGCCTGACCAAAGACAGCGCCCGCTTCCAATTGCGATAGGCGGGTCCCTTGCGCCCCATGGCATCATGGATTCGCCCCATTTTTAAGTGGTTGTCGGCCACAAGTAGGTTGGGGAAGAAAAAGATGTTCGTCCCTTCGAAGAGGTTGTATGCAGCTGAATCCCGGTCTATATATTCCAGGAGAGTGGAAAAAAGCTCATTGGAAGAAAGGTATAATTTGATCGCCACCGGGTAACTCTTTTCCTGAAATTCTTTCTCTGCTTTAGCCTTCTGCTGCACACCTCCGCGGTAGAAATCGTGAATCTCCTTGGCATTTTCCCGCGTCACCTCCAGCCCTTCATTCTCCTCGAAGACCGCTTCCAGGTTTACCTCCTGCAAAGGAATCAGGCGTAAATTCCCTGGAGGCGGAGTGGTCGCACAGCCAAGGATGACCCCCCAGGCCAAAATCCCGTAAAGAAGGATGAATAAATTTCTTGTCCTCATGCCTCATCTTTCGTTGAGTAGCTGCTCAATGATTCCCTTGGCCTCTGGGTCGGTCCATTCCACGGCCCCCACGGAGCGACAACGCACCATCCCCTGGCGGTCAATGAGGTAGGTGGTCGGATGAGCCCAGACACCAAAAAGTCGCCCAACTTTCCCCTTTTTATCCAAGAGGATGGGGAGTTGCGAAGGGTTTTTTTTCAGAAATTTCAGGATGGTCTCCCGGCTTTCCTTGGTGTCGATACGGAATAACATGAAATCCTGAGAACGGTACTGGTCATATAGCGAATGAAGAGAAGGAGCCTCCTTCCGGCAATTCGGTCACCAAGTAGCCCAGAAGTTGAGAAGGACGACCTGACCCCGATAATCCTGTATGTTCACGGTTTTCCCCTGGAGATCTTCCAGAGAAAAATCTGGAGCGCGCATTTTTCCTACATAGGTATGAAAAATACTTGGTACGGCCCAGCTGGGCGTGAACTTCCCCCCAGAACCTTGCATCCAAAAGAAGAGGGCGCAAAAAAGGACCATGCACCATTTCAGCAACTGCCCCATTCCTTTTCCTTAGTCTTTACTTTTCCTTGTCCTTCCTTCAACACCGCCGCTAATGGTGGGCACGTTCTTTTTATTTTATAACACGGGAGGCTACGACCGGCAAGCCATTTCAATGGATTCTCGGGCTATCTAAGTCGCCATCCTTCAGCCAGAAGGAAACCTGTTTTTAATCAAATTTTTCCCTTGACTAAAAAAACAACTTTTGTTAGCTTACTTTGTAATAATAAAGAGGGCCGTTGGGTCTATCTTTGTTTTTTTTCTTCAAGAACCTTCTGCCGAAGGGAAAGTTCTTCGTTGCCCATTTTGTAATATAGAAAGATATATGCCCAAAGAAAGGAGGGGAAGGGGAGTGAAGAAGCTGATGAGTATGGTCTTGACATTAGCGGTCTTAGCGGCATTTACCTTTGGTTGCGCCAGCTATGTAAACAAAGAGCAAAAAGTGAAATGCCCGAAGTGTGGAGCAATCTTTACGGTTGATGAAGGAATGAGGTTCCTTTCGCCTTAAAAGGAAAATTTTTAAAGGTCATTTCATGGGCTGAGATTGTAAAGCTCCCAATTTTATGAAAAGAATACCTCCAGGGGAAGGACAAAAGTTCTTCCCCTCTTTTTTTCCGATCTTTTTAAGCTTTTTTCTCGTCCTGATTCCCGGCTTCTCTTTTCCCGCTCAGCAAGCCGTTGCTCAGAGAGCCGAGAAAGAAGGGCTTTGGCGATTCGACCGTTTGGCCCAAGAAGCCACCCTGCTAAATCAGCGCGGCCAACCAGAAAAGGTCATTACTCTCCTTGAACCCCATCAAGGGGATGCCAAGAATGACAGCGCCCTGTTTTTCAACGAACTGGGAATCGCTTATCGTCGTCAAGGGAAAATTTCCCAAGCGATCCAAGCCTACCAATCTGCCCTGGCTCGCGATCCTGAGAACCCGGTCGTCATGAAAAACCTGGGAGATGCGTTCTACCTCAACCAGGAATACTCCCAAGCCATTGAACTGTTCCAAAAGATCTTGCAGGCCAATCCCCGCTTCCAGCAAGCCCATTCCAGTTTAGGTTTGGCTTATTACCAATTGCAGAGATACCAGGAATCCCTGGAAGAGTTCGAGATCGTCCTCAAATTGAACCCCCAGGACGAGCAAGCCCAAAAATTCCGGGAGGCCATCCTAAAAAAGACCAAAGGTCAAAAGTAAGTTGTCAGGAGCAGGCCTCTGCTTCTCGCGTTTGACGATGGGCATATTTTTATTTCTCTGCGCCCTCGGCTTGGAATGACGAACTCGATTGAACCGTAAGATCATTCACATTGACATGGATGCTTTCTATGCTGCGGTGGAGCAACGGGACAACCCTTCCCTGCGCGGGTTGCCGGTGATCGTGGCCGGGAAGGCTGAAAATAGGGGGGTCGTCTCAGCTGCTTCCTATGAAGCCCGCGTTTTTGGTGTGCACTCGGCCATGCCCACTTCTCAGGCCAAAAGGCTTTGTCCCGAGGGAATCTTTTTACCCGTCAGAATGGATCGCTACCATGAAGTCTCTGAGCAGATCTTGGCCCTGCTAACAGAATTTACGCCCCTGGTCGAATCCCTCTCGTTGGACGAATCCTATTTAGATGTCACGGGGAGCGAAAAACTTTTCGGACCCCCATTAAAGATCGCTCAAGAAATTAAACGCAGGATTTACGAAACAACCGGTCTTACGGCCTCGGCTGGAATTGCCCCGAATAAGTTTCTGGCCAAGATCGCTTCCGATTTTAAAAAACCCGACGGATTGGTGGAAATCAAGCCCGGGGAAGTGGAAGAATTTCTTCAAGAACTGCCCATATCAAAACTGGGGGGTGTCGGTAAATCTACCGCAGAAGTTTTACAAAGCTTGGGGATATTCAAGGTCGGGCAATTGGCTAACTACCCGCCGGCGCTCATCGAAAAAAAATTAGGGAATTTTGGCCTGGAGCTTGTCACCCTGTCCAGAGGGCAGGATGATCGACCCGTAACCCCCCAAGCGGAACCCAAGTCCATCAGTCAGGAAGAAACTTTTACCCCGGATCTTCACCACTTGGCAGGGATGAAAAAAGCCCTCTTAGAACAATCGGAACGGGTCGGATGGGAGCTGCGCAAACAAAGATTGAAAGGGTACACGGTCCAGTTGAAGGTCCGTTATCCTGACTTCAGCTTGGTGACCCGGAGGGCGACTCTTCCATCTCCAACCGATCAAGGAATGGTCATATATCAGACCGCGATCAAGCTCCTGGATAAGACCGAAGCTCTAAAAAAGAGGGCCAGGCTTCTCGGCGTTGGGGTATCCAATCTGCGCCGACCCGACGCCCCTGAACAACTTTCCCTCTTTCATTCCCATCAAAAAAAGGGCGAACGCTCCATCGCGGCTGTGGACCGCATCTGGGAAAAATTCGGGCCCCACGCTATCCAAAGGGCATCTTTGATCGAGAAAAAAGACGATGAGGAAATGAGGGGATGAGGGAAGAAAAAATTTCTCCTCATCTGTTTTTCTCCGTTTCTTCTTGAGAGAGATCGGCGGCGAATCGTTCCTGCAAAAACTGATAAATTTTCTCTCCGATTTGGAGTCCCAGGTCGATGAACTCAGGCCCATAGGCCTTTCCCGCCTGGGAACGGAAAGTGTCTTTAATGCGGGCGACTCCCCTCATTCCTCTCGGAAACCGCCTGATGAAGCGTACCATGGGAGCTTGCGAAAAACGAAGCATTTGCCAGAGAGTAAGAGTAAAATTGTCCGGGCCCCAGCGGAACTTATCGGCATCGTACAAGGCGTCACTGATCATCTGTCCCATGGGGGAGTCGACCTCCTTGGGTTCGACAAAGGCTTCATGATTGGCGATCGCTTCCACGATATAGTTCCCCTTCTCGAGAGAGATGGAGGGAAACCCCTCAAGGATTTTCCTGGCCGCTGAAGCGCTGGCCTGGGCGTGCTCTTTTTCGCCCCGCCGGAGGTCATGAAGGAGGCCGGCCATCTGGGCCAAGAAACCGGCTTCGTGTCGGACTTCCTGCCCCAGGGAAAGTCTTTCTCCCTCGATGTAAGTCAAAGCTCCGGCTTCCACGGCTACTTTCTCGGCATGGCCCATTCCATGCCCCAAGTTGTCTTTGAGTTTATGGAGGACAAGTTCCCGGCATCTTTTGACTTGTTGGTTTTGATTAAAAGCGGAGCGGGAGAGAGAAAGCCATCTCTCGCCATCGGCATAAAAACGAGGAGGAGGGAAAGATGCGGCAATATTCCGGCAGGCGGCAATCATCTCTTCGTAAATATCCTGCATCCCTTCTCCTAAATTCAGGAGCCTTTTTCGATTTTGATCTCCACGGCAACGTGGGAAGGTTGGTTGGGGGCCAGGCGAATTTGGGGAAAATTGACATCCACTCCTACGGAGATTTTCGTATTTTCTGTTATCCTTGACAAGTCTATGGGTTCGGTCAAGACTTCTCGAACTTTGGTCAAGCGGCTCTCAGGCCCTTGGAGCACGACAAAATGAGGCTCTACCCAGACGGTCTCTAAGCGCAGGGGTTTCGGAAGCTTGCCGATGAACTGAGCCTTGACCTGAACCGAACGAGTCTTCACATCTTCTAACCTGATGCGGATCGAAGACGGGTTGATCTTGGTGACCTCTGTTCCCACTGGAATGCGGATATTGTCCGTTGTGATGCGGAGATAATTCAGGCCGCGCAGGCCTTGGGATAAGTCTATATGGGCCCTTATCTGATCCTGGCTAACGCCCGAAATCACCCCGCGCGGCCCGCGGATGCCGACTTCAACCTTGTTGACCAATTCCCCCGCTATTTCCATATTCGTCGGTATATTGCGGTATTCTAAGGGAACGGTCAACCACATTTCCGCTCGTTGTTGTCCGGCGATGAAACCCCAAAGCAAAAGCACCAGAGCAAAGGCAATGCCCTTGGGTACCAGGTTGGCAGTTAAAGCGGATGGCCAACGACTTTTTTTCCTTTGTCCCTTGAAAAGCATCGACCCCAAACGTTCCTGGAGATCACCCGCGTTACCCATGCGGGTAATTTCTCCCTCGACCGCCAATAGAACTTCTCCCCTTTCTTCCGAGACGATGAGAGAGACGGCATCACCCTTTTCGGTGATACCGATTCCTGCCCGGTGTCGGCTTCCATAATTCCGCGGCAGGGCCGGGTTGTCCGAAAGAGGGAGATAACATCCCACCGATACGATTCTTCCTCCATGGATGATTACCGCCCCGTCGTGGGCTGGTGAAGGGGGGAGAAAAATACTGGAAAGAACCTCGAAGCTTATCCGGCCGTCAAGGGGAATTCCTCCCTTCAGATAATCTTCCAGAATGTCCCGCCGCTGAAAGACGATAAGAGCTCCGATTCGATTCTTGGCCAATTCAAAAGCGGTTCGCACCACTTCTTCCAGGGCCAACCGATCCAAGGCTTCGGGCTGCCCCAAGAAAAAATTCAGCGGGCTCATCCGTTCCAGGACTTGGCGAATCTCCGCCTGGAAGACCACCACCATGATAACCAAGATAACGGCCCAAAGGTATTGCAGGATCCAAGTGGTTATAAAGAGGCCGGACCACCGGGCCAGAAGATAAAGAAGGCCCAAGGCAGCAAGAGCAATCAGGATGCGCAAGGCTTTGGTTCCCTGCAACCATACATACAGCCGGTAGAGGATAAAGGTAATCAGCAGGATGTCCATAAAATCCTGCCAGCGCATACTGGAAAGGACTTCTTTTAGATAAGCAAGCACCGTTCCCCCTGAAGACTCTCTGATTGCTATAATAATACAAAAGGAGAGAGGAATCTACCGTTTAATCTTCCTCTTTGGGGAGCAAAGAAAAGATTCAGCAGGAAGAAGAAAAACCAAATCGATATTCGCCTGAAGGGCGAGGTTCAACCCAGGCGAACGACCTTGGCAACGACATCTTCGGGATCTCGCCCCAGAACTCGGATCATGGGTTCTTTCCCCATACCTCCCCGGTCAAAAATAATATCGGGGATGGATTTGGATTTTTGCAAAACCCTTTGGACCCCCCAAGAAAGAGAAGAGCCTTCCCGTCGCTTCACCCCTGCCGGTTCATTTTTACGGTCGAAATGGCCAATCGCCAAGCCAGCCTTCTTCGCCCGAATTAAAATTTCTTCCGTGAACCGTATGTTCATGGCCGAGCGCATCTCCGCATCATAGCTCATGGCGGTAAGGATAATTTTGGCGATATGCTGGGAAGCACCGAATTCTGGGTCGGCTACCTTGCCGACCTCATTTCCCCAGCGAACGAGCCTGCCCGGAAAGGCGGCAACGTCTTCTGGGCTGCGGGAATAGGGAAGAGCAAATCCCAAGTTTGACTGTACCTCCGGGAAAAGGTGCCCCACCTTCTTCTCCCGCAGGATTTGGAAAGCCTGCTTAAGTTTCTGGATAATTTGAAACCGTTCGATTTCCCGGGTCGCCCAAGCAACAGGATTGACGGGACCCTGCCCGTGCCCCAACGGCAAAGAAAATTGGATGGCCGCAGTGACAAAGGCTTTGGCCGTTGCCACTGCTTCCAAGACCGGCCTTCCTTTGGCCAATTCCACAGCGATGGCGGCGGAAATAGTGCATCCCGTCCCGTGGGTATGAGGCGTGAGCAGGCGGTTGCCCTTGAGATCATAAAATTTTCGGCCATTAAAAAAAACATCCACCGGATCTCCGCAAAGATGCCCTCCCTTGATGAGTACATGCTTCGCCCCCATCCGGTGGATCAGGGTGGCCGCTTCTCGCATTCCTTTCCATCCTTTAATCTTTTTTCCGATCAGAGCTTCACTCTCTGGAAGGTTGGGAACAATCACCTGCGCCAGGGGAAGGAGTTCCTGGCGGAGAACCTGTTCCGCTTCTGGAGAAAGAAGCCGGGTGCCGCTTTTCGCAACCATCACCGGATCTACAACCACAGGGGCAAGACGATGTTTACGAATCATCTGGCTGACAGCCCGGATAATTTTTGCGTTCCCCAGCATTCCCGTCTTCATTGCATCCACGCCAATGTCGGTAATCACCGCCTCCATTTGCTGCCTAACGAAATCCGCCGGTACTTCATGGATGCCCATCACTCCCCGGGTATTTTGGGCGGTTACGGCCGTTACGGCGCTCATCCCAAATCCACCCAGAACGGCGATGGTCTTCAAATCCGCTTGAATTCCGGCTCCCCCGCCGGAATCGGATCCGGCCACCGTTAAAATTCTCGGGATCATTCCTTCCTGCCTCCGATCCAATCGCTTCTGCCTCCTCCCCGGCCATTTTCATCCCGTAAAGGTGACTGGAGGGATGGAGGGCGATTCATTTTTTTCATTTGCCACAGAGATAATAGCTATCCTTCTCGACTCTTGCTTCGCGCCTGCTCTCCGTTTTCATTGAGAAGACGGGAGATTTCCTCGTTTCAAACGGTTATCTAATTTATTGGCATTTTTGCAAGTTAATCGACGTTCTTGACAACTACCTGGCTCCGTTGATTTCTACCAATACCAACAATGATTCCCGGCAACAAATGCGGGTCGCGGCAGAGAGCAAAATCCCATCGACCCAACCGGCCCCAGTTGTTTAGGGCGATAATCCAGCGCCGCGCGGCTTGGTATTTTGCCCTATCCTGTTCGTTTTCTTCCCCTTTCATCTCAAGGATTAGGGTCATCCCATTCATCAACCGAACCAGGTAATCAGGCTCAAAATGGTGCTGGACACCTTCATATTCGTAGGGGATAAGGAGGAAAGCCCGGTCGTTTCTCGCATAGCAGGAAACGTGGTTGTTCTGTTGCTCCAAATAGAAGGCGGCGGTCTGTTCCCATGAGTGGGGGTATGCTCCGGCTCAATGCCCAATTTTTCGAGGGTCGAGAAGTCCACCCTCACCGACGGTTTCCGAAGGGCATATACATACCCTTCCACATTCGGAAAGCGCATTTCATAGGCGGACCGCTCCGGCAGCGCATGGACATGGTTCACCGGCTTATCGACCGGCGCCCTCAAGGGCTTGCCCTTGTATGGGATTACCGAAAAAGGAATGCCGTAAACGTCAACGTATTCTTCCGGCAGAAGCTCGGTCTGGGGATCCGGCTATTCAACCATTCTTTGGCCCCTCTAATCCCTTCGGGTTCTGGTACCCTTTCCAGGGTTTCGGATAATCTGCCCCCGCGCCGCCAGCCCCGCCGGAGGGATATTCAACCTCTTGACGTTTTTGTGCCGGTAATCAACAACATTTTCCCCGGTCTTCCCGCCGCCTGCCGGTTGTTTTTTCATAAGGCCACCTTGGATGCGTTAAACTCGGACACGCCGATATCCGTGGCTGTATTTTAGTGGGGTTTGAAATTTATTGCAATAGTTCGTATTTTTTAGAAAATTCATTAAATATCATGTTCTAAGCAGTTATTCGTTCATCATGGGGCACCATATCGCCTTTTCTTCTTTTTCCTTTTCTCCTCGGCGACCCCATGGGAACTGAGGGCAAGCTTTTTACCCGCTTTTATCGGCACGCTTCCTCAAGCGCTCTATCAGGATAAAGCTTGCCGAGAAAATCCGCGCAGGGGAGACAGAGAATTCCGTCCCGTAGAATTCTTTCCTTTCCACGATAGAGAAGGGCTACGCGACTTTCGGAATACTCATCCCGGAATGCCTTAAGCCCCCTTAAGTCGGAAGGCCTCACGGTCCGGGTATTTTTCACCTCCAAGCCACAGAGCCCCTGGGTACCGTAGATGACAAAATCAACTTCCACGCCGGAACGCGTCCTCCAGAAAAAAAGCTCGCTTTTCTCCCAGGAATAGGCAATCCAAGCGCGTAGGTGCTGGGCAACGAGCCCTTCCAGGGCTTGGCCTTCGATCTCCTCGGGACGATCAAGAGGCCCCTT
>JAHJQK010000145.1 GCA_018819135.1 Pseudomonadota bacterium | reverse complement strand
TCCCCCTCTTCTCCTTCAAATCCCCTGAGAAAAACGAACGGGTATTCCTTTTTCCATAAGAAGCACGCCGCTGTTTTTCAAAACTTTTAAAACCCCCTCCCCTCATCCCTCCTGTCGTCCTTATGGCGGAATTTCAGAAAGAGGAGAACTCTGTTGACACGTATAACGTTATCCATTATACTTAAATCAAGATTATCCTTATCTCTGAGGTTCGCGAGGTGATTAAATCGTTCTATGATCCTGGAACAGAAGACATATTTAACCGGATCGGTTCGAAAGAGGCGCGTCGTACCTGCCCGGAGTACCTCTGGAAGATATCCAGGAGAAAGCTGGATCAATTGAACGCTTCTGTTTCCCTTGGGGCATTACGAATTCCGCCGGGGAACAAGCTGGAAAGCCTCAAAGGAGATCGGCAGGGGCAACATAGCATACGGATCAACGAACAGTTTCGGATGTGTTTTGTCTGGACTGACGAAGGCCCGGAACGGGTTGAAATTACGGATTATCACTGAATAAATCGTTTGACATTGCCCATGATCCAAAGACCTTCATTAAAGGAGAGGTAAAAATGCTTCGCATCCCTACTAATGGCCCCCCAACGCATCCGGGGGAAATGCTCCTGGAAGAATTCCTGAGGCCGCTTGGCATGTCACAGGCAGAACTCGCCGAGAAAATCGGCGTATCTTATCCGCGCATTAACGAGCTGGTTCGCGGCAAACGGGGGGTCACCCCGGATACAGCGCTCCGCCTTGAACAACTCTTTGGTATGGAAGCGCAATTCTGGCTTAACCTACAACTGGCCTGGGATCTTTATCATGTGATTCATTCACCCGTTGTGAAGAAAATCCGAAAAATTAAGCGTCTGCCCGCTCTTGCAGCCGTTGCCAGCTCTTAATTTGCGAGTCTAAAAGGGGACGTAGCGAAAGAGCCGGTCAAAACCGGCATGGTGAAGGAGGTGAAAGTCCTTTACGGAGTAAGTGTAGAGGGGGACGCCCTTAAATAATTCAATAAGATTAAGAGTGATAAACCATAGGCAAGAAGCCAGAAGGAAGCTGGGGTCGGACCAAGCTAAACGATTGTGCTAAAAGGGGACGTAGCTCCGATAATTCCGTTGACGGGAGGGGAGGAAAGGGTCAAGGTTATAAGGTGCAGGCTGCAGGGAAAGGATAGGGAAAAACAAGCGGATTGGGGTCAGGCTTGACTTATGGATATTTTGAATTAAGTGAACCTCTAATAATTCTACTTTTGAAACAGGAAGGAATAACGAATAACGTTGTTGACTACGTTGAATTACTCGATTGGTCGAGATTCAGGGCAAGCGGCCGATGCCTTCAAATTGCTCAAAATGTTTGTCAAAGGCAAAGGCGCTTTTCAGTTTGAGAAAGCTCATGATGGAAAAGCTCGTGCAGTCGGTAAAACTGAAATCCTTGTCAGTGTATCGTTTAAAAATAGTAAAAGCCGCGTCCTCAATAGAAGGGGTGACAGTTACAATTTCAATGAAGCCGCTTTTCTTCAGGTTCTCCCGGAAAAGAGCAGCGATATTATGTGAAATCCTTGCCCTGAGGTAATTCATCGTCTCGCAGACAACGAAGTTTGTGGTTACAAACCGCGTCCCCTTTTCCTTTGCATTTCTGTAAAAGGCAACAGCAGGTTTGTGGTTTTCGTCATCTGCATCTGTGAGCGCTATAAATGCCCCCGTGTCTACAAACAACTTCATCGTTTTGCCCCGTAGAGATAGCGGTCATGCTTAGAAGACGCATCCTTGATGCCTGATCTTGCGATTCCTATCATGTCTTCAAAAGGGTCCGTTTCGCGTTCTTCCGGCTGGGGAGTGGCAGCAAGAGACATCTCGATGGCTTCGCGGATAATCTGGTTCACGCTCTTTTTCTCTTCGATTGCTCTGTACTTAAGGGCCTTCAAAAGCTCTTCGGGAAGCCGTATATTTGTTGCTATTGTTGCAGGCATAATAAACCTCCATTCAGTTCCATAAAAATACCATAGCATCATGGTATCACCATGTCAAGTGAAGTAAAGGGGGACGCCCTTAAATAATTCAATTTCCTTATGGGTTAAAAAAGAAATTTAGGAAAAGGAAATAATGGAAGGAAGGAATTGTGCGGAATTCGGGGGACATTTTACTAATTTTCCATTTGCCATTGGGGGTAAAATTATCCTCACAGGGAAAGAGAGCCGCTATATTTCTGCCATGAAAAGATTGACCGCACTTATCAGCGTCCAGGCGTTGCGGATTAAACTTTTGGGGTCGGACCAAGCTAACCAATTGAAAAAATAGAATAAAGCTATAAAAAGCAGGGTGATTTTAGGGCTTAGAATGGCATTTTTGAGGCTAAAAATAGGGGTTTAAGGGGATCCAAGCTAAAATTACAAGGGCGAAAAGGGCTGCGGATGAAAAAAAGTAAGAAGTGAAGGGCATTAAGCAACAGGCAGGAAGCAGGTTTTTGGAACTTCTCCGAGGTGGTTTTATGTGGTATAATAAAATGACTCGAGTGGAAGGAGGCAGTAACAAATGTTGGAAATACATAAAAAAATAGTTCTCGACGAAGACCATAGACCTTTTGCGGTTCAAATTCCTATCGAGGAATTCGAACGCTTGGAAGAGCTCATAGAGAATTACGGATTGTCAGAGTTAATGGACGAAGTGAAAAATGAAGAAAGGCTTTCAGTAGAAGATGCTCGTACATATTATAAATCCCTGAAGACAAATGTGGAAGGTTGAGTATACCAAGCGGTTTCTAAAAGAGCTTTCCGAATTACCAAGAGAAATACAGGCTCAATCCGAAGATATTGTGTTTAAAGATCTACTGACCGCGAATCCCTTTTCCCTTGGATACCTTGAGCGCATGGGCGGTTATTCCGACAAGTATAAGATTCGCATCGGGAGTTACAGAATCGGTATTACCGTGGACAAGCGGAATGGCCTTATCATTTGCCAACGTATCGCCCACCGTAAGGACATCTACAGAATATTCCCGTAATGAAGAGCCTTTTATTAGTGGGGCTGGTCATAGCTGGGGTCGGACCAAGCTAAGCGATTGAAAATATAGAATAAAGCAATAAAAAGCAGGGTGATTTTAGGGCTTAGAATGGCATTTTTGAGCCTAAAAATAGGGGTTTAAGGGGATCCAAGCTAAAATTACAAGGGGAAAAAGGACTGAGGACGAAAAGAAGCCTTCGCTCTCTCCCATCAAAGGGATAGGGAACCGTTTGGAGAAATTTCAGATCTTTGGTTAGACTTTAGCTCCCTAAGGTGTTATAATTAGAATATGAGAAACATTATCGCAAGAGAAGTCATGGGGAAGCTTGAATGGCATGACTGCTTGGAACCTTCTGGAAGGAATAAGAGAAAATGGCTATAATCTCGATGTTCTACGGTATCATCATCTCAATGTACTTCATGGACAACAGACGGCATAAGGCACCACACATTCATGTCAAGTACCAGGAGAACGAGGCCGTTATCTTCATTCCGGAAGGAACAATCTTGGAAGGGAGTATGCCGAACTCAAAGATGAAACTTATCCAGGCTTGGATTGAAATCCACAAAGACGATTTGATGGCAGACTGGGAGTTGGCTTCAACCGGCCGTGGTATCTTCCCGATTGATCCCCTGAAATGAGGCAAAAATGAACCCCAGAGTTAAAGCAGTCTATCCCAATCCAGATTTCACGCTTACTCTGACATTCACAGACGGGAGCATCAGACGTTTTGACATGAAACCATATCTCGGAATAGGGGTTTTTCGGGAACTGACGGATGTGAATCTTTTCAATTCGGTTAGCCCATTTTTAGGGAGCATCCAGTGGAAGAACGGACAGGATTTATGTCCCGATACTCTTTATGAGGACAGCAAGCCAATCACCTCCTAACAATACGAAGCTGCGGAATTCTGGGGACACATCACTTATTTTGAAAGAAAACCTGTTTCGAGTTGCGAGTTGGGGTTCGGGTTCCAGGTTAGGAGTTGAGGCTACATTAGATGTTAGATGGGGACGCCCTTAAATAATTCAATTTCCTTGTGGGTTGAAAAAGAAATTTAGGAAAAGGGAATAATGGAATGAAGGAATTGGCGGAATTCGAAGGACACCTTACTTATTTCCCATTTGCCATTGGGGGTAAAATTATCCTCACAGGGAAAGAGAGCCGCTATATTTTTGCCATGAAAAGATTGACCGCACTCATCATTTATCTTCATTTAACCATATGATATTTATGGATTGAATAAGATTTCTATTTTTTTATTGATATAGTTTTTAAAAGTAGCTAAAATAATAAGGCTAATTGGAGATGAAATGCACTTAGTTGGCATTAAAGAACTGAAGGATAAGCTCACTTATTACCTCAAGTTGACTCAAAAGGGAGATCGAATTGTGGTCACTGATAGGGGTTCGCCAATAGCCATTCTTCACAGCCTTGATCAAGTTGAGAACTCAGCTGGGCTGGAAGAGAAACTTGCTTCGCTGAGCAAAAAAGGAATGTTAAGGTTGCCAGCCAAGGCGCGTAAGCTGCCTTCTTTTGAGGCCATAGTAGTCGCAGGGAAGTCAGCATCGGAAATTATCATCGAAGATAGAAGATGATATACTTCGATAGCAGCGCGTTGGTAAAAAGGTACTTAAAGGAGAAGGGTACCGACCTCGTTCAATCCCTTACCACCCGAGAAGAATTAGTAGCCACTTCGAAATTGTCCTACCCTGAAATATTATTTGCATTCATGAGAAAGAGAAGGGAAGGAGAATTGGGGGAGGAGAAGCTTCAATCGATATTGGAACAATTAGATGCTGATTGGCCTGAACTTTTCATCATAGAAATCCATGATGAGCTGCTTCCCTTAGTAAAGTCTTTAATCCGGAAATATCCCCTTAAAGGAGCAGACTCAATCCAACTTGCATCAGCCTTATGGCTGGAAAGCATGACCAAGACTGAGGTGGTGTTTATAGCTTCAGATATGAGTATGCTGGATGCTGCCACGAAAGAAAATCTAAGAATATTAAATCCTCAAGGATAACTTTGCGAAAAGAATTGTATATGAGGGACGTTGAGAAAGCGCCGGTCAAAACCGGCATGGTGTAGGAGGTGAAAGTCCTTTACGGAGTAAGGAGTAGCGATCCGCTCCGGCCTCAAGCTATGCGTCGACTAAGGGGGATGAGGGACATCCCCCTGTCAAGATAAAAATTAAGTTTTTAGAAAATTAGAAGTTATAATGCAAGCCGTGTTTGGGGAACACAAGTCCACCAAGCTCTTTCATGAACTTTTTGCTTTCGACGAATCTCTCACCCCATCGAGAGCCTCTGGGTAGAACGATTCGACGAACTTTGTATCTAATCGTTACTTTTATCCGGTATGGCGGACCGACCGTCCACCCATCATCCCTAATCCAGATTACAAAATTCAAGTGAGAGGCCCAGGATTGTCCCCTACGAGGTCATCTGCCTCAACGTTG
>JAHJQK010000144.1 GCA_018819135.1 Pseudomonadota bacterium | reverse complement strand
CAATTCATTCAGGAGGTCTATAGTTTCGGAAAGGGATAGGTTCAAAAGACATGCTGCCTCCCTAAGGGTCAATTTGCCTTTCTCGTAAGATTTAGCAATATAGTATTCGAATCCCATTCTGGTCAGTTTCCGAAGGGAGCTTGTTTTTTCAAGCTTTTCCGATTTAGCGACGTAATTGATGGCTTTATCGATTTCCTCGGGAATGCGGATCGATTTAACTTTCATGATTTCTCCTTTATTAAAAGGACAGCCATGCTGTACTCCTCTTCGCTGATAAATGCAGAAAGCCTTTCGAGCCAGTCCAAGGCCATAACTTGGTCTATTTGCCCCCGTTCGTAAAGGGAATAAATCATAAGAGCAGGCAAGATAAAGGGAATGGTGCTTGCCCTGAGTATACGGATCAACTTGGTATCATCCGTCGCCACCCAATCATATCCTTCCCGTTTAAAAGCGTTGATTAACGCTTGATCACCTTTCCTATTCCGCGGGGAACCTTCTTCAATTAAGGAAATGAGTCCACTTTGAATATTTTTCTCTACGGCATTAGCATCTGCGCAACCTTTCGTTTTTCCGGCGTCCACAACCTCCAGCTTCACGATAAAGGGAATGACAACTTCATCCTTTTGACAGAGGGATTCTTTAAGCCCCGCCTTTGTAATTTTGATTAAACAATCCGCGTCCATCAGGATTTTCATAGTAATCTATTGTAATAAATGAATTACAAATGTCAAGGGAAATTATTGAGATCTCTGAAAAAAGCGATTTTTCGCTGCTCAGGATATTTTCCCCGGCAGCCACGAGCTACGCTTTGCTGAAAAATTACAGGAGGACATGGGGACGGAAAAGGATTGGTATCATTTTTGATATTTGGTAACATTAAATGATGAAAAAAATAAAATTCTCTTTTCTATTTATCAAATCTCTTTTTTTCCTTCCCGTCTTCCTCTTTTTTGCTGCCCAGCTCGGCTGGGCCATTCCCGATGAAGAAATTCACCGGAAGCAAGGTGAACTTCAGGGAAAGCGGGTCGGGGAAAGGATCGCCTTCTGGGCCGAAAGGTTTGTCGGTACGCCGTATGATGAAGATCCAAAAGGAGATTACGTCTCCAGGGCAGTTATTGTGGCCGATGAAAAAGTTGACTGTATGTATTTATCTTTTCGAGCCGTTGAACTTGCCCTAAGTCATAATCCTGAAGAGGCCGTCCAAATTGCCCTCCAGAAACGTTTCCATTCTCGGGGCATGCTCAAAGATGGCAAGGTGATCAATTACGATGACCGGTTTGAATACGGAGAGGACATGATTCATAGCGGCAAATGGGGAAAAGAAATTACTTTTCAGATGGGGCGAACCATCCGGATCAAAGGATCCAGAGGGAGGGACTTCTGGGAAATTCTTCCCTCCGCAGAACTGATAAGGGGAATGGCCAAATTAAAAAGCGGGGATCTTATATTTTTCATGAAATTTCCGGAGAAGCGGATGGTGGATGAAGGCGTCGGGCATATGGGGATCGTAAAAATAGAAGAGCTTGCCGGGAGGAGAGAAATCTATTTGATCCACGCCAGCGGACTAAAAAATAAGGGTGGAGCCGTGAAAAAAGTTTTATTGAAGGACTACATAGACAAAATGCCTTTTGTCGGGGTGAAAATAACCAGATTCGATTAAAAGAAACAAATCCATTCGGACGCGGATTTTCGCCGATGTCCGCAGAAACTAAAAGCAATAACTAAATTGTCATCCTTTGAGTCATTCCTGCGAAAGCAGTCCCGCTTGCGGCGGGATGGATTCCCGCCTGCGTGGGAATGACAAAGTGTTTTTCATCTAAATTGATTTAATGTTTTAAATTTAATTTTCTATATTTAATCTTGAAAATCTGGGTTTATCTGCGTCCAAAAATAAATTTTTAATGCCCTGGAGGGGAATGAAATCGGAATGATTGATCTCGACCATCTCTGCATCAATACCATCCGGATGCTATCCATCGACATGGTCCAGGAGGTGAACTCAGGACACCCCGGAATGCCCATGGGCGCTGCTCCCATGGCCTACGTCCTTTGGACGAGATTTCTCAAGCATAACCCCCAAAATCCAATCTGGCCCGACCGCGATCGTTTCGTGCTTTCGGCCGGTCATGGTTCAGCGCTTCTTTATTCCCTCCTCCATCTGTGTGGATATCCTTTACCCATTGAGGAAATAAAAAATTTCCGGCAATGGGGGAGTAAAACACCCGGACACCCCGAATACCGGCAAACTCCCGGGGTGGAAAGCACCACGGGCCCATTGGGTCAGGGTGTTGCCAACGCCATCGTAAGCGACGGGGATTTGATGGAAGGGGTTGCTGCCGAGGCCGCATCTCTGGCCGGACACCTCCGGCTCGGTAAGCTCATCTTTCTCTATGATAATAATTCCATCACCCTGAAAGGATTTCCATTGAAGCCGGCGCCACTCAAGGCTGGTATAAATACGTGGGCTCATCCGGGGAGGCCATGGGGATCGACCACTTTGGAGCTTCGGCGCCCGGAAAAGTATTGCTTGAAAAGTTCGGCTTTACATCCGAAAATATAGTGAAGAAGGTCAAAGCCCTTCTTGGCAGAAAACCAAATTAAATTGGACGCAGATTTGCGCAGATAAACACAGATAATTTTTTTAAATATCCTGATAATCTGTGTCTATCCCTGTCCAAAAAGGATGCGGTGAGAATCTTGAAGGAGTTGACAATGAATGGCAACCCGTTAAGGAAACTTCAAAAAATCGGACAAAGTGTATGGCTTGACAATTTGAGCCGTCATCTGCTGGACTCGGGCGAATTAAAGCGTTGGATCGAGGAGGATGGCGTGACGGGAATCACCTCTAATCCAACGATTTTTCAGAAGGCGATTTCCGGGAGCAAAGATTATAATTCCTCCTTAAAAAGTTTGCTCCGGAAAGGGATCCGGGACGAAAAAGAATTGTTCCTGGACCTGGCCATTGAAGACATCGCGCGAGCAGCAGATATGCTGTGGCCTGCCTATCGGCAAAGCGGCGGCAAAGACGGTTTTGTCAGTATCGAGGTTTCCCCTGACTTGGCCTACGATCCAGGGAAGACCGTTGCTGAAGCCCAACGGTTATTTTCCGCTATCGGCAAGAAAAATATCCTGATTAAAGTTCCGGGAACCAAACCGGGGCTTCCGGCAATCGAACAACTTACGGCCGAAGGGGTGAATGTAAACGTCACTCTTCTTTTTTCCCGGAACCGCTACGAAGAGGTTGCTGAAGTATACCTCCGCGGCCTGGAAAAGAGGACGCGCCAGGGGCAGCCGATTCATGAGATTGTTTCCGTGGCCAGTTTTTTTGTGAGCCGGGTGGACACGCTTGTGGATAAACTCCTCGAAACCCGTATGGCCTCGGCATCCACGGACGCCTCCAAGCAGAAGATAAAAAATTTGCTGGGCAAAGCGGCCGTGGCCAACGCCAAGCTGGCCTATCAAAAATACAAAAATATCTTCTCGTCAAAACGCTTCTTGGATTTAAAAGGTGCAAACGTTCAAAGGATATTATGGGGAAGCACGGGGACCAAGAATCCCAACTACAGCGACATCAAATACGTCCAGGAGTTGATCGGCCCGGATTCCATTAATACCCTGCCGGAGGCAACCCTTATGGCCTTCAAAGACCATGGCAGGGCTCAAATTACCATCGGGGACCGTCTCGAAGATGCAGAAAGGCTTTTTATAGAGCTGAAGGCGGCCGGAGTGGATATCAACCAAGTTACCGAACAATTGGAGAATGAGGGAGTCAAGCTTTTTTCCGATTCATTCTCCCTGCTCTTGAAAGAAATTGCTGCCAAGCGAGATTCCTTTCTATCTGAATAATTCATAAAGGCGGTTCGGGCGATTAGGAACCTTAGGCTCGTTAACAATCCGAACGAAATCAACGATTTTGGGGGATGAAACGTTTTTAAGGAGGATTTATGCAGATTGGTATGATCGGCCTCGGCCGCATGGGAATGAATATGGCCAAACGCTTGCTTAAAGGCGGGCACAAAGTTGTGGCTTATAACCGTTCTCCGGACCGGACGAAGGAAATTATCGTCCAAGGCGCCCAAGGAGCCTATGCTCTTCAAGAACTGGTGGATATTTTAAAGTCCCCGCGGGTTCTCTGGCTTATGCTTCCCGCAGGCCAACCAACCGATCGGCATATCGACCAGCTCAGCGGTCTACTCAACAAAGGAGATATCATCGTGGAAGGCGGAAACAGCTTTTACCAGGATGACCTCCGCCATGCCCGAGAACTTAAACCTGGGGGCATTCACTATCTGGACGTTGGGGTCAGCGGAGGCATTTGGGGCCTTAAAATCGGCTACTGTTTGATGATCGGGGGAGAGCGCAAAATTTACCGGCGCCTTGAACCTCTTTTTAAGACGCTGGCCCCGAAAGATGGATATCTTTACTGCGGCGAAACAGGGGCCGGACACTTTGTTAAGATGACCCACAACGGGATTGAATACGGAATGATGTCCGCTTACGGGGAAGGTTTTGAGCTTCTTCAGGAGTCGCCCTACGGCAAGAATCTTGACCTGGCCAAAGTGGCCCACTTGTGGAACCAGGGAAGCGTGGTCCGCTCCTGGCTCCTTGAACTGGCGGAATCCGCCTTCAAGAAAGACAAAAACCTCTCCTCCCTTAAAGGATACGTGGAAGACTCCGGGGAAGGACGCTGGACCGTTCAACAGGCTGTCGAAATGGCTGTGGCGGCACCTGTAATCGCCGCTTCCCTTTTTCAACGTTTCCGTTCCCGTAAGATCGATTCTTTTTCCGATCGAATGCTGGCTGCCCTGCGTAATGAATTCGGCGGCCATGCGGTGGTAAAGGCCCGAAGGAAGTGAGTGAATGATTCTGATCCGTTCCCCCTTCACCCTCGCCCCCTCGAGGCTGGATCGTAACCCGGGTGGGAGGGGATGAAGGAGGAAGCATCAATGGCGATCAGGCAATTTTTATCAGATCCGCTCTCTTCCGCGAGATTGGCAGGTATCTGGACATGCCCATCCGGATGGAAAGACTCTTGAATCAATAGGAGTGCAATCTTCTGCCCCGTTTTTTAGCCAGGGTAAAGGCCTTTGATAAAATTTTATCCTACGCTTTCTCTAAAGCACCCAGAACCGCGGCAGCGAAATCTTCGAGGGTGGTTCCGGAAATTTCCACGCCGGGACGATGATAGACCTCACCAATCCTTCTTTTTATCTCATCCGGCATAACCGTTGCACCCCTCAGTGCGGACTCCATATCACCCAAGATGGTATGGGGACGGGGATGGAAATCCCCGGTGAGGATAATGTCATAGATTCGATTCTCGTGTTTCAGGACCACCGCCCGGATTAGGCCGGCCACAGCCTTGACCCGCTGCTCGCCCCTTTTGGCTCCCGGAGGAATTGAGGAGAAGCGATAGGCCTCCGAGTTGGCGAGGAACCAGCTATCCCGGGAATAGAGCTCCCTGAATTCTTGCCAATACTTTTTCTCTCGGGGGGTCATTTCTCCTGAAACGAATTCTATTTCACCGAACGATAAATGAACGGCTTTGCGGGTATAATTTTCCAAGTCCTGGCAGGTGATTTCCCGGCCGGCCTCGCGTTCCAGATGGGTTATCCTTTCCTCCACCGTCTTTAGAGTTTTATCCTGTACTTTTTCCGGGGGCAGCAGGATCGCTTGGGAGGTAACTTCTACATTCTGCGGTTTAATATTTAAGACCAAACGGAAAACAAGGGTGTCCCGCTCCACCTTGCAGGAGGATGGCATAAGTTTCCTTCCTTCCACCTCCACATCATTGAGCGGGCGATATCTGGCAGGAAAGCCGAAAAGATTTTGGGCGGCCTGGGCAAAATCTCCCAGAATCCTCGGAAAAGCCTCTCCGATGGTTCGGGGAACCGCCGGATCTGCCATCTGCAGGTAGTAACATATTATCGCCGATCCTTTGGCTGTGTAAATCGTTCCTCCGGTGGTGTTCCTCCGGCGAACGACGACATCCCTCTGCCGGCAAAAGTTAAGATCGATGGCTTTCTCCGGATCGTCCAGAACTCCCACGGTAAAGCTATCCTCCGGAGCCACGTTTAAAACCACCGTATTAGGGGACGCCCCTTCCATCACGCCCCGTTCCAGTGCGGGTGAGGTGCCTATGGAAAAATCCGCATAGGTTTCATTCATAAGCATGAATCGCCATTGCCGTTTCATTTTCCCTCTTCCTTCTTTCGTATTTTATGTTGCGGGTTGCGAGTTTCCAGTCCCGGGTTTCGGATTTTGAGTTTAATTTTTGCCTTGAAACTTGATTGTATAGAAAATTCCTTTTTGGACACGGATGTACACAGAAAGTCGCTTAGCGCTATGCGCACAGCGTCTTTTTTGTTTCTGCGGTTATCTGCGTAAATCTGCGTCCTATTAAATTTTAGCTTTCTTTGTGCCTTTCGCCTCGCGGTTTTTGGTATTTTTCTTTTGCCCTTCTCCTCTTACCTATTACCTATAGCCTACTGCCTATCACCTGTCTTTTATATCCACCCTTTAACCTTGTAGTAAATAATACCTCCGTATTCATAGAGCAGCATTTTAAAAAGCCTGATACGGCCGAGAGGGTCGTCCGTATATTTTTCATGAGGATCCGCAGGAGCAGGATAAACCTTGAAGCCGGCATGCTCGAAGACCATAAGAGAACGTTTCATATGGCTGTAGGAAGTAACTAAAAGAATGCTTTTCCAGCGCTGGGATTCGCCGATTTTTTTTATCTCTACAGCCTGTTCATGGGTATGACGGGAACGTTTCTCCACAATGATGTCCGCAGCCGGAATGTTCAACCGCCTGATTTCTTGAGCCATGACCGTTGCTTCCGCCACTCCCATCTTCTTAGGATCTCCCCCGGAAAGAAGAATCTTTTTAGCCCTACCCTCAAAATAAAGCTGCGCCCCCCGCAATAAACGATGGGAAGATATAAGGCTTAAATAACGTCCTTTATCGATCCCTCCGGCAAGCACGATAATGACATCGGCTTTGCGGATATCTTCTTTGACGGCCAAAGATTTGATCATGTGGTCAGTCAAGGAGGTACCGGCGATAGTTAAAACCGTAAAGAAAGCCAACCAGAGAATCAGGTTGAGAGCGGATAAGATTCTTCTGCCCCAGGATTTTTCATTGGTCACTTTATTTCTCCTCTGCCCGGGTGAAAATCGCCAGAGGCTCCATTATATGCAAGGCTGGGGCGTAAGGCAAGAGTGAGTTTCTCCTTGACACCAGGGGGGTAATCTCTTATAAAAAAGGCACGAACAACAGGAAAAAGGAGGGAGCACGATGCCTATAATTTATGAAAAGAAAGATAAGATCGCGATCATCACCATCAACCGTCCCGAGGCCATGAACGCCATCGATCCCGAAACCACCGAGGAGTTGAGTAAGGCCTGGATGGATTTTCGTGACGATCCCAACTTATGGGTGGGAATTCTAACCGGGGCAGGCGACAAAGCTTTCTCAGCAGGAGCCGACCTGAAAAAATTAATTCCTTTCTTGGCCCAAATGTCAACCATCGAACGCAGGGAAAGAGAGGAAAAATTCCCCGGCTTGGGGGGGATTACCCGCGGTTTGAACATTTGGAAGCCGATCATCGCGGCCATTAATGGCTTCTGCCTGGCTGGCGGAATGGAAATGGCCATGGCCTGTGACATTCGTGTGGCCGCCGAACATGCCACTTTTGGGTTGATGGAAGTGAGCCGGGGTATTATTCCGGGTGCGGGGGGCACCCAGCGTTTACCGCGAATGATTCCCCTGGCCAGAGCCATGGAGATGATCTTGCTGGCTCAGCGCATCGATGCCCAGGAAGCCTTTCGACTGGGATTGGTCAACCGGGTCGTACCCCTGCCCAAAGTCCTGCCCACGGCCATGGAGATAGCCGAGGCCATCCTGCAGAACGGCCCCCTGGCCGTGCGGGCAGCCAAGGAAGCCATCATTCGGGGCCTTTCCCTGCCCTTGGAGGAAGGGCTGCGCCTGGAAGGCGTTCTCCAATCTTATCTGCTCAAAACCGAAGACGCGGTGGAAGGACCCAGAGCCTTTGCCGAAAAGCGCAAACCGCAATTTAAAGCCAAGTAAGTGTCAGTAACAGTGATAAGTGTCAGTGAAAAAGATTATTGTAAATAAATCTTCTGACACTGACACTCACACTGACACTATCTACCAGGAGGAAAGATAATGCTGAAGCCTGAAGATTTTTACCGTGTCTTGAGGGAAGTTGATTTTGGCCCGATTGAAGAATTGGTAAAAAAAGCCGTCGCCGAAGGACACTCGGCTCCCCAGATCCTCAATGAAGGTTTGATTGCCGGGATGTCCATCCTTGGGCAGGAGTTTAAGGCCCGGGAACTATGGGTTCCCGATGTCCTCCTGGCAGCCCGCAACATGCATCGGGGGATTGAAATATTGAAACCCATGTTTTCCAAAGAAGGCGGTGGCTCCAAAGGGAAGATCGTCCTGGGAACGGTTAAGGGGGATATTCACGACATCGGCAAGAACCTGGTTTCCATCATGATGACCGGGTCCGGGTTGGAAGTCATAGACGTGGGGGTTGATGTTCCGGCGGAAAAATTCGTCGCCACCATTCAAGAGCATCAGCCGCAGATCATCGGTCTCTCCGCCCTTTTGACCACAACCATGCTGGAGATGCGCAACGTAGTTGAGGCTATAAAAGGGAGTTCTTACGATGTCAAACCTTATGTCATCGTGGGAGGAGCACCGGTAACCGAAGCCTTCGCCCAGGAGATCGGGGCAGATGGATATGGCCCGGATGCGGTTTCAGGAGTGGAAGTGGTTATGAAACTTCTAAAAAACAGGGTGTAGGGGGTAGGGTGCAAGGTGTATGGTGTATGGTTTCTGAAAAAGGAGAAGATAAATGGCTCAGAAAATCTCTCCCAAACGGCGGTTTCTTTCCGGCTTGTTCGGTGGGCGCAAAGGAGACCGGCCGCCGGTGGGGAACCCCACTTCCATCGTCAGTCAAGAGTTGATGGAGAAAACCGGAATTTATTTTCCCCAGGCTCACCTGGAACCAAAGCAAATGGCTGAACTGGCTGCGGCCGGGCATGAAATCCTGGGCTTCGATTCCATTATGCCTGAATTCAGCGTGCAGCAGGAGGCCGCGGCCTTAGGGTGCGAGATGGACTGGGGGAGTCCTTCTATGATGCCCGATGCCCGGACTCATCCCTTCCAGCGGGTCGAAGACCTTAGTATCCCTGAAAACCTCCTGGAAAAACCCTCCCTGAAGGTCGTGCTGGAAGCCCTGAACATCCTCCGCCGGCAATATGGTCACGAGGTGGCTATTGTAGGAAAAGTGATGGGGCCTTGGACCATTTCCTACCATATGGCCGGAACGCAGAACTTTCTCCTCTGGGCCATAACCGAACCGGATAAAGTGCGCCGCTTCCTGGAAGTTTTAAAAGAGGTCACGGTTCTCTTCGCCCAAGCTCAATTCCAGGCAGGAGCGGACGTGGTTGTCCTGGCCGATCATGCCACCGGAGACCTGGTAAGCCCAAAGACTTACGAGAAATTTCTGCTCCCCGTGCACAAAGAACTGGTACAGCGGATCGGCGGGCCGTTGATCCTGCATATCTGCGGCAATTGCGCGGACCGGCTGCGTATGTTCGTGGAAGCCGGCTTCGACGGGTATCACTTCGAATGGCAGGTAGCTGCCCGGGAGGCCGTGCAGGTGATCAACCGGGAGATGTCTTTGGTCGGGAATATCAACAATGCTACGACGCTATTGCGGGGAACGCCCGAGGACGTTTACAAGCAGGTTCGCTACAGTGTAAAAGCCGGCGTGGATATCATCGCCCCGGAATGTGCCGTTCCCCTCCAGACTCCTGTCCGCAACCTTCGCGCCATCGTGGAAGCAGCCCAAGAGGGGTTTTAACCCCTCTCCCATGCTTCGCACCTCGGCCAATTCCTCTGGAAAGGAAAGTCCTTCCGGCGAAACAGGAAAGCGAATAGGTTTATCCTAAAAGCAATTTGGGCAGCCAGAGGGCCACGCTGGGGAAGAAGATGACGATCAAAAGGCCGATCACCTGGAGGATCATAAACTGGAACATTCCCCGGTAGATCTTCATCAGGTCCCAATCGGGGGCGACCCCCTTGAGGTAGTATGCAGCCATGGCCACAGGAGGGGAGAGAAAGGCCGTCTGCAAGTTCACTGCCACGAGAGTGGCAAACCACACTAAGTCGAGCCCCATCCCATCCACCACAGGGTAAAAGATGGGTACAAAGATCAGGATGATGGCGGGCCATTCCAGCGGCCACCCCAGAATGAAGATCACGGCCATCAGGATGAAAATCATCACCAGGGGGGGAACGGCAAAGGACAGCATGGTTTTGGTGATCAGGGTCGCCGTTCCCAGTCGGGCAAAGATGGCCCCGTAAATATTGGAGGCTACCGCGAGGAACAGGATCATACTGGAGGTCCGCAGAGTTTTCAGAGAGGCGGCCCTCAGCGTCTCCCACGTCAGCCGCCGGTAGAGAGCGGTAAGCACCAGGGCGCCGGTGCTGGCCATGGCCGCCCCTTCGGTGGGGGTCGCCATCCCGGCGATGATGCTTCCCAAGGCCGCGAAGATAATTGCCGCCAGGGGAATGATCCCGGAAAAGAGCTCCCGAAGGATCTCTGCGGACGACGTCGGCCTCTGCTCGGGAGGCAGCGGCGGTCCTAAGCTGGGGTTGAGCTGGCAGCGAATCACCGTATAGCCGATGAAGAGAGCCGAGAGGATGAGGCCGGGAATAATCGCCGCCACGAAAAGCCGCACAACGGACACGCCCAGTACCGGTCCCAGGATCACCAGCATGACGCTGGGCGGGATCAAGATACCCAGACACCCTCCAGCCGTGATGACCCCTGCCGAAAGGGCGACATCGTAGCGGCTCTTGACCATGGCGGGAGCGGCCAGAAGCCCGATCACGGTGACCGAGGCGCCGATAATGCCTGTGGCCGTAGCGAAAAGAGTTGCGGTCACCAGGACTCCGAGGAAAAGAGAGCCCTTAACCGAGGCAAAAATGAACTGGAAGGCCTTGAACAGGCGCTCCATCAGGCCGGCTTGCTCGAGCAGGTGTCCCATAAAGATAAATAGCGGGACCGCGGCCAGCGTCTCCTCCTTCATCAACCCGAGGGTCTGGAAATACATGAGGTAGAAGACCTTGCCGCCGAGGCCGATGTAGCCGAAGACGACGCCCAGGATGATGAGGGTGAAGGCGATGGGAAAGCCCACAAAAATAACCGTGAGGAGCGCTCCCAGAAGGATAAAACCGAGAGTTTCCGGACTCATGGCCATCTACCCCTCAAGGCCGCATGCAGGCTTTTCAAGAACTCCGAGGCGCCTTGGACCATGAGCAGCGCAGCCGCGACCGGAATGATGGTTTTGAACGGATACAAGGGAGGTCGCCAGGGGCTGGCATCAGACTTCTCCAGGATATCCCAGGCATGAAGGGCTTCCGTGTACCCAGCCAGGAAGAAGTAGATCATCCCCGGGAAAAAAAGAAAGAGGTACAGGCTGGCATCAATCCTTCCTTGCCAACGGGCAGAGAACCGATTGTAGAAAATGTCGGTGCGGATGTGTCCCCCTTTGTAAAGGCAGTAGGTCGCACCCAGCATGAAGTGACTCCCGTAAATCATGTAAGCGACATCGTAGGCCCAGATGGTCGGGGCATTGAAGGCGTAGCGTAAGATGACTTCATAGGTCAACCCTCCCACCAGGGGATAAATGAGCACGGCGAAGATCTTTCCCGACAGTTCCCCCACATAGGTATCAATCAGCCGCACGGTCTTGAGTAGTGCCGTAGGCGATTGCTCCATCTAGTTCCCTCCTGCTCCGCAAGCAGCCTCAAAGTCCGGCTGAATCCACGGGAATCCTCCCGGATTTCCCGGAGGCTTTCCAAGATAATGGCGACTCGCTGGGGAGGGGTTAGCACCCCGGCTAGCTCCTCCCCTCTCTTGCACCACCCTGTTTATCAAGGCTCTTTATTTCTTGGGCTTAGGCGCAGCCTTAGGCTTGGGCCAATAATAATCGGCGGCGAAATCATAAGGAGGAAACATGAACCGCCGGGCGGGGACCACCAAACCAGCGTACTCCTTCTGCGAATCCCAAACTTTCTTGAAGAAAGGGTCCTTGGCCGCTTCTTCCTTGGCGATCTCATCCCAGGTTTTCAGCTGGGTGGTCAGAACATCGTCCGGAGTCCTTATTATATTGACCTTGTGCTTTTCCTGGAGTTCTTTCAAAGCCTGGGAGTTGAACTTAATAAACCCCACCCACCAGCGCATTAACGTGTTCATGGACGCTGCTTCCACAATCGCCTTGAGGTCCGGAGGAAATTTTTCCCAGACATCTTTGTTGATCAGCAGTTCTCCAACGGTTACGTTCTCATGCATCCCTGGAAGATAGTAGTTTTTCCAGATATCCTGGAAACCCATTTTCATATCTTCTCCGGGGGTCACCCACTCCGCTGCGTCGATGACGCCCCGTTCAGCCGCAGGGATGATCTCCCCTCCCGGCAAGTTCACTACCCTAACCCCGGCCTTCTCGAAAAGCTCGCCGGCCATCCCGCCCACGCGCATCTTCGTCCCCTTCAGTTCTGCCATGTTCTTGAAGGGTTTCTTGAACCACCCGAAGGACTGGGGTCCGGAGGGCAAGATGGGATAGACAACCACCTTAAGCTTCAAGATATCCTGATAAAATTCATTATAAAGTTTGAGGCCCCCACCTTCATACATCCACCCGAGGTAGTCGATATAGTCCATCCCGAAGGTCCCCCCGGGTCCTCCGGTGAACAGGACGGCCACCTTCCTCTTGCCGTACCAATAGGACGCCCAGGAATGGGCCCCGTCAATAACGCCTCGGGAAGTGGCATCTAAGACCTCGAAAGCCGGCACCACAGCCCCGGCGGGCAGGGGTTCAATGTCCAGCCTTCCACCGGAAATTTTTTTGGCCTGCTCGGTAAACATCTTGAAGTTGTCAAACAGCGTGGAACCTGCGGGCCAGCTAGCCTGGAATTTCAGTTTGAATGTTGCTTGGGCCCGGGCTTCTTGGGGCTGCAGGGTCAGAGCAAATACAACTCCCATGAGCATCAGGGCAACCCCTAAACGACTCACCAATTTCTTGTTCTTCATCTCCGCACCTCCTCTTATTTTTAACTACCAATTAGGGGCGATTTTATCGCCCATCTCCCCTGCTGTCTGAGACTCCTGTTGCCATTAGCACACAATAGCAGGCCCAGTCAAGGCCTTTTTTGCAAGAAAGCCAGGTCAAGAAGACCAGCAGGGCGGGGTAGTGGACGATCTTGGACCAGGACCAAAGGGATTAAGCCTAAAAAACCCTTACCGCCTGAAGATAAAAATTGCCAGGCGCGGGGGAAGAATTTACGCCCTGCTTATTGGAGAGCCAAGGCTCCGGGAAATGAGCTGCACCGGATGGACAACTTCCACTCCATCTTTTCTTAAATTGCCGAATATCTGCAGGCGGCAACCCGGGCAACCGGTGGCCACGTAATTGGCTCCCGTCTCTTCAATGTTCCCGATTTTTTGGGCCGTTATATTTTCTGAGATTTCCGGATGCTCCCACTGGAAGGTTCCCCCACCCCCGCAACACACATCGGCCCCGCCCATCTCCACGAAATCCAGCTCCGGAATTTGTCTGAGAAGCGCCCTCGGTTCATCCTTTACTCCCTGGCTGCGCAACAAGTGGCAAGGATCGTGGTAGGTTACTTTCCCTTTCAGAGGCCTGAGCATTTTCCCTAAATCGAATTTCATTAAATATTGGGAAATATCCAGGACCTTCCGGCTCAAGGCCTCTGCTTTTTCCGCGTTTTGGCCCATTTCTCGGAGGATATGCGGGTATTCTTTTTTCAGAGCAGCGCCGCAGGTGGCACATTCCACCACCACTGCGTCCACATCCTGGCGGTTGCCTAGGGCCACATTCTTGAGGATATTCGGTAAGGCCATCTGGGGGGCCCCGGCTAAAAATATAGGCAGACCGCAGCACATCTGGTCCTTGGGAACGACTACTTCTACTCCCAAGCGGACCAGAATTTCGATCGTGGCCCTGCCAATTTCTCCATCCAAATAATTGGTGGCACAACCGGTGAAATAGAGGACCCGGCCCTTGGGTTCCGGAACAGAGATTACCTCCGGAATTTTCTTCAGCAAGGGCTGGCGACTCAAGCGGGGGAACTTCTTCAAGGGGATGGTTCCCACTTTCCCCTTCACCGGCAATAGCGGCAGAAGGTTATTTCTCAAAACCCGCCCCCAGAAAAGGTAAAAAGGCAGCAGGCGCTTGCCCGTTAAGAGTTCAAAGAGAAACTTCTTCTTTCCCGGGAGACCGAATTTCTCGATGACTTCCACCCTCATGGCTTTCATCAGTTGGTCAACTTGTAAGCCGCTCGGGCAGTTTACCGTACAGGTTTCGCAGAGCAAACAGGTAAACAGGATGCGCGTAAAATTTTCACTTAGCTCCAGATTGCCTTCCATTACGTTGCGGATCAACTGGACCTTTCCCCGGGGAGAGGTAGCTTCCACCAGGCGCTGCTTATAGACCGGGCACGGCGTAAGACAAATCCCGCATTTAATGCAGTTGTGGACTTCTTCACGAAGGTTTTTGGATATCACGGGGCACACTCCAGGAAACTCCCGGGGTTCAGGATTCCCTGGGGGTCAAAGGTTTTCTTAAGGGCTCGCATCAGATTCAGAGCCTGCGGGCTCAATTGCCGGGGAAGGTACTTGGCTTTGGCAATGCCTATTCCGTGCTCCCCGGAAAGAACACCCCCTACCGCCATGGCAAAATCAACGATTTCATCCATGGCTTTTTCCACCCGCTTCATTTCCTCTTGGTCTCTGAGGTCGCAGAGCACGAGCGGATGGAGGTTGCCATCTCCGGCATGCGCCAAGACAGCGATCTGGACCTGGTTCCGCTGAGCGATCGTTCTTACTTCCTTGATGGCGCGGGTCAAGAAGCTCACGGGGACGGTGGCATCTTCGATCACGCAGGACGGGCGCATCCGCGCGACTGCTCCAAAGGCCCCCCGGCGGGCCATCCAGAGCTGCTCACTCTCCTTTTCGGATTGGGAAACGCGCACATCCCTGGCCCCTTGCCCGCGGCAAAACTCGGCGATCATTCCGGCCTGCTTCTCTACCGATGCCTGATCACCGTCAACTTCAATGAGTAGTATGGCCTCGGCGTCCAGGGGGAGACCGAGATGGGCGTAGTCTTCGAGGGCTTTGATGATCACCTTGTCCATTAACTCCAGGGTCGCGGGGATGATGCCCTCTTCAACGATCCTGGCTACAGTGTTTCCTGCTTGATCGATGGTATGGTAAATTGCCTGGAGGGTCCGTCGGGCCTTGGGCTTGGGTAGAAGCCTGACGATGATCCGGGTGACCAAGGCCAGGGTTCCCTCCGACCCGCAGATCAGCCGGGTTAAGTCATATCCCGTTACATCTTTGGCGGTCAGGCTTCCCGTCTGGATGACTTCTCCGGAAGGGAGCACCACTTCCAGACCCATCAGGTAATCCCGGGTCACCCCGTACTTGATCCCCCGCATGCCCCCGGCATTCATCAAGACGGTCCCCCCCATGGTGGCCACTGTGGCGCTCCCGGGATCCGGAGGATAGAAGAGGCCGATTTTCTCCACTTCCTTCTGGAACTCCGACACCACCACGCCGGGTTCAACAACGGCATAACGGTTCGGCTTGTTGATTTCCAGAACTCGGTTCATCATCGTAAAGCAGAGGATCACCCCTCCTTGTTTGGCCAAACTGCAAGCGGCCAGGCCTGACCCGGCGCCGCGGGGAGTAACGAAGACCCGATGGGTACTGGCTACTTTCATGATCTGGGAGACCTCTGCGGACGTCTTGGGAAAAAGGACGGCTTCGGGCAGGTATTCTTCCACATAAGCATCATAAGCATAACTGAGAAGGTCTTCCTTGGAAGTCAGGATTCTCTCCTTACCCAAAATGGTTTCAAACTCCTGCAGAATCTTCTCGGTCAGCATGGAAATATCCTTTCTTTTTTTGAAGTTTTTGAAGGTATCATTGAATGGGAAACGGTATGAAAACCCGATGTTGGCTCACTTTTTCTTAGGCTAAGATCCACTTGCGTTTCTGAGAAAGGAAATCGACCAGTAGGTAACGGCCCAGATTATTCGGGGTGGTGTAGAAGGCCCGGCCTCGGTTCATCCTGGATATCTGCTGGACAAACTGCAAGAGATGGGCATCCTGGCCGAGCATGAAAATGTTCAAGTTGATGCCGCAAGAAGCGCATTTCTTGAACTCGGATAAGGTTTTAGCCAGGGTCTTGGGGTGGGAAGGAAACTGGAAGAAGACCTTGCCGTTCTCCAGGTGGGCGGTAGGTTCTCCATCTGAAACCATGATGATCTGCTTGTTAGGGGTGTGCTCCCGGTTGAGAAAAGATTTGGCCAGGATAAGCCCTTCTTCCATGTTGGTGTAGGGGTTGTCCAGATCCCAGTTCAGGCAAAGCAGGTCCTTGGGCTTCAGAGCCCTGGCATAGGAAGAAAAGCCTATCACGTGCAGGCGGTCATGGGGGAACTGGGTTTGCATGAGCGTATGCAGGGCCATGGCTACTTTTTTGGCCGCGAAAAATTTTTCGTCGCGCGCCATGGAACCGCTCATATCCAGCATGAGCACTACGGCGGACCGGGTACGCTTTTCGGTTTGGTAAACCTCAAAGTCATCCGGCCGGAGGTCGAGAAGCCGGCGGCCCTTGGACGGGGATGGGGCCAATGCCTGGCGACTCAGGGTGTTCATTAACGTACGACTCAAGTTGAGGTGAAAAGGATCTCCGAACCGGTAAGGTTTACTTTCCTCTAAAAGAAGATTCATCCCGTTGCCCCGAAAATGAGTTTCATGATTCCCCAGGGCATCACGGGTTAAAGAGGCAAAAATATCCTGCAGCGCTCTCTGCCCGATCTTGCGCATACCTTTAGGCGTGAGCACATACTTTGCCCCCAACTTCTCGATGAGGCCGTTGACTTCCAGAAGGCGGGGGATGGCCTTGAGGTTGTTCCAGAGTTGGTAACTTTGTTCCCCCAATAATTCCCGGATTTCCTGGTCATTGATCTTTTCCAGGTCAAGTCCCCAGGAAGCGCGGCGCAGTTCATGTTCAAGCTTCTCCAGGCGTTTCAACTCTTCCATGGCCGAATCATTTCCTGCGGATGCAGATTCCTGGAGTTTCTGCTTCAGGCGCCGAACTTCTTCCAGGAAATCGTGAATCCCCTTAAGCCCCGGGGATTCATCCTGTCCCTTTAGGCCTTGCTGTTTTAATAAGTCGAGGGATTTATTGACGTCATTTTCCCGCAGGAGAAGGTCGGTGAGACGATCGAGGATTTGTTCGGCGTCCGCACTTTCAGCCGGAACTGGTTTATTGCCGTAAAAATATCTATAGCCAATCATTGATTTTTCTGGGAACGCGGATGATCCGCTGCTGAAAGCAGGAATTTTTTTTTGTCCTTAGAATAGCACAGCAGAGGGCCGGTGGGCAAGGATTTTAAACCTGGAAAAAATCCGAAAAAAAACTTGACAACAAATTTCAGGATGGGGTATAAATTTCTTATAAAGGATTTTCCATGATGATGCCCAGTATCTTTTCAGGCAAATTATTCCTTCCTCTGATTTCTTTTTTGGGCTTGTTGGGCCTTTTGGTATTGCCCAGTCCGCCCACTGCCTGAGGAGGTTCGGACATTTAAAAGAACTTCAAGGCCATGGGCGGGAAAAGCCCATGGCCTTTTTCACGTAGGCCATGGTGAGATTCTCATCATGGCTTTTTTTTAGATTCTGAACCTACCATAACCCCTTGGGGAGGCTCATTAGACCATCTAACATGAGGATTCGAGAAGCCTCCCCGGTAGGTTTGGATGGTAAGACCGATTCCTCCAGAAGGGGGCCGCCTTTCTCCAGCCTGGCCAGGAGGATTTGATCTTCGTGGAAAACAATCCCCCCCACTCCAATGATAGGGTGATCAGGATATTTCCGTTTCATACTCGGCAATGACAGGAAGTAATCAACGTCCATTGCACCTTGTCAATCTTTTTCCCTTCCTTTGACCACGATGAAAAATACAATAAAAATCGCTGCCAGGCAGATTCCCAGGGCCAAGAAGATCTTGATCGCTGGACTGCCTTCAGCATCGGAACGCTGGAAGCACCCTGATGAAAATAAGAGCAAGAGTGAAAAAACCCAACTCCAATTCTTAAAGATTCTTTTGGCGCTGTTGACAACTTGATTCGATCCACGCATTGAATAAATCCCATTGAGTTTATGGCCGATTTTTAATATATTTAAACCCAGCTGCCAAGAATAGTTTACCCTAACCTAATATATAAAAATATTCACTATACTTATCAAAAAATGAGTGAGCTTCAAAAAATTTCCAGGGCAAAAGTTTTTTTTCAAGTTCCTTTTTTTCCTTTTTTTAATCCTGACTTTGGAGATTGAAAGCGTCTTTCCGAACGAACAAACTTTCATCTTTCTAACTCTCAAGGAGAAAATAATAAGAGTTGAAGTGGCCCGAACAGAGAGGGAGAAAGCCAAAGGGTTGATGTTTCGGGAAAGTCTCGGAAAAGATGAAGGCATGCTCTTTATCTATGACCGGGAAGAAACACTGTCTTTCTGGATGAAAAATACCCGCATTCCTCTTTCCATTGCTTTCATCGATCAACAAGGAGAGATCGTCGACATCCAGGATATGGAACCTTTCAACCTGCGGACGCGAGTTTCCGCCCGGCCGGCCCAGTACGCCCTGGAAATGAATCAGGGGTGGTTTAAAAAAAACGGAATCGGTGGGGGAGATTTTATCCACCTCCCTTTCACCGTCCCCAAATGATTTCCCTATTATTTTTCTTGGCCCAGGTTTGGATTCTGCAGGCAGGCAATGGGCCTACCGGCGTGCATCTCCTGCGTGCAAAAGTTGCAGTAGGTGCAGGAGACAACTTCATCTTCTCTCCCCTCCTGCATCTTCTCTGGCCAGTACGGATCAGCCAATAACTGTCGGCCGAGGGCCACAAGGTCAGCCTGCCCTTCCTGTAAAATCTTTTCGGCGCCGGCCCGGGTTTGCACTTTTCCCACCGCAATAACCGGAATGGTAACTTTCGCCTTGATTTTAGCGGCCAGTTCGGCGTGGGTCCCTTCGGGAGCCGAAGCCGGCGGAATGGAAAGCTCATCGGTCCGCCCCATGCCGGCTGAAACATCGATCACGTCCAGCCAGTGGTTCTCCAAGGCTTGGGCAAAGCGCGCACTCTCTTCGATAGGAGTCCCTCCTGGGATTCCATCTACCGCGCTATGCCGATAAAGCAGAAGGAACTTTTCTCCCACCGCCTCGCGCATGGCCACAACCAGCTCCATGCCCAAGAGCATGCGCTTCTCGGCATTGCCACCGTATTCATCGGATCTCTGGTTGGTTAAAGGGGAAAAGAACTGGTGGATGAAATAGCCGTGCGCTCCGTGAACCTCAACCCCGTCAAACCCGGCTTCCTGGCAATGCCTGGCGGCTGTGGCGAATTTCTCGACCACCGTACGAATTTCCTCACGGGTAATCTGGCGATAGGACTCGCGGACAGAAGGGGCAACCGCCTGGCCGTTCAATTCATTTCCGTGCCAGAGTTGCAGGACTGCTTTGGCTCCCCGGTCATGAATCGCCATGACCAGGGGACGCAGGCCCTGGGCCCAACCGGCCCGTAAAAGTAGATCGACCGGTGTGCCATGAATGATAATCAGGCCCACTCCGCCCCTAACGCGCTCTACAAAATATTGAATGGCCTGGTTGTTCCTCAACCCGAAATTCGTAACCACGGGCGCAAAGACGATGCGGTTTCTGAGTTCAACTCCTTTGATGGATAGCGGGTCAAAAAGGTGAGCCATTAGAAGTACCAAAAAAGAGGTTCGGGGTTTAAGTGTCCAAGGGTCCGAGTGTTTATTTTTTTCAAAAACTATTCGCTTGAACCCTTGAATCCTTGACCCCTTGAACCCCTTTAATTCATCAAATTTTTCCTCTTTCCTTGGCGATCTGGAAATAAGTATCAAAAGGCTTTTGGGGGGGAACGTAAAGCTCTTTGGGTGCTTTTTGGTGTAAAGAGAGGGCCTGCGTGGGGCAGGTGGTTACGCAGAGTCCACAGCCCACGCACCTCTTGAGGTCGATATTCGCCCGGTCATCTTCCATGAAGATCGCCTCCATCTGGCATCTCTCCAGACAGGTCTCACAGCCGGCGCAGAGCTCTTCATTAACCTTGGCGAAGTAGTTGGATTTAACCCGGCTGCTGGGTTGGGGGTCGAGTTTGATAGCATTGAGCACCCCACAACAGCAAGCACAGCAGCTGCACATGCCCCCCACCTTCTGGGCATTGGCCGGACTGGGCACTAACCCGGCTTCCTCATTCTTCCGCAAAACTTCCAGGGCCTCTTTCACCGTAATTCTTCGGGCCATTCCATTCTCGATGTAGTATTCCCCCATGGCCCCAAAAAGGAGACAGGACTCCAGGGGTTTACGGCAAGGATGGTCGAGGAGGCTGCTTTTCTTCCGGCAGATGCAGTCCGCCAGGGCAATGTTCTTCTGCGATTCGACGATCTTCCGCAATTCGTCGTAAGGCTGGATTTCTATGGCGGCATCCAGGCTCTTCTGTACAGGCACAACCCGGAGCTGGGGGGTTGGGGGGCGAATCAATTCTGCATACATGGCTTCCCGGGCATACTCATCGAAAATCTCGGCCATCTCCCGGTCGAGGTTCTTCACCTGGTACTCGTAGATGCCCACGAGAAACATCGCGGCCTTGTAGTGGTAGACTCCTTTGAGCTTGAGACGCAGGATGAGCCCCTTTTGAGAAATGCGCTGAAGAAAGTCCGCGACCTTCGCCGGATCCTGGCCCAGGCGCTCGGCGATCTGCTCCGCGGTCTCAGGAAAGGACCTCAATTGGCAAGCCATCTCCGCCTCTTCTTCCGTGAAAAGCTTTTGGAGCATTTTGAGCTCTACCCCGCTCTGGGTTTTTGGATAGCCCGTAGGGAGGGAATCCAGGTGTTCCCGGAGTCTCTCGTAAACCGTTTCATTCATTCTCTCTCTCCTCTTCCGGCTTTTTTTCGCTTTCCTCGTCTTCGATGGCCAGGTGATCCAGGTCTCTGAATTTATCGAAATCTTCCTGCTGATCTACATAACGATTCTGGATGGCGCGCACCGCCTCGAGATTACCCAGGAATACATCCAGGATCTTCGGGTCGAAATGAGACCCTCGTCCCTCCCTGAGGATGCGGAGAACCTCTTCTTCCCCCAGGGCCTCCTTATAAACCCTCTTCGAGGATAAGGCATCAAAAACATCCGCCAGGATGGTGATCCTGCCTTCAATGGGAATCTCTTCCCCCTTCAGACGGCGAGGATATCCCGTCCCATCAAATCTTTCATGATGGGTGAGGGCCACGATGCGCGATTGTCTCAATATCGCCGCCTTCGACCCTTTGAGGATATTCCCCCCGATGATCGTGTGATACTCCATGAAATGTCGCTCTTCCGGTGTCAGGCGGCCGGGTTTCTGCAAGATGCCGTCGGGAATTCCTAATTTCCCTACATCGTGCATAAGACTGGACCGCAGAATCATATTGACCTCTTCTTCCGACCAGCCGAGCCCTTCAGCGATCAGGGTTGAATACTGGCTCATGCGCTTGATATGATTCGCCGTCTCTTTATCCCGGTACTCGGCGGCAACACCCAGGCGGAAGATGGTGTCCAGATGGGCTTGTTTCAGATGTTCGGTCAGCTCCGCATTTTCAATGGTCACCACGGCCTGGGAAGCCAGAGAGGAAAGTAACTTTTCGTGCTTGGCCGGGAAGGGCACCACCTTGCCATCGATCGAATCGTCCAGGGCATTGATCAATTGCAGGACTCCCGCTACATTACCTTCCCGGTTGAGCATGGGGACCACCATCATGGAATGGGTAACATAGCCGGCCCGTTCATCCCAGGAAGGGTTGTAATGGTAAGAAGCCTGGCGAGGAATCTCCCTCACGTCCGGGATGTTGAGTACTTTTTTGGTCAAGGCAACATACCCGGCGATCGATTCCCTGGAAATGGGCAGGGAGAAGGATTGGTACATTTGCCGCATGCTCGCCTCTCCGCACCGTTCGATCAAACTTTGGCACTGGCTCACCTTGAAAATTAATTGGCTATCCTTCGCCAGGTAGAGCGTTCCCGCATCGGCTTTAGTTAGGCGGCGAGCTTCCTGCAGAATAAGGTCCAAGAGTTTCTCCAGGTCGTGGATGCTGGAGAGGGCGATCCCTAAGTTTAAAAGTTTTTCAAAGTCTTCGGCGAGGGAAGAACGATCCACAGCTTCTGAGACTCCTTATCCTACCTGGAATTCTTTAAGCAGGCTGATAAAAAATTGGAAAAAGCAAAGATATGGGTGATTATAGACCTCTATGCCACTAAAGGCAAGTAAGATTAAAATGTTTTTGTGCTTTCGCCCGGGTGGGGAAGCTCCTACCTGAAAAACTGAGGGGTGACAAAAAATTATTTCTGTTTGACACCCTCCGCCAATCATCCTATATTGACAAAAAATTTAATAGGACGCAGATTTACGCAGATAATTATTTTTTTTGGTTTATCCTGATAATCTGGGTTTACCCTGTTAGATAGTAAACCCCTAACAGGATGAATCCGTGTCCCAAAAGGAATTTCCTAGGCAATTAAATTAGGAGGCTGTCTTGAATAAACCAGGGAAAAAGAGAAAAAAATTTTTGCGAGTTTTGGTTATCAGCGCCCACCCGGATGACGTGGACTTCGGCTGTGCCGGGACGCTGGCCAGGTGGGCAAAAGAAGGAGCGGAAATCGTCTATACCATCTGCACCAGCGGTGAGAAAGGGTCAGATGATCCCTCTTTGAGCAACCTGGAATTAGCGAGGACCCGTGAGAAAGAACAACTTGCCGCCGCCAGGGTAATCGGGGCCAAGGAGGTTATTTTCCTGCGGAAACCCGACGGCGAACTGCAATACTCATTGGAATTCCGAGGCGAATTGGTCAGGATCATCCGCCAATGTCGCCCGGATATCCTCTTAACCCACGATCCGGCCAATCGCGCCTTTGACAACCAATACCTCTTCCACGCCGACCACCGCGTCACCGGAGAACTGGCTTTTGATGCTGCTTATCCCGCAGCCCTGAACCGTAATTTTTTCCCGGGGCACCTGATCGCAGGGTTAAATCCTCATGCGGTCTCCGCGATGTATTTTTTTGCCACTTCCCAGCCGAATACCTGGGTGGACATCGAGCCCACCCTGGATCTAAAAATCAAGGCCCTGCGCTGCCACATCAGCCAGATCAAAGAACCAAAAGTTATGGAGAAGTTCGTCCGCACCTGGTTCGGCGCGTGGGGGCAGGAAAAAGGCCTGGCCTATGCTGAGCGTTTCCGGTGTTTGCAGATTTTCCGTGATCCTGGTCAGCGCCTGCGACAACTGAAGAAGTCTATGCCCTGAAGATTGATGGACTCGTAAAAAGCAAAGTAGGGGCACGGTCACCGTGCCCCTACATCAGATGCGAGGCGCGCAGCGGTTTTTACTTTTATCATGCAGCACCCATGGAACATCGGAGCGGAGATGGGATGGGTGTGGGAAAAGAAAGGAAATCTATAACTCAGAGAGATAGAAAGACAGGCTCAGGAGGAGGCCAGTGGTTAAATGGGATAAAATGGTCAGGGCCTGGGCCGGCCTCAATCTGGGAGAGTTTTCATATTCCTTTAAAGCCACCATGACCCCTTTCAGGTTAATGGGGATGGTACAAAAAGTAATAAAAGAGAATAGGGGGAGGATTCTCAGCAGGACGCCCAAAGCCACAGAGAAATAAACCGCAGAAACCAACACCACAAAAACTTTGGCCGCCTTCTTTTTACCCAAGCGCACCACCCAATGGTTCTTGCCGACCGCCAGGTCCGCCTCCCGGTCCGGAAACTGGTTGATGAAAAGAACATTGGTGATCAAAAAGCCAACCGGAATCCCGGCCATTATGGCAACTGCACTGATCGTCTCAGCCTGAACAAAGTAAGCGCCGATCACCACCAGAGGGCCAAAACAGAAGCCGGTTAAAAGTTCGCCCACGCCCCGGGAAGCCAATTTCACCCGGGGTTCCACATAGAAGTAGGCCGTACCCACGCCGATCAAACCCAGGGGAATGATCGGCCACCCCCTTTTCCAGGCCAGGAAAAGGCCGATGGCGATCCCCAGCAACAAGGCACCCACGCCAAATCGGTAAACCGACTCCGCCTGCAACCGGCCATCGATGATAAATGGACTTCCCCCGTCAAAAGGTCGGTTGGCTTCACGATTCAGAAGGTCATTCCCACTGCGGTAATCGAAATAATCATTCAGCGTGTTGGTGGCGGTATGCAACGCCAGCACGCCGGCTAAGGTAAGCATAAAATAAAAAGGATTAAAAATACGGGTTTCGTGCCAGGCCATTACCGCGCCTAAAATTACGGGAACCAAGGAAGCTGTAAAGAACGGAGCCCGCAATTCGGCCAGCCAAATTTTCAAAGGAACTTTTTGTTCTTTCATTCTCCCCTTCTCCAAATTTATCCCCATTTTACTCCAATCTGCCCTTTGGTCAATGGCAAACCGATCACCTACTTTTTAGAGGATATGCGCTACAGCCCCACGGTGGAAGTGGCTAACTTTACCCGTTACACCGCCGCGGAGAATCGCAACGAATTCATCTTAGCCTCGGGATATATTACCGGGGGGCTGAAGCCGCTGATCGATAAGGTAAACAAGGAAGAGCGCATCCCCTGGTTGGACGGGTCTTATTCCACGGAAATCTTCGGGCCGGAAGGTGGGCCATCCAAATATCCCTATTATTATTCTTTGGGGGCTACTTACGGCGACCAGTTTCGCGTTCTCCTGAACTGGATCAAAGAGGACTCCAAGGGTAAAGGAAAAGTCGCCATCGTCTACAGCCCGACTGAATGGGGACATCATGATGTAATTTCCATCCTCAACGGGATTTCCCTCAAAGCGGCTGGAGGGGAGATCTCCGTGATCATCGGGCCCAATGGCGCCGGCAAGACCAGCCTGCTTAACTGCATCAACTCCCACTACAGTCCCCAGGAGGGGGAGATCTTGTTCCAGGGGGAGAACCTCCTGCGGTTGAAGCCTCACATAATCGCCGCCCAAGGGATCGCCCGCACCTTTCAGAAAGTGGAACTCTTCCACGGCATGTCCGCCCTGGACAACATCAAGCTCGGCCGCCACTTTCTGATCCGGACTTCTCTCCTGGGAAGTTTTTTCCGGTGGCCATCCACCGTCGCCATAGAACTCCGCCATCGCCAGGAGATCGAAGAGGAAGACGGGCATTTATATATCTTTGATCGTTTCAAGGATATCATGGCCCTGGGCGATGGTTCGCGTTTCGCCCCTCAGGACATCGAACTCCGCCTTAAATTCAGCCCTTACATCAAGGAGGCGGTGGTCTGCGGGGCCAATCAGCCTTTCGTCACGGCGATCATTTCCATCGACCTCGAGAACGTGGGCAATTGGGCGAAGAGAAGGGGAATTTCTTACACCACGTACCAGGATCTTTCTCAGAGGCCGGAAGTCTACGAACTGGTGCGCGAGGAGATCCGCAAACTCTGTCAGCGGTTGCCGCAAAATATGCGCGTTCGGAAATTTGCCATTCTCCTCAAGGAACTCCATCCGGATGATGAAGAGCTGACGCGCACCCGCAAGGTCCGCCGGGGATTGATTTACGAGCGCTACAAACCCCTGATTGAAGACCTGTACCGGCCCACGCCGGAACATCTATTGGACATCCAGATCCGTTATGAGGATGGAAGAATCTCCTCTCTAAAAGGACAGGTGGCCATTGCGGAGGTGACCTCTTGAAATCCTTGTCCGATCTCTACAACCAGTATTTCGCCTCCACCGCCACCTTCAGCCATCGCCAGGATGAGCGGATTTTTCGCACGCTCTTCAAGCGCACCTTTTTAGCCATTTTTTTCATCCTGGTGGCACTCTCCCCTCTCTATCTGGACGAATACAATTTCTACATTCTCAACCTGGTCCTGGTCAATTTGATCGGGGCCCTGGGGCTTAATTTGCTCATCGGGTTTACCGGTCTCCTCTCCCTCGGGCACGCTGCTTTCCTGGGGGTGGGGGCTTACACCTCGGCCCTCCTCATCACCCATTATGGCATCCCCCTGCTCCTCAGCATCTTATGCGCCGGATTGGTGGCTGCCGCCTTCGGCCTGGTTGTGGGTATTCCCTCTCTGCGCATCAAAGGCTTTTACCTGATGGTAGCCACGCTCGCTTTCCAGTTCATCATCGAATATACCATCATCCACTGGGAGAGCCTGACCCGGGGAATCCGGGGGATCGAACTCCCTGTCCCCACCTGCCTCGGCCTCTCCCTCGGCAAGCATTATGCCTTTTTCTATTTCATCTTCCTTCTGGCGACCTTTTCCATATGGGGTTTGAAGAACCTCAACCGCTCCAAGATCGGTCGCGCTTTCATCGCCATCCGCGACAACTACGTCTCCTCGGAAATCATCGGCATCCCGGTCTTCCGTTATAAGCTTCTCTCCTTCGCCATCAGCGCCTTTTACGCCGGCATGGCCGGCGCCCTCTTCTCCGCCCTGCAGCGCAGCGCCATTCCGGAAGATTATACCTTCATGAAATCCATTGAGTTCCTGGCGATGGTCCTGATCGGGGGACTGGGTAGCCTGTTGGGAACCATCTTCGGGGTACTTTTCATTACCATGGTGCCGGAGTTTTTGAACGTCGGCGTGTCCATCTTGGCAAAAAAATACGACCCCAACATCACCATTTACATGGGCCCGGTGAAGGACTTCACCTTTGGCCTTTTGATCATTCTCTTTATCATCCTCAAGCCCGAGGGCCTGGTGGGTGTCTGGGTGCGCATCCGCGACTACTTCCGCATCTGGCCCCTGCCGTATATTTCGCAATAAAAATTACTTCGGCTGGCCAATTAGGGGGCTGCGGATTCCAGAACTGTTCGTCCCCGGGTCCTTTCACTGCCTCCTCTAGGCTAAATGCCCAATCAATATTTTTAGGCCTATCCCGATCAAAATGAGGCCGCCGGCGAGTTCCATTTTATTTTCAAAAAAATGACCGGTCCGATTCCCCATAAAAACTCCGATAAGAGAAATCATGAAGGTGATGGTTCCGATTATAATGACGGAGGAGATAAGTGGAATTTTGAGGAAAGCAAAACTTACCCCGATGGCTAAGGCATCAATGCTAGTCGCAATTGATAACATGGTTAAAACATAAAAATTCAAGGGATTTAAATTGCTTTTATCCTCGGGCAATTTCCTGGATTCATAGACCATCTTCAGGCCGATGGCGCTCAGAAGTCCAAAAGCGATCCAATGGTCGATGTTGGATATAAAATCCCTCAACCCCACTCCGGCTAACCATCCCAGGATGGGCATTAAGGCCTGAAAACCTCCAAAAAACAGGGCAATCTGTAGAGCATGGTTGATTTTTAATTGTTTAATAGCGATTCCGCTCGTGATGGCTACGGCAAAACAATCCATGGCCAGGCCAACGGCGATCAAGGTAACGGTGAAAAAATCCATGAAAATTCTCTCTTCAAAATTTAATAGGACGCAGATTTACGCAGATAACCGCAGATAATTATTTTCTTTTTGGCTTATCCTGATAATCTGCGCAAATCCGTATCCAAAAAGTAATTTCCTATAAAATAAATTGATAGGAAGGTATGCTGGATTTTTGGGGAAGCGGCTTTGGTCCGATCCCTATTCTACTTTTTCAGCATGTTGATGAACTCGTCAATAGAGAGGGCGGCAAGGGTTGTTGTCTGCAATGTACCCCTGGCACCTAACGCGACTGCCACCCTGGCAATGGTAAGGTTATCAGGAGCCTCCAAGATGTTCACGAAGTCGTAGGCACCCAGGAGGGCATACTGGGAAATGACTTTGACCCCCATTTTTTCTACTTCCTTGTTGACCTCCTCGATCCTTCCGGGTTTCTCCTTTACCGTCTTCCTCCCTTCATCGGTTAAGTTGGTGAGCATGACATAGATTGGCATAATATCACCCCTTTCTTAAAATAATAACCCCCTCTCCAGCATACCTTCCCCCCATAGGTAAATAAGCGCTTAAACAAAAAACCCCATCCCTCTTTGGGAAGAGAAATGGGGTTGGAATGAACCGATGCATGCTGCTTCCTCCCAATTTTTTTTTAGGAAGAAACTGGTTTCAGGTCGCTACGGTCATAGACAGGGTTATAAATATAGCACTGACCGCAGGCACCAATCAAGGAATTTTTCTTGTTCCTTTTTTTATTTTCGCTCATGAAGCAGAGCACCTCACCGCCTTCTTATGGCAGGCGGCAGCGAGGGATGTGATAAAAGATCCCACCTGGCGAACAATATCTTCCTTCCCTGCTCCACCCTCCATAATCTTTACAATGGCACTGCCCACGATGATTCCATCGGCAAAGCGGCTCACCTCCTTGGCTTGCTCCGGTGTGGAAATGCCGAACCCAACGGCTACCGGCTTTTTGCTTATCTCTCTTATCCTGCGGACTGCCGGCTCCAGGTCTGCGGATAATTTTTCCCGCACTCCAGTTACCCCTGTTACCGCTACATGGTAGATATACCCGCGGCATACCTTGCTCACCCTACGGATTCGTTCGGATGAACTGGTCGGTGCTGTTAAAAAAATCGTATCCACTCCTGCTTTCCTGGCCTCTTCAATCCATGGCTCCCCTTCTTCCGGCGGAAGATCAGGAATGATCACTCCGGCGATTCCGCACTCTCGGCACTCCGCAGCGAAAGCCTTCAATCCATAATGGTAAACAGGGTTGAAATAAGTCATGATGACCAGGGGGATGGTTTTCCCCTTAAAATTTTTGGCCAAGTTTAATACCGCCTTGAGGTTGACCCCTCTTGACAAAGCTCGCTGCGAGGCAGCCTGGATGGTGGGGCCATCCGCAAGCGGATCGGAATAAGGCACCCCCAGTTCAATGATGTCCGCTCCGGCTTGCACCATCTGCCAAACCAGGGCCTCTGTGGCGGCGAGGTCCGGATCCCCGGCCACGGCGAAAGGAATCAAGGCGGACCGGCTTTTTTGTTTTAATCTCTTGAATGTCTGGTCGATCCGGCTCATAATTCAACCCCCATTATTGTAGCGACCGTTTGCACATCTTTGTCTCCTCGCCCCGACAGATTCACCACCATGATCTGCTCTTTCCCCAGGGAAGGAGCAATTTTTCCAGCGTAACCCAGGGCATGGGCAGATTCCAACGCGGGGAGGATACCTTCTCGATGGGAAAGGAGGTGAAAAGCCTCCAGGGCCTCCTCATCCGTAACGGTGGCATACTCAGCTCTGCCGCTTTCTTTAAAAAAGGCGTGTTCCGGCCCAACCCCCGGATAATCCAAACCCGCGGAAATGGAGTGCGTCTCCACGATATTGCCGGAACCATCCTGCAGGATGTAACTCATGCTTCCGTGAAGCATCCCAATGGAGCCGGCGTTCAGCGACGCTGCGTGTCTACCGCTGAATAATCCCAGACCCCCAGCTTCTACGCCGATAAGGCGCACTCCATCTTTTAAAAACGGGTGGAACAGGCCGATGGCGTTGCTTCCACCCCCCACGCAGGCCAGCAGGCAATCCGGCAGCTGTCCTTCTTTCTCCATTACCTGTTTCCTCACTTCCTTACCGATCACCGCTTGAAAGTCCCTGACCATCATAGGATAGGGATGGGGTCCAACCACGGATCCGATCAGATAATAGGTATCGCGAACGTGGGTCACCCAGTCCCGAATCGCTTCGTTAATGGCATCCTTCAGAGTCCTGGACCCCGAGGTAACCGGAATTACTTCGGCGCCGAGGAGTTTCATCCGGAAGACGTTCAGGGATTGCCGCCGAATGTCTTCTTCCCCCATATAGACCGCGCATTGCAGCCCAGTGAGAGCAGCGGCAGTGGCCGTAGCAACTCCGTGTTGACCCGCTCCGGTTTCGGCAATAATCCTTTTCTTCCCCATCTTCTGGGCCAGCAGAGCTTGGCCTAGGGTATTGTTGATTTTATGAGACCCCGTATGCGCCAGGTCTTCCCGTTTAAGGTAAATGCGGCAGCCCTTGAATTCCTCGGTAAGCCTTTCCGCGAAATAAAGGGGGGTAGGCCTCCCCGCATAATTTTTTAAATAGGCAGCCATTGTTTTTTGGAACGAACCATCTTTTCTGGAAGCGAGATAAGCCTTCTCCAATTCTTTTAACGGAGCCATCAAGGTTTCCGGAACATATTTGCCCCCAAAAACCCCAAAATGCCCTCTTTTATCGGGTTGAACCATCTGCTCTTTTGACCTCCTTTACAAAATCGATCATTTTCCATAAATTCTTTTTCCCCGGAATTTGTTCCACTCCGGAACAAACATCCACCCCGACCGGCTTCAACCTTTGAACCGCTTGGTAAACATTCATAGGATTCAGGCCGCCGGAAAGGATAAAGTCCCTCTTTTTCCAGGCCTCCCCAGCCCATTCCCAGCAGAATGCTTTTCCGCTCCCGCCTGCCCTCTCGGCGGACCAGGCGTCCAACAAAATGGAAACGGAAGAATATTTTTCCATTTCCCTCAGACTATCTATGCTCCTGACCGCAATGGTTTTGATAACTGGAAGAGGAAACTCCTGACAATATTCGGGAGATTCCTGTCCGTGAAACTGCAGCCCATTTAAGCCACAATCATCGGCGATTCTCCGGACTTCGGAAATTTCTTCATCGACAAAAACCCCGATTTTAAAAACGGACGGGGGAAGACTGCGGACGATCTCCCTTGCGGCCAAAGGGTCGATTCTCCGCGGGCTGGGAGCAAAGATGAAACCTAAAGCATCCACTTCCAAGGTCGCGGCTTGTAGAGCGTCCTGAAGATTGGTTATTCCGCAGATCTTGATCCAGGTCATATGAAGCTCCTCAAGTGAACGAAAGGGACAAGTGACTAAAGTTTAATAGGACGCAGATTTACACAGATAACCGCAGATAATTATTTTCTTTTTAATTTATCCTGATAATCTGGGTTTACCCTGTTAGATAGTAAACATCTAACAGGGTGAATCCGTGTCCAAAAAGTAATTTCCTATACAATCAGGTTATTTTCTTGTGAGTTTAGGAGTTCCCGAATTTTTGCCACGGGATCGGGGTCGCGCATTAAGACCTCTCCTATCAGAGCACCCTTCACTCCGGCATTCTGAAGGCGTTTCACGTCTTTTCCGTTTTTTATTCCGCTCTCGCTAATGACCATTGTCCCGCTGGGAATTTTTTTGAGCAAACGAAAGGTGTTCTCCAAATTCACTTCGAGTGTTTTCAGGTTACGGTTGTTGATCCCGATGAGCGGTAAACCAAGGCCGGCGATTTTTCCCAGATCCTCCTCATCGTGAACTTCGACCAATGGAACCATGCCCAAAAACTGGGTCAGCGTGGCCAATTCCTTCAATTTTTCCCGGTCAAGAATCGCAGAGATGAGCAGAAGAGCATCCGCCCCGGCGATTCTCCCCTCATAGATCTGAAAAGGGTCGATGATGAAATCCTTCTGCAAAACGGGGAGAGAAACGGCTTCCTTAACCATTACGAGGTGGCCGAGGGCTCCATGAAAAAACCGGGCCTCCGTGAGCACTGAAATGGCGCTGGCCCCTCCCGCCTGGTATTTTCGCGCAATCCCTTGGATGTCAGCGTCCTGCCGAATCATTCCGGCAGAGGGGGAAGCGCGCTTGATCTCGGCGATCAGGGCCATGGGGCACTTGTTCAAGAGCGCCCGCAGGAATTCCCTCGGAGCCGGAAGGTCAGAAACCTTCTTTTGCATTTCTTGCAAGGATGATAAATTTTTTCTTTTATGAACCTCTTCCCTTTTCATTGCCGCCACTTTTTCCAAAAACATTTTTTTCTCACCTCCCCCCACCCTCACCCTCCCCCCCGAGGGGGGAGGGCTGGGAGGGGGTGAAATTTTGATTGGAAAACCGGATGAGGTCATCAAGTTTCTTCATGGCCCGGCCTGAGTCAATGGCCTCCCGGGCCACCTCGATTCCTTCTCTGAAGTTCATTGCCTTTCCGGCCGCTACAAAGACGGCGGCTGCGTTCAATAAAACAACATCCCGCGCCGGGCCGGGTTCTCCCTTCAGGATTCCGCGCAGGATTTCGGCATTCTTGGCGGGTGTCCCGCCTTGGATGGCCTCTGAACTCGCCTTCTTCAAACCCACTTCTTCCGGCTCAATCTGGTATTGCTCGATGCTCCCATCCTTAAGCTGGCAGAGGGCCGTTTTCCCGGTGATGCTTATTTCATCGCCGTGGTCGGCACCGTGGACGACGAAGGCGGCCTTGCTGCCTAAGTTTCTCAGTACCTCTGCCACCCGCTGGATTAAATCTTCCCGGTAGATACCCAAAAGATGGACATTCGCCCCTGCCGGGTTGGTCAAGGGGCCAAGGAGGTTGAAGACCGTACGGATGCCGATCTCTTGGCGCGGGCCCAGAGCGTGCTTCATGGCCGGATGGAATGAAGGGGCATACAGAAAAGCGACTTTAAGCTCTCGCAGGGATTCCTCGACCTTTTCCGGGGGCAGGGAAATATTGACCCCTAAGGCCTCCAGGACATCAGCGCTCCCGCTGCGGCTGGAGACAGACCGGTTGCCATGCTTGGCCACAGTCAACCCGCCGCCTGCGGCCACGAAGGCCACCGCCGTGGAAATGTTGAAGGTCCCCTGGCCATCCCCTCCGGTGCCGCAGGTGTCCACAACGTCCTCCCCACTTTGGGCCTGGATACGCACGGCCTTGGCTCGCATGGTCCGGGCCAGACCGGCGATCTCCTGGTTGGTTTCTCCTTTCATGCGCAGGGCGGTTAAGAGCGCAGCGATTTGGGTGGGTAAGCTTTCTCCCTCCATAATGCGGGCCATAGCCTGGGAAGCTTCTTCTTCGCTCAGATCCTGCCCGGCCGCAACTTTAGCAATGAATCTTTTCAGCATGGCTGTTTTCTCCTATTTCTAAAAAATTTTTTAGGAGGATTTTTCCTCCCGGGGTCATGATCGATTCCGGATGAAACTGGACGCCTTCAACGGGAAAAACCTTGTGTCGGACGCCCATAATTTCCCCATCCTCGGTCTCCGCTGAAATCTCCAGGCACTCCGGCAGGCTTTCCCGCTCGACGAGAAGGGAATGGTAGCGGATGGCCGGAAATGGGCTGGGGAGGCCTCGGTAAATGGTCTTGCCGTCGTGATAGATCAGAGAACTCTTCCCGTGCATCAGTCTCTGGGCCCGAATGATTTTCCCTCCGAAAGCCGAGCCGATGCACTGGTGGCCCAGACACACTCCCAGGATGGGAATCTGGCCGGCCATCTGCAAGATTGCCCTCTCGGAAATTCCGGCCTCCTGCGGGGTACAGGGCCCAGGTGAAACAACCAGGTACTTGGGTTTTATCTTACAGATGGTGGATAGGTTAATCTGGTCGTTGCGGTAAACCAGGCACGTTGCTCCCAGCTCACCCAGGTACTGCACCAAGTTGAAAGTAAAAGAATCGTAATTGTCGATTAAAAGAATCATGGCAACCCCTCCTCGGCTTGCCGAATGGATTGAAAGATGGCCTGGGCTTTGTTCAAAGTCTCTTCGAACTCTTTCTCCGGCTCGGAATCGGCGACAATCCCAGCTCCCACCTGGATGTACGCTTTCCCGTCTTTAATGAGAATGGAGCGGATGGTAATGCAGGTGTCCATATTCTTGGAAAACCCAAAATAGCCTACGGCTCCGGCGTAAGGCCCCCGGCGGACGGGCTCCAATTCTTCGATAATTTCCATGGCCCGGATCTTCGGCGCACCGGACACGGTCCCGGCCGGAAAAGTCGCCCGGAATACGTCGAAAGCGGTCTTGCCCGGGGCGAGAAGGCCCCGGACGTTGGAGAAGATATGCATCACATGGGAATAGCGTTCCACCCCCATCAATTCCGTTACCTCGACTGACCCGATCTCGGCCACGCGGCCCACGTCATTCCGCCCGAGGTCAACCAACATGATGTGCTCGGCTCTTTCTTTTTCATCCGCCAGGAGATCCTGCTCCATCCTCCGGTCTTCCTCCCGGGTTTTTCCCCGCCGGCGGGTGCCGGCGAGCGGCCGGAGCTCGATCTGCTTCCCTTCTAAACGGACCATCACTTCCGGAGACGCTCCCAGTAAAACGGTATCATCCATTTGCATATAAAAGAGGTAGGGCGAGGGATTGATGGAACGCAGGGCGCGGTATACATCGAAGGGCTCACAATGAAGGGCGGTGGAAAACCGCTGAGAAAGCACGACCTGGATAACGTCCCCGGCCTGAATATATTCCTTGGCCCTTTCCACCTTTTGCCTAAATTCTTCCGGACTCAAATTGGAACTTAAGGAAGATGGGGAAAAAGATTTCTTCGGAGGGGAAGGACCGGCGGGGGAATGCAGGCTGGCTTTGATCCTCTGGATTTTTTCCTCCGCTTGCCGGTAAGCATCCTCCAAAGGCTGGGATCCGTCTAAAATCACGTTGGCAATCACTTTAATCTTTTGCCTCGCGTTATCGAAAACCAGAAGGGTGTCCATGATCATGAAATAGGAGTCATAAAGATTCAGATCTTGGGCCAGAAGTTCCGGGATCCTTTCCCAAGATCTAACTGCATCGTAACTGGCATAACCAACCGCCCCCCCAAAAAAGCGCGGAAGGGAATCCTGGGGTACAGGCTGGTATTCTTCCAAGAAAGCCTGCAGAGCCCGGAGAGGGTCTTGCTCTCTTCCCTGGCGCAGAACATTCCCATTTTTGAGAATTTCGAATTCTTCCCCTTTGCTGCGGAACAGGTGCGAGGGTCCGGAACCCAGGAAACTGTAGCGTCCCCATTTTTCCCCGCCTTCAACGCTTTCGAAGAGAAAAGAGAACTTTCCATCCTCAATCTTCCGGAAAGCCGAAATGGGGGTTTCCCAGTCGAAGTGCACCTCTTCGACTACCGGGATAAGGTTGCCCAGCCTAGCCAGGCGTTGACATTCCGCCAATGAGGGATTTGCCATGATTCAAACCTCCCTAATATATTTTTCACCGCAGAGGTCGCAGAGAACGCAGAGTCATAAACCAAAATATTAAAACCCAATGGCCATAGCGCTTGGCGAATTTCCGGCGAAAAAAAACCGGGGAGTCACAGAAACTGCCCCGGCCTTTTTCTCCGATTGATTTCTTAAATCAAATGCTGCTCTCCGGCAGTAGGCAGTTTCCTTCTTTATGGATGCTGCACCACCACCAGTTACGATTCTCTCTTTCCCTTCCCTGTCCCTTCGCAGAGGGAGTGGGATGGGATGAATGGTGTTGGTTTATCCTGGACAAATAGAAAATCATTTTTGCTTATGAACTCCGGGGATAGGAACCCAGAAGTTTTAAAAAAAGAACCTTCTTTTTTAATTCAGCTACCGCCTCGTGAATGTGTGGGTCGGTGGCGTGGCCTTCAAAGTCCAGAAAAAAGACGTATTCCCAGGGCTTATCCTTAATGGGCCGGGATTCGATTTTGGTCAGGTTGATCGACTTCTCGGAAAAGGGCTTTAGGACTTCGTAAAGAGATCCCGGCGAATCCGGGATGGAAAATAAGAGTGAGGTTTTATCTCTTCCTGTTCTGTCGCCGACCTGGAGCCCGAGAACCAAAAAGCGCGTGTAATTGTTTAGGTAGTCTTCAACCCGGGATTCGATGATTTTCAGGCCGTAAAGTTCGGCAGCCAAGGAGCTGGCCACAGCCGCAGCTTTCGATTCCTGGGCGGCCATCTGGGCGGCTTTGGCCGTACTCACGGTTTCAGCCATCTGGGCATTAGGAAAATTTTTCCTCAGCCATTGCCGGCACTGGGCCAGAGCTTGAGGGTGAGAATAAACCCTCTGCACATCTTCGGCTTTCCCGCTCATGGAAAGAAGATCGTGCGAGATCCGGATCAAAACCTCGCCGCAAATTTTCACTTCCGAATCGATGAACATATCCAGGGTTCGGTTCACCACTCCTTCGGTGGAATTTTCAATGGGGACCATCCCAAATTTGGCTTTCTCCCTTTCCACCACCTCGAAAACTTCTTGGATACTTTCTTGGGGAACCGTTCCTACCGAGCTCCCGAATCGCTCAATACAGGCCAAGTGGGTATAGGTGGCGGGCGGGCCGAGGTAAGCAATGGTGAGTTCCGTTTCCAAAGAACGGCAGGCCGAAATAATCTCGCGGAAAACCGGGGGAATGGCCCCTCTGGGGAAGGCACCGTGGTTCAACAATTCCAACCGGCGCATTATTTCTTCTTCCCGCTGAGGATTATAAAGGTCCATTCCGCACCCTGACTTTATTTTTCCCACTTCCAGGGCGACCTCCGCTCGCTCGTTTAGAAATTGGAGGATTTGCCCGTCTATGGTATCTATTTTCTGTCGCAAAATTTCGATTTTGGCGTTGATTTCCATTGGCAACCTCTCTATATCGCTCTCTGCCTGAGCCAGTGATCAGCAAGGACGATGGCCACCATGGCTTCGCATACCGGATTGATCCTGGGGATGGCCGCAACATCATGCCGGCCCCGTACTTTTAGAGCTACAGGCCTCCGCAGAGAATCAATTGTTTTCTGCTCCAAAGAAATAGAAGGAATGGGTTTTACAGCTACCCGCAACAGGATGTCCGCTCCGGTGGAAATGCCACCTAAAATCCCCCCGGCATCGTTTTTTTCAAATCCGCCGGGGATCAGGGGATCATTGGATTCCGAGCCGAGCATCTGGGCAACCCGAAACCCCGCCCCCACTTCCACTCCCCGGATTGCTCCAATGCTCATTAACCCTTTCGCCAGATCCGCTTCCAGTTTGTCGAAAACCGGTTCCCCCAATCCGGACGGGCATCCCCGGACAAGAATTTCCACGATGCCACCCAGAGTATCCCCCTGCAACCGGGTCTTTTCAATCTTCTCTGCCATTCTGCCTGCGGCGTCCCTGTCCGGGCAAAAAAGCGCATTGTTTTCGATCTCGGCGTAATCCACCTTCTCCACCCGGATTCCCCCCAGTTCTAGGGTATAAGCCAAAATATCCACCTTTTCTCTTCTCAGGATCTTCTTGGCCACCGCGCCGGCAGCCACTCTTCCCACCGTCTCCCTGGCTGAGGCCCTTCCCCCGCCGCGATGATCACGGATGCCGTACTTGGCCTGATAAGTAAAATCGGCATGGCCAGGTCGGAAGACATCCTTCAATTCTTCGTAGGGCTCTGAATCCACGTCCTTATTCCAGATCAGCAGGGCAATGGGTGTTCCAGTCGTCTTGCCTTCATAGACGCCGGAAAGAATTTCCACCCGATCCTCCTCTTTTCTCGAGCTGGTTCCCTTTCCCTGGCCGGGCCTCCGCCGCTCTAATTCCTTCTGAATGTCTTCAACGGAAAGTTCCATTCGAGGGGGGCAGCCGTCAACCACCGTTCCCAGAGCTTTCCCGTGGGATTCTCCCCAGGTGGTTACTTTGAAAAGAGTACCCAAAGAATTTCCACCCAATTTATGCCCCCCTTCTTTCCCGGATGATCGATAATATCTTTTCCACCACTTCCTCCCGGGCCAAGGTCGAAGTATCCACCTCCACATCGGCGGCTTGGGCATAATATGGATTTCTGATAGCCAGCACTTCTTCGAGCTCCTCGAGTGCTCCTTTTCCGGTAAGAGTCGGGCGGCTGGCAGTGGTGCCCGGGTCCTGGACCATTCTTCGGTGAAGGGCTTCGCCGTCTGCCTGCAGCCAAATGACGAGACCATTTTTTTTCAAAGCCCGCACATTGGCGGGGTCAAGTACGGCTCCCCCCCCTGGAGCGATGATTAAATGGTCTCCCCGGCAAATTTCCTCAATAACTCTCTTCTCCAGGGCTCGAAAATGCTTCCAGCCCTTGGACCTCACGATTTCGCTGATAGAAGCCCCAAGATGTTCTTCTACCAGGTCATCCGAATCCACGAATTTTTTTCCGACACGGGTAGCCAGCATTCTGCCCACAGTACTCTTGCCCGCCCCTCGGTATCCGATTAAAACAATATTCATAAAAATACAGGGTTCCAGAGTTCGTGGGTTCCTGGACTCCAGGGCTTTTTTCATTTCAAATCTTGGAATTCCTGAACCAAGATTAAGATCCTCCATCCCGCAATCCGCATTCCGCAATTTTTCATTTCCTTGACCCCTTGTACCCTTTTAATAGAGCTTCTTGAGCGTTTCCCAAAACCCCGGGAAGGATTTATCTACGCATCTTTCCCCTTTAATTTTTATCCCGGGAATGGCCAGCCCGGCGATGGCAAAACTCATGGCCAGGCGGTGGTCATTATGGGTTTCAATTTCAGCCCCCCGGGCTTTCCCCTTTTCCACTTGCAGCCAATCTTTTCCTTCTTCTACTTCGACCCCCATTTTGGCCAGTTCTCCGGCCACGGTCTTCAGGCGGTCGGATTCTTTGTGGCGCAGATGCCCGACGTTCCGGATCACAGTTTTCCCTCGAGCAAAGGCGGCAACGACGGCCAGGGTGGGAACGAGGTCGGGCATGGTGTTCATGTCTACTTCAATTCCCCGAAGTTCTTTAACGCGAACTTCCGCCCAATTTTCACCGCGGCTCACCTCGCATCCCATTTGCTCCAGAATTGTTAAAAATTGGGCATCACCCTGGAGGGATGCCGGCCGGAAGTTTTCAACTCTAACTTTTCCCCCCGTGATGGCGGCGGCCGCCAAGAAATACGAGGCATTGGAGGCGTCCCCTTCAATCCGGTATTGCCTGGGCAAATAACGCTGCCCTGCCCGAACGAAAAAGGAATCACCTTTCTCCTTCTGAACTTCTACCCCGAAGTCGGACATTACCCCCCGGGTGATGTCCACATAAGGTCTGGAAACCAATCGCCCGCTTACCTCCAACCGGACGTCTGCCCGGGCCAGGGGGGCGACCATCAAAAGGGCGGATAGGAACTGGCTGCTCTCGCTTCCTTTGATCCTGGCAACTCCGCCCGCCAGGCCCTGAGAATCTACGACCACAGGCGGGAATCCATTGCTTTCCAGAGAATAAGCTATGGCTCCCAGCGAGACCAATCCCTCCAGCAGTTCGGCCATCGGCCGCTTTCTCATCCGCTCGCTGCCGTCCAGCAGGGTGGAGCCATTTTTCAAAGCGGCCAACGCCGTTAAAAACCTCATGGAGGTTCCGGAATCCCCCACGTAAATTTTTTCTCCTCCCGCCGTTAGCACTCCCCCTTTACCCTGAACATGGATAGAATCTTCTTCCCAAGCGATCTTAATGCCGAGTTTTTCCAGACCTTGCGCCGTATACTCGGTATCTTTACTGCGCAGAGCGTTGAACAAAACGGACTCCCCTGCAGCGAGGGCCGACGTAATCAGAGCGCGGTGGGTGTAACTTTTCGACCCTGGAATGGCCACAACGGCGTTACACTGATTCAGTGGTTTAATTTCGATCATTGTTTTTCCATCAAAGAAGCTATCAGCCCTCAGCTTTTAGTTAAAAGCTTATTCTAACGCCCTTTGCAAGTCTCCTTTAATGGATCGGATATCCGGCTTCTTCCCCGTCCAGATCTCTATCTGCGCAGCCCCTTGCCGGGCAAGCATTTCTAAGCCATCGATCGTCCGGCAGCCTCGCTCTTCAGCCTCATGGAGAAACTTCGTCCGCACGGGTTGGTAGACAATATCCATCACCACGATCCCTTCTTTTAAAAGTTCCTTAGGCCAAGGACTTTCTGAATCCTGCGGGTGCATACCTACTGATGTAGCATTGATGATCACCTGGACGTCCAGCCCCTTGATTGCCGCCAAAGGAAGGCAGGCAAACCCCATGGTTGCGGCTAGTTTTCGCCCTTTTTCCAGCGAGCGGTTAGCAATAAAAACCTGACAGCCCCGCTCTTGCAGACCAAAAGCAATGGCCCGGGCCGCTCCCCCGGCTCCCAAAAGGAGAACCTTTTTCTCCCGCAGTTCAATTTTTTCCTCTAGAGCTTCCACTGCTCCGCGCCAGTCCGTGTTGTGGCCAATCAGCTTTCCTCCCTCATGGCAAATTGTATTCACCGCCTGGATCTTTCCGGCCACCTCCTCCAGCTGATCCAGAAAAGGGATGATGGCGGTCTTAAAGGGAATCGTCACACTCACCCCTCGAATTCCTAGCCCCCTGATCCCGCTTATTGCTGCGGCAAGATTTTCGACTTCAAAGGCCAGATAAGCCGCATTCAACCCCATCCTCCGGAATGCCCCGTTATGGATGATCGGGCTCAGGCTATGCCGCACGGGGTTGCCGATGATTCCGTAGAGTTGGGTCTGGGCATTGATCATCTTAACCTACCCCAGATTGCTTTCAGTTCCCAAGCGGTTAACTGCCCGGGAGCGGAAGTTCGATTCTTGTCTAAGGAAGCATACGTCCAGGCCCCTCCCATCAGGGGCGCAAAGATCCGGCTCATCTTCCCTTTTTCACCCATGCATAAAGCCACAACTTTCTTTTTCCTTTCTAAGGCGTAAGGGATGAGGGATAAAACTTTCAGGTTGTCTTCCCAGGATTGAGCAAGGGTAACGATCTTTATTACGTCCGCCCCATATCGAATCATACGCCGGCAGAGACTACGCAGATCCTTTAAGGGCGGGGTTTTTTTAAAGTCATGACAGGATAGGATCAACCGTGTTTTTAAATTATTTTCCATTAGTTCAAAAATAGCGGATTTCCCGCTTTCCATCTCTACGTCCACGAAGTCAAAACCCAAATGGATTGCCTGCCGCAAAATGGCCAGCCGACTCTTTTCATCCCCTCTGTACCTGCCTCCTTCTTCCCTCCGGCGGTTGGTAATGATGCAGGGTATCTCTCGTCGGTTTAAAAGAAGTTCCAATCCCGGATTTTTCATATAATCCACCCGAAGCTCAACAAGGTCAGCCAGCCGCCTGGCCCTGGCCATCGCCCGGATAGCCTTCTCCACGGTTGTCTCGACAATGGGCAGGCAGATTTTTCCGGGGGTTCTATCTCTCGCAAATTGTTTCATCAATCCGGACCCCGAAGTGTCTTGCCGCTCCTTCCCGGTATACCAGAACTTCGCTTCCCTCTTGCAAATCAACCAGCGAAATAGCCTTCCCCCCAGGCTGGGTGAGCCGGATGGTTTCGGCATTCTGCAGGATGGCGGAAATCCTCTGCCCTTTTTCCTCAGCCTCCACCAGCACCAGGGGACGCCGTTCCACCTTGGCCCTTCCCACTACGGCAGGATAACTTTTACCTTCAAAATTCACTACCAGAACCTGATCCCCCGCGCGAATCTCAGAAAGATATTTTGTTTGCCCGTTGGCCAGGCGAACATAAGCGTGCACCGGCCCGGCGTTGACGCGGAAAGGCCTGGGATTTACGAAAGGATTTTCCACGCTCTCCGCATGGACCAGAAAAAGGGCCTGGCTACTGTTGCCCACCAACATGCCTTCTCCCGGCACCATCGAAGAGCAAGTATCCACACAGACCCGGTCTCCCAGACCCAGCGGTTCAATGCTTTTGACCCGGGCAGGCCAGAGTTGGAACCGTTCGTTCTCTGCTCTAAGCTGGCGGATGATTTGACGGACTTTTTGGGGATCGGAGTGATTGAGCACAACCCCATCCACACCTTTTTCCAGAATGGAAAAGGCCGTTTGTCCTTCTTGGAGATCGGCAATCTCGACAAAAATATTGCCGGCCCGGCTTAACAAATTTTCCAGGGGGATGATCGTCCAGTCTTTTCCCTTCACGACCACTTTCCTGGAGAAGCTCAAATTGACGATCTCTTCTTCATCTTTTTTCTCCAGAACCTCTTTTTCCACCACATCCCGCCCCAGCACATAATCCCCGTCTTCGGCCACGGTAGGGATGAGGCCCATCTTTTTCACTTCCGAGCGAATACCGGCCTCAATCCAGAGAGCGTCCGCTCCACTCTCCATCGCGGCTTGGGCTAATTCTGCGGCCCAAGGAATTACCTTCACCCATACCTGTTTCATTTTCTCACCCATCTTCCCCCGGGCTCAAGCCGCCAGCTCTTTCAGCCCGTCTTCGACCGATACGTCGCTGTGCACCAATTTGGTGATGGCGTGGATAATTTTCTCCGGGGTCCGATGTTGGAAAGCATTCCTCCCGATGGAAACGCCCGCACCACCAGCCTGCACGGAACCTTTGACCATTTCCAGGATTTCCCGGTCCGTTTCCATCTTCTCCCCTCCGGCAATGACTACGGGGACGAAACATCCCTCCACCACCTCCTGGAAACTCTCCGGTGAGCCGGTGTAAGGTACTTTCACAATGTCGGCTCCCAGCTCCGCCCCCACGCGGGCCGCATGTTTGACCACACCCACATCGTACCCGTTCTTCACTTTCGGGCCCCGCATGTACATCATGGCCAGAAGGGGCATTCCCCATTCCAAAGCCTCCCGGGCGACTCGCCCGAAGTCTTGCAGCATGGATTTTTCATCTTCCGCCCCGATGTTCACATGAATGGAGATTGCATCCGCCCCCAGTTTAATGGCCTCTTCCACGCCGCACACCAGAACCTTGCAGTTGGGATCGGGGGCCACGCAGGTACTCGCCGAAAGGTGAATGATCAAACCCACGTCTTTGCCGCTGCGGCGGTGCCCGGCCTCCACCAGACCTTTGTGAATCACAATGGCGTTGGCCCCTCCCGTGGCCACGGCGTTAATGGTTTTACGCATGTCGGTCAAGCCGACCATGGGACCGAGAGTCACGCCATGGTCCATGGGTACGATCACCGTCTTCCCCGAACCGCGATCCATGATTCTTTCCATCCTTATTCTTTTTCCTACCATCTCCCTCCTCCTTTTTTCTTTTTTTCAAAAATCACTCACCGCAGAGAGCGCCGCTCTGAAAATAGAATATTGAACTCGCTATGCGCATAGCGCTAAGCGCTTAGCGAATTTCTGCGTGCTCTGCGGTGAAATTTTTTTAAAATAAAAAAGCCGTGAGAAGAAATCCCACGGCTCAAAATAAAAAGGCCGTGGGTAGCGCTTTGTCTACCCACGGCCCTGATCAATCAATGAATATATCGATCAGCTTCCAGGCGGCGGGTAGACCCCGGCGTAATAAAACCACCCAAAATAATACCCGCCAATAAATTCAAATTTGCATCGCTGATTCATTTTCATTCCCGGTCTAACGTGTATCGTATTTGCGTATTTTTCTTTTTATCATAAAGGATAATTGCTTGTCAAGAAAAAAATTGACTATTTTAGAATATTTTTCCCCGGGCCGGTCTAGGCCGATTTTTCCATGGCCGGAGCTTCATTCCATTTGAGTTTCTGGGCCTGCAGGGATTCTTCGATGCGCTTCTGAACCTCGGGATCGAGGTTTACGAACTTCACGCCCATACCCCGGCGCAAGTCCTTGGTTTCATGCCCATATTTATTCGACCAGATAACTTTGCAAGTGACTTCGATCGGCACCTCCCCAGGGGATAAATAGAGCTTCATGGGAAATTGATCTCCCAGATCCAGCGGGTTGGGCGTCCTTATAAATACGCCTCCGCCAATCAGGTCATCGGCCATGCTCAAAGATCCGTCCTCAATCGCCACCCTCAATATTTCGTCCACTGGCTCTCCTTGCTGGCGATCAATCCCCAATTCCCCGGTCAGGGCAACAGACCCGTCTATTTTATCAACTTTTTCTTCTACAGGAGGTTCTACTGATTTTTTATCATCGGTTTTTTCCGTCTTAAACAAGCTTCCAATATGTTCTTCGATACGCCGCTGCTCTCCTTCCGAAAGTCTTTGCAATTGCACTAAAATATCGTCTAGTTCATAATCTTTGCGAAAATTGATTCCTTTGTGGATCTCTTGGCGCAAATAAGCATTTTCCATGGCCATGGAAATTTGGTTGGCAAAGATAGAAAGTAATTGTAAGCTTCCCTTGTCGAACTTCTTCCCGCCGTTGATAACAACTACGCTGATGGTTCCGGTCGCTTTGCCTTGGAGCATAAGAGGGATACTGATCAGTGAAGTAATCTTTCGTTCCCGTGCCTCGTATTTAAAAAACTCGGAAAAATCCTTTGGTTCCTTGAGCCAGAAAGGTTTCTTTTGCTTGAGGACTTTCCGCGTTACCTCTTTTTCCTCAAAAAGGCCAACCTGTTCGTTTAACGGATCGGAAGCAAAGGTAAATTGGGTCTTCAGAACGCCGTTGGTCTTTTCATCCGTGATGAAGATGGTAGAGCGGTGGGCTTGTAGGGAGGTTAGGGATTCTCGGGCGACCATTTCCAGGATTAGGTCCAATTCCTTTTGAGCGTTGATATCCGCACTGATCTGGGCCAGGGCCTTGATTTCAGGCCTCAAACCCATCCCTTCATCACCGCCATTGTTTATGTCTCCCCCCCCGGAGGATTGTCCAAAAATACTCTTAAATAACATTTAACAATGACTTCCTCATAAAATAGGCAATTAATTGATATTTATAACTATTTTTTTGATTTGGCATTATAAGCGTTGTTAAATTGCCTGGTAGACATTGCTTTTATCCAAAATAACCCTTCAACTTTTATGATTTTAGAAGCAATGAGCATGCCAACAAAGAAACAACGCCCAATTTGTGAATAATTATACGATTTCATTTACATTCCTCGGCTATAAAAAAATTCAATCCTGAAGAAATTTCCTGTCAAGCAATGACTCAATAGTCAACTGTTTGACAGGTAAAAAATTAGCGAGCCAGGAATCGGGTTGTTACCCTTATCTGCTGAAATTTACTTTTCCTTTTGCAGCCTCAGGTCTTAGCCGCGGTCTCTTCCAGAGGCCGTTTTAAGAACATAATGAGCGCCTCCCCCTTCTGGGAAGGAACCGCAGAGATTAATTCCCACCCTTCTTCTCCATGCTCAGTCAGCCTCATCCTTTCCAATTCCAAAAAAGAAGCCTGGGTTAATGATTTGAAATCCGTTTTCCTGACCATATACTCCCATTTTAACATCGACTTACCCTCCTGGAAAATAATCGATCTTTTTTTATACTGGCCCTATAATACTGATTTTTCAGAAAGGGGCAAGATAATTTTCTTTTTACCCCTCGAACTCTTTTTAAGAGACTTTCGAATTGACAAAACCGTGAAATTCAGATAAAAAAATCGCAGGTGATGCGGATAACTGTGGGAATTGTTCACAAAGGAGGCACCATCAATGGAAAAAAAAGATCTGGAGAAGATGACGGCTACAGAGTTGAGGGAATTTATTCTTCAAAATTACACCGACATCACGGGCGTGCACGCCATGAAGAAAGAAGAGCTCCTCCTGGCCATTCATAAAGCCCGAGGCGAGGTCGTAAAAGAAGCGAAGAAAAAAAAGAAGGTTGTAAAGGTTAAAATTGATAAAAAAGAATTGAAAAAACAAATTCGTTTGCTGAAAACCGAGCGGGAAAAATTCCTCCAAGAAAATAACCAAAATGCTCTAGCCAAAGTCAGGAAGAAATTAAAAAAACTAAAACGCCTGACCAAGAAAGCGGTTTGACGAACGATGCCGGCAAAAGCCAAGCCCAAATTGAAAGTCAGAATCCCCACACCCAAGCCCTCCCGGTTCCATTCGACCCCCAAGGGCAAAAAAGGGTATGACCGCAAGCGATTGAAACGCGAGAACACTTATCTCAAAAAGATTATTCAATTTAAGGGGACGCAGATTTACGCAGATAACCCCGGATAATTATATTTTTAGATGTCCTGATAATTTGTGCACATCCTTGTTCAAAAAGGAATTTCTTATAAAGAAAAGGAATCCACCGAAAGAATTTGTGATATACTAATTACATTATTTATCTGCGTTCATCTGCGTAAATCAGCGTCCCATTTGGTCCATGCGAGAGTGGCGGAACTGGCAGACGCGCTGGACTTAGGATCCAGTGGGGTAACCCGTAGGGGTTCGACTCCCCTCTCTCGCACCAACAACTTTTCTTCATATCCCCACCGATTGCCTTCCGACGATTAGTGGTGTTCCCTGAATCTCATCCATGGCCAAATTCCAACCTCTTCATATAAATGTCGACCCTTTTCCACGATCCTGGAAAAAAGTCTTGACAATTTTCCATAGATATGTAAAAAAGTCGACATGGAAAGACTCGTGGGACATTATATCTTTGACCCTGAAATCACCGAGGGGAAAATGATATTTCTTTCGGGTCCCCGCCAGGTGGGCAAAACGACCTTTGCCTTGAATTGGCTCGCTTCGATGGGAGTCGAAGGGACTTATTTTGACTGGGATGATCCCATCGTCAGGAGCGAATACCATCGGAATCCCCTGTATTTCAACAATATCATCCTTTCCAGATTTCAGGGAAAGCCGGTCCCGATGGTGTTCGATGAGATCCATAAGCATAAGAACTGGAAGAATATCCTTAAAGGGGTTCACGACCCCGCCAGAGGAAAAATACGGTTACTCGTGACAGGCAGCGCCAGGCTTGGGGTTTATCGAAAATCCGGGGATTCCCTCGTGGGGCGATACTTTTCCTTCCAGATGTTTCCCCTTTCTCTTCCCGAGGCCACGGGGGTATTTTCTTTTGTCCTGAATGAAGATTCCCCTTTTTCCAGCGGCGAAACCCTGACTCGCTTCGCCGAAAAGGCGCATCGTGATAAGACGGAGGAAAAATTTGACCTCCTCTACGCCTTCGGTGGCTTTCCGGAGCCTTTTCTGAAGGGATCCCCCCGGTTCCACCGCAGGTGGCATGAGGAATACAAAACCCTGTTGACCAAAGAAGATGTGCGGGATCTTTCTCGTGTCTCCGAGCTGAAAGGATTGGAGCATTTAATTGAAATACTCCCCTCGAAAGTAGGCGCCCCCTTGAGCATCAATTCCCTGAGGGAGGATTTGGGGTATCATCATGGAACCATAACCACCTGGATTGAAATATTAAGCAAGCTTTATTTGATTTTTACCATTCGTCCCTGGCATCGCAATATCTTGCGTTCGATAAAAAAAGAGAAAAAACTGTTCTTTTTCGACTGGTCTTTTTTGGAAGATCCCGGAAAGCGCTTTGAGAATATGTTGGCGGTAACTCTCCTTAGGATGAGCGCCCGGTTTTCGGAGACGGGCCTGGGCTTTTTTGAGTTGATGTATATCCGGGATAAGGAAAAGAGGGAGGTGGATTTCGTATTGATAAAAGATAATCGCCCCGTGGCGCTGTTTGAAGCCAAGGAAAGGGATGAGGCGGTCAGCCCATCGGGGAAATTTTTTGCGGGGAAATTGGGAGTTCCCTTCTATCAAATTTCCCCCCGTCATGAAAGGGCAGGAGCTTTCCCTGGAAATTGCTTTAAAATCCCGGCAGCAGATTTTTTGATGCTGACGGGATAACAACTTCCCTTCTTTATCCGCATCTAAAATTCCAGCCCAAAAGAAATATCCCGGTTTCCTATCGTCATGTATCCTGCAAGATCGTGAATGAATTCCCTGTCTGCACAAATGGAATGATCTCCAAGACCGAGGTTTCGGCTTCCTATCGGCATATTTCGCTAAAGATCCTGGGGGAGTTCCCCAAGGTCCTGGAAAGAGTATCCTTCGAGCTTGGCCAGCAAAAGAGCCAGTTCAGGATTTCCATGCAGACCCCCGTTGAGAACCCTCTCATGACCATTGAAAGCTTCAACCGGCAGTTCCAAATTGGAGAGAAGGAAAGGGAAGCGGTCAAGTGGGGTTGGGAGCAGGAAATGGGAAATACCATGTTCAATGTGGTCAATGCTTATACCCAAGCGGCCCAGTTTGAAGGGTTATCCGCTGAGGCGAGTTATCGGCTGTAAAAATTTGGGAGAGCGATTTTGGAAATGGTGAAGGAGCGGGTATCACCATTTTTAGAAAAGGCCGACTCCTAAATAAGTTGTTTTAGAACCTACGTACCGGTCTCATATGATGATTTTTGCGACTTTTTACTGGAGTCCAACCAAAAGTCCTATTAAAAAGAATTTTCCATCTGCATGACTTTGGCTTTTTTGGTGGTCAAAGCGAATCTAAATAACCTTCGAGTTTTACCTTAAAACGACGATAAACGTGACCAACATTATCGATCCCTTCCGCCATCCGCGCCCAGTCCAGTTGGAAACCATAACCATGATGTACAACATGTCTGAATTTGCGATAAGGCGCCATTTCAGAAGCCAAAGAAGAATCAAATAATGAAGGCAGCGGGGGGTATGGGGGATCACAGAAACACTTGAATAGTTCGATGTGCCATGTGTCACCGGCGGGGAGGGGAACAGCATGATAGTGGCTGATGCGTTTTAGTATATTTTCGATTCCATTGTAGAACTGGGCAAGAAAAGCGGCCGCCGCGGTCTTTTCGCGGATGGTGGGCTCTCTCCCTTCCGTGTCCCGCTGAAGGGCAGACAATTCTTCTAAAGTCCTTACAATATTTTCCAGTTCGATGTTGATTTCTTCCCGGAGGTCTTCCACTGTCATAGAAGCACCTTCCCTTTTTTCTCGATGTTCTGGGTGAAACGGGTGGAAGGAGTCAATGGAACAATATCCAAGGGGATGTCCAATTCTTCTTCGATCTTGGCAGCCAATTCAAATAACTTCCATCCCGCTACGCCGTCACAGGCAAGGTCAATATCGCGAGCTTTCTCAGGCATGTCTGTCGAGCTGCCGAAGAGGATCAGCCGAGTAGCCCCGAAAGATCTTGCTAATTCAACCATTCTATTAATTCGTTTTTCATCAATAACCAATTTCTCACCCTCCTTTTATCGAGACTTGACCTATCCATCAAAATTCAATTTTCTTCTTCCATACCTTTTTCGAAATAAAGTTTATAATATCCCTTCCCCCCCTCCCCCCCCCTGTCCTAACTACCAGATCGTGAGACCAGGAAAAGGGTAAAAATGGGTGACACTCTCTTGGGAGAGAAAGGGAGTGTCATGATGGAGAGTGTAGAGGAAGTCAAGAGGAAGAGCAAGGGGAAAGAGAGTCGGTTTGGGAACCGGTATGGGTTTGAGTTAAAACTTCGTTGTGTGAAGTTGCGGTTGGAAGAAGGGTTGCCGGTTTCTTTGTTGTGTAAGGAAGCGGGGGTCAGCAAAGACGCAGTTTATCATTGGGTGAAGGCGTATCAGGAGCGGGGAGAAGCAGGGTTACGGAATCAGGGAGTGTCAGTGGGGAGTCGGCGGAAGCTTCCCGATCCGGTACGCGAGAAGATTGTCGAGATCAAGAAGCGTGAGCTTTTCTTTGGAGTCCAGCGGATATCCCATCTATTGAAGCGGGTGTTCTTCCTGAGTGCTTCTCCGGAGACGGTGCGGCGGACCCTTCAGGAAGAGTCTTTGATTATTCCCTCCAAGAAGAAACATTTATCCAACATAACGCGACCCCGGTTTTTTGAGCGGTCCACACCGAACCAGTTATGGCAAGGGGATATCTTTACCTTTCGCCTGGGGGGTCGGTATGCCTATTTGGTGGGGATGGTCGATGATTATTCGCGGTATATGGTGGGATTGGAGTTGTACCGGAGCCAGACGGCGGATCAGGTGATTGAGGTGTATCGCCGGGCGGTTGGGGAATATGGGGTGCCGAAGGAGGTGTTGACGGACCGGGGACGGCAGTACACGAACTGGCGGGGGACGACCCGGTTTGAGCGGGAGTTGGGAAAGGACCGGGTGAAGCATATTAAATCGCAGGCGCATCATCCGATGACGTTAGGAAAGATTGAGCGGTTTTGGAAGACGGTGTATGAGGAGTTTTTGGTGCGGGCGCAGTTTGGGAGTTTTGAGAAGGCGCAGGAGAGGATCCGGCATTGGGTGCGGTATTACAATCACAAGCGGCCGCATCAGGGGATCGGGGGGTTGTATCCTGCGGATCGGTATTTTGAGATTCAGGGGGAGCTGCGGAAGGTGATGGAGAGGGGGATTGCGGAGAATGTGTTGGAGATGGCGCTTCGGGGCAAACCCCGGGAGCCTTTTTACATGGTGGGGCGGATGGAGGGGCAGTCGGTGGTGCTTAGGGCGGAAAAGGGCAAAGTGCGTCTTTTGGTGGATGATGAGGGTGAGGGGAAGACGCAGGAGTTGGTATATGAGGTGAACAGGAAAGAAGAGAGCGAGGGTTCTCGGGAAAGGGGGGAGAGAGATGGAAAAGAACGAGAAAGTGGAGAAGGCGGAGAGGCGGGTAGAAGAGAAGAGGCGGCGGAGGGGATTGGGGCATACGGCGCAGGAGAAGTGCCAGACGGTGTTGTCTCTCTGGACGGAGCGGAGGAAGCCGGGAGAGGTATGTCGGGAGATGGGGGTGGCGTGGGGAGTCTTGAAGCAGTGGCAGGATCGGGCGATGGAGGGAATGCTATTGGCGTTGCAGCCGCGAGTGCAGGTGGAGAGAGGGGTGGCCTTGAGTCCCCGTCTTGCCGTATTATTGGAGAAGAAAGGCCAGGCGGGAATGATGAAGGGATTGGAAAAAAGATTGAGAAAGCTGCAAGGAAACCTGAAGGCTCCCCAGGAAGTGCGGGAGGTTGGGTTGGAGAAAAAGATTTAACGATCAAGGAGAATCCCGATGGAGAAGGAGAAAAAGCTTGCGCGGGATCGGGCGGCCATTATCCTGCAGGTGCGCAGTGGGGCCTTGACCGCGATGGAGGGAGCGGAGCGGTTGGGGGTGTCGCGCAAGACGTATTACGAGTGGGAGGATCGGGCACTGAAAGCCATGGCCCTGGCGTTGGAGAATCATTCTCCCGGGAGGCCCTTTATTCCTCTGGATGCGGAGAAGGGGGAGCTTCAGAGGCAAGTCCGGGATCTGGAGAAAAGGTTGTACCTGGCGGAGAAGACGATCGAGGTGAAAGATCTTCTTTCGGCATACGATCTTCATGAAACAAAAAAAAACTGGAAGGAGAAGAAGAAGGTCGGGAAGAGGCGATAAAGAGAGTTTTGGAGGTTGTGGACGGGATGAGGGAGAAGACCGGGATGTCCTATCGAGAACTTTGCAGCGCCTTGCGGGTGCCCTGGTCCAGCTTTAGTCGGTGGCGGGGCCGGATCCGAAAGGATACGGTTTTGGTCAGGCGGCCGGGTCCGAAGAAGGTGGAGCCGTTCGATCCGGCCGTTCTTAGGGCGGACATTCGATCCATGGATCATGGGGGAAAGAGGAGTAAGGGGGCCGCGAACCTGTACGGGCGTTATCAGGGTAGCCTTTCTCGGCGGGAGCTTTCGCGGATGATTTGGCAGGTGCGGCATGATCTTGGAGTGGATCATCGCAACAATCTTCGGCGGATCGAGTGGTTGGTGCCTGGGGTGGTGTGGGCCATGGATGCCACGGAATACGATCAACGGGCTGCCGACGGGGAAAAAATCCATTTGCATAATACGCAGGATTTAGGGTCGCGGTATAAGTTTTTGCCGATGGCTGGGGGGTATCCGGTCGGAGAGGAGATTGCGGGGTATCTGAGCGACAAGTTTTTCCGCTTTGGTCCTCCCCTGTTGCTGAAGCGTGATAATGGGAGTAATATGAACCATCTTGCCGTGAACGAGGTTCTGGCGGAGTTTTTCATTTTGCCTTTGAACAGCCCGGCGTATTATGCGCCCTATAATGGAGCGATCGAGGAGTCTCAGGGGGAGATGAAAAGGTGTTTAGGAGAGAAATTTGGTGGGCTACCCCTGTCATATTCCCGTGAACATATTGAGCCGTATGCGGAGGTTGTGGTGCACGATTTGAATCACCGTCTCCGGAGTTGCCTGGGAGGAAGGAATTCGTGTCAGGTGTTTTTTCATTCCGGGAAGAAACCTACTTTTACGAAGCGAGAGAGGAGGGATATTTATGATTGTTTGATGGAAAAGGTGGAAAGGATTTTAACGGAGATGAATCAATTCGGACAAGCGGCGAAGGAATCGGCCTGGAGGATTGCCATGGAGTTTTGGCTTCAGTCCAAAGGGTATATTAAAGTCCAGATCAACCGAAAAGTGTCACCCAATTTTGTCCCCATTTTGGTCCCAGGAATAGGTAGCGTGCACAGGACACATTAATGAAAAAAATAAGAGAAGCAATTGCCTTGTGTTTGGAAGTTGAGGGAGCGCCTGAAAAATCAACCCACTTTATCGGCTTGCAAAGAATAACATTGAATTCACAGAAGAAGATTTGGCAAGATACCTCAAATAATCCTCCGCAAAAAAATCATTCTGTCCTTACTCCTATATAATCAGATTTGAATAATTTTGAAAAGGTCATCAATATCTCTTTCATCCTGAAGATACTTCCGCAGTGCTCCTGGCTACCCCCGGATTTCTGCTTCTGTTAAATAAAAAAGGAAAGGGAGGCGGTCAAGTGGGGGTGGGAGCAGGAAATGGGAAAAACCATGTTCCATGTAGTCAATGCCTACACGCGGGCAGCGCAGTTTGAAGGATTGCCAGCCGAGGCGAGTTACCGGCTGCAGAAGGTGGGGGGAGCGATACTGGGAATGGTGAAATAAAATGCATTTGATGCGGTATCCTCTGGGCTGATGATGATCCTGGAGGATACCCATTCTGAAATTCCTTTACAAAAAATGACCGGAGGGAGGCTATGGTTAAAAAAGTGGAAATTTATTTCAGGGATTTGACTCCTGAGGCCCAAAGTCATTTGTTAAAAGAATTCGAGACCACAGCAAAAGAGGAAAATTGGGACGTATTCCCGATTGCCGAGATCGAGAGGGAAATGGAGGACGACCAAAATAGCCATATGCTTTAAAACCCTCTCTTAAGAAATTAAGCCTTCCACCTACAAGTCAATATGGGGATACTTCTTGAAGAGTTGAAAATAACGAATTGAAAGTGTTAACGCCCGCGATCAGCGATTGGGGGGTGTGAACGGAACTTTGCTAGGACACTCAACAAAACTTGAAAAAAACCCCCCCACCATCATCGGAGACAAGCCCCCCAATTTCGCTGCATCGCTCTGTTTGGGCATATTTTGAATATTTTTGTAATGAGGAATGAACAGACTTAAATATTTCAACTAAGGATTCAGGTGTCGCTCCAATCTGGTTATTTAAAGAATCTTTTGTATCACCTTAGATTTCATCAATTGATAATTCATTTATCATTTTGTCTTTAAACAAATCAATAATTGCCTTCTCGAATCGGCGTAAACTTCTCATTTTATCTATTACCTGAAAAAAGCGTGAAATTTATTGTTTGATGCTAAAAAACCTTTAAAACACTGGGGATTCTGGCTCCTCATTTCAGAAAAAAATTACAAGTTGGTTAAAATTTATAATGATTTCATTTTTCTGATATTCTGGATGATATGATCCAGGGTCTGTTTGGAGATATACTCGCTGGGTAATTTGAGAACATTCCGGTGTTGCGTCTTGACCAATCTTGCCGGGAGGACTAAGAATTCTGTCCGAATGGTATCTTTTTTTGCAAATACCATTTTATTCTCAGTTTTTTGCAAAACTGATGAATAAGGAAGATGCCCCCAAAGTGAGTCAGATTGCGCTCTCCAAGGGATAGATGTAAAATTCTCAGACCTTTTGGCATCGGGCACAATGTTCCCTTTTAGGGAAGGTTCTGCCGGAACAGTTTTATCGATATTATATCCCATTTTCATGGCTATTTTACAAGGCTTTCTAAGGTTTCGAGTTTTAAAAATATCATCTTTCGCGCTTTTTTCAGGTATTAATATCTCTTGAAATTTTCTATTTTACTTTTTTCCTCAAACCTTTATCTATATTTAGGGTCTTTGCAGTTATTACTTTCACTAAATCGCGGTTCTACTCTTTCTTCGCCCCATATCTTATTCCCTGCCCTCTTTGGATGCAATTTGAAGTCCTCATTGCGCTCTAAAAAATATCGGTCTATTGCGGACTTGCATTCCAATTCCGACTGATAATCGCTATTATGAATAATTGCTCTTGCCATGCCACTAAAAACAGATTCGATTACATTTAGAAACTGCGCGGAACTTGGAAGAGGGGCTAAATAGACTTTGGGGGAGGGGGGATTGGCCTCATCCACCTTAGAGTTTAATTCGTCAACCACTTTTAGAAACCTCTTAGAAATGTGCCAGGATGCAGCATCCCATGATAAAAAAATAGAGATAGCACTTGAATATTTTTCAAGTAGTATGTTTAACAATTTGATCATTTCGTCAGTATTCTTTTTTGATGAGAAAAAATGGGTTACTTGATTTGTAGATAACTCTAAAGCTCCTGTCAATAGCAACGTACCTTTGCTTTTTTGCCATTGCGGAAAAGTCTTTCTTTCATTTGGCAAGACTAATGATCTACCACCTTGCATTTTAACAGAAAATGGCCCAAATTCATCAATTGAAAAGAAATATTCATTGGGTTTTAAATTCGCAAGAATATTGGATATGTTTTCCAGTTTTGCCTGGTAGTCTGGATCGTTACTGGTCAACACCTTCTTTGCTTTTCTAAATTTATAACCAGCATTTTTAATTATTGATCGAATGTTGTCCTTGGATATACCAATGCCTTTGTCTTTCATTACTTGGTGCAAATCATCCATTATCCAAGATGTCCGGTTAATTCCAAATGCGGATGGTGGCGAGTGCAAAATGTTGAATAGCCCATCTTTGTACTCTTGCTGCTGAAATTTGAATATATCCTTTTTGTTAACATTTAGGAGATTCTTAATACCACCAGATTTATATTTCTTTATATAGTTGCGAATGCAATTGACATTAGTATGAAGGCATCTGGAAATTGATCTCTTTGAAAAATGTTTATAGTAGGCAAGCACAGCAATTGCTCGATTTCGATAAAACGACGATTTGTTTCTAATACAGTTGTATAGTTTACCTACATCCTCAGGATCAAGGATATTGCAAAAAGCCTTCTTGAGTGCATCAACCACAAAACAGTCAATAAGTAGCATTTGTACCCATAGGAGCAAATCAATATCTTCTTTGCATATTTTCAGGCTGGACAGGCTATTATCAATAACAATGAAGCCGTTCTTTTTTGCGTCCTCTTTTTGCAATACCTCAAGATATTCGCGGATCTCATTTTTCGTAGCAATTAATCCACTATATTTCATTTCGTCGTATAGCTTTGGAACTGATAATTTTGCTTTGTTAAATCGGTTTTGTAAATAAACTCTAAAATCTTTTGAGCTTGACATGCGAGACTCAAGTTCACCAGCTTGAGAAATGCTATTTCGCAGTACTATTCTTATTGAATTCCTCGAATGGCGCGTACGGCGGGAAATTTCTCTAATTGATTCGCCTTGACTCTTTAATCTTAATATTGGCTTGGCTTCAGAATATTTTAGCATGCTTAAACGGACAAATATTTCCTTTTTGGGATCCTCCCAGTGAAAACGACGATTCCCGGGACCTAAAAGAGTCTGAATTATTATTATGAAGACCGTTCAACCTCTGAAATCAATCCCTACGATTGATGTCGAATCCACCGTACCACTTTACATCTCCCAGTTCAGATTTATGGACAGCTGTTTCGGATCGGTTCTGCTATGACCTATGAAGAACGGTTCCGCTCTGGGTCACAAGGTCAGGTCCAGCCATCCTAACCAAGATTTAAACTTTTAAGGTTTCAACCAATTCCTGTCCCCCCAGGTAAATTCTTAAAAGTTTAAAAGTTCATCCTGGAACAAAATTAAAATTAGGACAGAAGGAGAAATGCCACCATGACTGAACCCGGCAATCATACCCTTACAGATAATCAAAATGAAAAAATCATGGATTCTCTGAGAAATGAAATTGCATCCCTGAAATTTCGACTAACCAAAAAGGATGACAGAATCGCCAGTCTGGACGCTTTGCTAAATACCTTAACGGAGAGTCACAATGCGGAAGTCCGAGCTTATGAGGACTTGAAGGATAAATTGGAGGATGTGATTGAGATGCTCAAAAAGAAGGTCCCGCATTCTGATATTTTGGATTATTTGAAAGCTAAAGACCGTAATCCATTATGGTAAGGAGTCAAATTATTCCAGATTGGATCCTCGTAGCTGAAAAATGGGGAGCTCAATCTTAAAGGCCAAAGCTCTTCTATGGAAGGTTGAAAAGATAAATTTATCTGTCCTGACTTTATCTGACAGACAGTGTCAAAATAAGTAGTGGTCCGATTCTCGACTGCATCTACAAGCTAATATTTTCGGGAATTTGAAACTAATGAAAATTTCCGGTTGAAATGTTGAACGCTAAATCTGAGCTTTGCTCGTAAGCGTATGCCTCAATTGGCTTGTTGGGATAATCATAGTGCTTATCGCCACCTACCTGTTCTGTCACGTTCGGTAGAATATGCGATTCCCGTCAGCCTTGACCGAAGCATATCCAGAACAGTCCGAAGCGGAGTTTCTCCTTTTCTGAGGAAACGGATCCCTAAAGATTCGATCTCTCGGATTGTCTCATTTTCACTTATGACACTTATGCAGAATGCGTCGATCTGTGGGTACTTTTTTGTGATCTCGTGACACAGAAAAAGACCTGTGTTGTGGCTATTGACCTTATCTTGCAGCTCTTGGCCTGGGTCGAGCATGATGTCGATTGTGACTAGATCCACTTTCTCGCGAGCGAGTAGCTGCAGGCCTTCTTCGGCAGTTCGTGCCTTCAATACTCGATGACCTTCGAACTCCAAAGCGTCAGCGAGCGCTTCAATAAACGATTGCTCGTCGTCTATAAGGAGGACGGTCTTGCTAGCCACGGATTCTTGCCTTTCCTTTTAAGCCTTTAACAGTCAGAGTCACCATAAAAACTGTCCACCTGTCGCGGGTTGTGGCTACTATGCTACTTTCATGAATTTCCAAAATGCGTTTAGTAATATACAAGCCGAATCCTGTACCCGCAGGGTACATACGCTTTGCTTCTGCAGTTCTGAATTCCCGATTGAAGATCTTACTTTCATCCTCAGGTGAAATAGGAATGCCGCGATTGCGAAATGACACCACGAAAGAATCAGATTCTTGCTGATACTTACCCTCGATAACTATTTCCGTTCCTTTGTCGGAATATTTGACGGCATTTTCGATTATGTTGCTGAAGGCCTGACTTATCAGAGGCTTCATTGCTAAGACAGGGGGGAATTTATCGAAGTGGTTTTCGTTCACGCCTATGTCGATCTGTTTATCCCAAGCCAGTGGCTGGAAATCATTCGCCAAGTTGATAAGTAAACGGTACAAATCGACTTCTTTAAGTGGCTCCTTGAGCGCGTGGAGTGTATGATCTGCCTCCAGATTAGACATCAAGTTGAAGTTCTTAGCCAAATGCACGGCCAGTGTTGCCTGTGAATAGATTGATCGGAGAACCTTCTTAGCTCTTTCGATACCAATCCGTTGGTCCGTGATATTCTCAATATGCCATTTTATGGCATTAAGAGGTGCTATCAGCTGGTGAGATACGTTTTGAAGATATTCCACCCGATCCCGTTGGACCTGCTTTATCGAATCCTTGAGGGTTTTATTCTCTTGCTCAAGTTTTTTTATTGTTTGTTGTAACGCAAACGTCGAGACCTCATTCTCTGACATTCTGCACCTCCCGACGGATTTTTTCTCCTGCTGCTTCGATGCCTTGGGAGATATCAATGTAAATGACGCCAGAAAGATCGGTGGGGAGCTCAAGAGACGACTGATAAAGGAGCACGACGCGTCCGCTCCTACGTCCAAGGGTGCCAAGGAAATATCCCATTTCGAAAATGACATTTTGCCTTGCCCTTCGCTTTAGATCATTAGACTGATCCACCCCGGCCGAGAGATCATCAGGAGTAAGAAGCACGAAAACCAATGTTGAAATTGAAGCATAGTCCTCGAATTTCTCAATGATTGTTCGACCCAAGTTGGGTTTCTCATGGAGGATTATTGGTTCTGGAAGACCCAGCGTGTTTTGTAGGTAATTCTTCAGCGCCATCTTTACAGGTTCATTGTGTCCATGAATTATGAACGGTTGCGGCTTCATGGACTTATCCTCAAGGCCGAGAGCCCGATTAATTTGCTGATGTAGCTCCTTAATTGAGGGCGATTCCCATTTGGAAATAAAAGATGTGGCTGGATCATCTGAAATTGCACTGATGACCGTGTTGTCTTGTACCGCAGAATAGACGATAATTGGAAGGTTCTTATTTCGTTTTCGAACTTCTTGTAGAACCTCCATTCCTGCTGTGTGAGGACCAGTCAAACCGATGCGTTTTTGTTGCTCTGGCCAAGACATGATAATGTCAAGTATGACCAAATCCGCAGAGACAATCCGGTCTATCTCGCAGAGGGCTTCTTTCACTGAGGAGATTCGGTATGCATCATGACCGCGAAATCGCAGACCGTCGCTCAAGGTATCCATAGCTAGATCATCGTCTATTATAGCAATACATGCCACAGTATTTTCCTCCAAAGTTGTTGCTGTGCCTTGTTAGTATGTTGCCTCCCCCCTGCACTGCCTTGTTCGGCTTTCTCAACTTCTAAACTAAATATCTAAAACTGAGAAAAAGGGATTTTAAGTCCCGTGTATTAACAGTTACCGGAGGATTTCGAGATGATAATTACACTTTTGGTCGGACCTGGCAACTGACGGCTTCAGGAAGTACTCTACATTTTTGGAATTAAACTGTCAATCAATACTTTTAGGAAGATACAACACACCACTCACCCCTCCATTCTTCCCATGTCAAATTAAATTCCCCCCCTCCTTTTCCACCAAACACCTTAACACACCCCCTCTTGGAGGATGAAACCGGAATAAATCATAACCTTTACAGAGGTTCTACTGTGTTAAGCACCCCCATAAACACCCATTAACACACCTAAACACCTGTTCCATGATGGAGAAAAACGAACCATAGTTCGTTTCTTGATCTGCTCCGGTCCAACCCAAAATTTAAACTTTTAAGGTTTTAATGACTTCTATCCCTCCCCCGCCAAAAATCCAAAAAGTTTAAAAGTTCATCTGCAAAATTTCCTGTTCTTAAATTCATTCTCCCCATGAAAAACAAATCCCAACCCTGATCAAATCCGAAGGTAGCTTCGTTTTTCAGGTGTATCCTCGCCGGTTCATATATATAAGAAAAACGAACCGCTGTTCTTTTTCTGGTTGAATCAGGTCCGAACCTATGATCAGAGCTTAAAATGTCTGAAGAATATGTGGTTTCCTTAAAAAGGCCAATTAAGAAAAAGAAGGGGGAAATAAGCATCGCGCAAGGCTGATTACCGCAACATATTCAATTTCCAGCTCCCCTTTTTTATAAAAGCTTCTATCCATTGCTCGTAACGACAGTGAAAAACATATCTGATCGCATTATAACGATCCGCCGCGTCATCTCTTTTATAACCTGGGAGGAAACTCGAACATATCCTCCTTCTGGCAAATCCCGTCTCCATGTGGCCCAAAGCATAATGTGGCTAGAAATTGGAAAAGATAACTCCGATTCGGGCTTTCCGATCCCAATACTGGTGAAATAAAACACTGGATTATCGCATGTTAAAAACGCTGCCTTTTCATCACAAGTCAAAAATATCCAGGTCATAGTTTGAATAGCCGCTACAACCCCTGGGGTCAGATCAGGTCTGATAGTTTTGAGCCATATTTCTTTAGGTGGATCTTTGGCGTATCTCTCCAGAATCTGGCGGATTTCCTCCTCACGGCGTTTAAGAAATTCAGCTTTGGAGGGAGTTTGGGCGCTAAGTATATTAATAGTGCCTTGGATATCTTCAAATACTTCCTGGGATAATTTTGGTGCCATATCTTTTAAACGTTGTTGAGCTTGTGGAATCCTCTTCCACATAACAGCCATGTATTCCCCGAGAATCTTTTTGTCTGTTCCTGTAATTTGTTTCCGCTGACGGATTTTATTTAAGACTGAATTTGCCGGACCTTCTATACAATTAGCTAAATATTTTTCAGTCTCAGGAGGGTATAGACCTGTTTCGTTTGCCACATTCTTTATTTGCGTAAGAAAATGTCCTCCCTCCTTTTTATCGTAAACGCAGATTAAATCTGTAGATTCCTGCGTAAAACCTCTCAGATAATATTTTGGAATATAATGCTCGCCCATAAAGGTGCTTATCTTGTTTTTAAAAAAAGCGTCATGCCAATCCAGATCTCTTAGTTAAACGGACAAAGAATTTCCTATTTGGACCTTCAACTACTGGCCCAATAATTCCATAATAGCCGACAGGAATTTTCATGCCCTGTTTTCAAGGAGACCTCGCCAAATCATACCAAGACAGAATGTTAAATACAACTAACCCATAAATTGCTGGTTCCAGGTAATCCCATCTGGTCAAACTCCCTGACCAAAGATTTAAACTTTTAGGAAATTTCGTGTTTCCTCAATTTTTCCGCATAAATTCTTAAAAGTTTAAAAGTTCATCCTGGAACAAAATTAAAATTACAACAGAAGGAGAAATGCCACCATGACCGAACCCAATAATCATATTCTTAAAGATAATCAAAATGAAAAAATCATGAATTCTCTGAGAAATGAAATTGCATCCCTGAAATTCCGACTAACCAAAAAGGATGACAGAATCGCCAGTCTGGATGTCATGCTAAATACCGTAATGGAGAGTCACAATGCGGAAGTCCGAGCTTATGAGGACCTGAAGGACCTGCTGGAGGATATGATTGAGAAGCTCAGAAATAGGGTCCCGCATTCTGATATTTTGGATTATTTGAAAGTAAAAGACCGTAATCCATTATGGTAAGGAATCAACTTATTCCAGAATGTATCCTTGTAGCTGAAAAATCGGGAGTTCAATCTTAAAGGCCAAAGCTCTTCTTTCGTTGGACATATTCCCTCCTTCTGATTATAAGACTTACCGGTTGCCAGGTTTATCGGCAATCCAGTGGAACGCCTCGTTGGTCAATATATATGTGAATTACTCTGGCACCTCGCATTTGCCGTCTTTGGCCCCCTTCGTGCCTTCGGTTTGTGTTTTGATGTCATTCAGTAGCGTATCCCACCAGCCCTCCTTAATAAATCCCTTATCAAGGAGTTCTTTGTGGACGTCCGGTAGAATGTCGGCCAATCTCTTACCGGCAGCTCGTCCTGCGTTAGCGTGCTTCAACCATACAGATAGTTCCTCGGGAGTGCGATCTCTCAGCCCTAATATGATGGCACGGGCCTCGCACAGTCGTTCCCATGCCTGCTGGCGCCAGTTAACGTTTTTTGGCAAGTGACAAACAAAGGTTCCAGAAACATCTAAGCAGTCTGAATAGATGGCCTGTTGCTTATCTGCCTCAAGCTCGTTCGGAGTGGGGCCTCGGGCGGCTATTTCTTTTGCTTTATCCAAAGAAATCTCTGGGAATACAGCGCGTACTCGACTTTGAATTCCTATGTTCAACGGTTTAGTTTTCGCTCGATGCTGGCGGTAGGATTTCCAATGCGTCGATCTCAAACCGCCAAATCCGAGGAGTATCGTTTGTAGAATCGGAAGCTTACCAATTTCTTCAATAGCCAGTGTGGAAAACACAACGGAATGGGGAAACCGTTTCAGGGTGAAAAGAATATCTGCTGTGTCCAATAGTTCCATGGCATTCATTCTTGCTGCCTGCATGGCCGCGGCCGCTTGCGCTGGAGTTAGCTCAGCTTCATACGGGTTTGGCTTATCTGCGGTATCTCGGTTTGACATTGCTATCCCCGTCTATCTGCCCAACAGCGGAGATGAGCATCGGACGGTGCCTCCATCTCAGCCCGGGCGCCGTTCGTCTGCTCCATCTCCTTGTTATCCGCTTTCGGACCTTTCGCCGATCCTGCGGAGGTCTTCGGCTGTAACCGTTGGCAGGACATCCGCCAGGTCTTTCTCAAGGCGCTGGCGCTCTTGGAAGACAACCTCCATGAGCTTCGCACACATGCCCCGAAGCTGTGCGACAGCATGATGAACCAGTGGCGCCCCTGTATCATTGTGGACCGGCAACATTACCTTCCGCCCCGCCTCGGTCTCCATGAACAACGTTCGAAGATCCCAGGTCTCAGAATCAGAATGAGCGAGCATGGTGTTTCGATCCTGCATGGCCAGCCTGTGCAGCTCTTTCTCGTTAGGGGATAGCACGCGGAGGAATCTTCTCGGAAGGTCTGGGATTCGCCTGACCGCACGGGGGTCATTTCCCGAGAAGGGTCGGCAGTAGGAGACGACCATTGCGCAGTTCAGGGCCTGCCACAGAAGCTTGATGTGGTACCTCCGCTTCCCTCGCAGACGTTCCACCTTCTGCTGCAGATTGTGGTCCAAGATATAGGAGGCGATCCAGTATGCCTGCTGGAAGTCGATGTACGACATCAGGAGCCTGTGGAACAACCTGAGCTTCGCCTCGCGCTCCGCATTCTCGCGCGTCATCGCCGTTCCATGTGCGGATAACATTATCCTTTATACTTATTCTATTTTTCCGTTAAAGATGAACTACCGAACTGCTCTCGACCATCAAAAATGGTCGATTCCGTGCCGTTTTCTGCGAGTTTTTCCAGAAAACATCATCTCGCGCCGTGTTACCACCGGTTTAATCTTACCCCTTTATCACCGATCTAAGATGTCCCCCCTTATTATTCCTTTTATTCCAGGGGAGAATATAATCCTTTTCTTTTTTTCATCTTGATCCTATAATTCCTGTGATTGGTTTAACTCCTT
>JAHJQK010000143.1 GCA_018819135.1 Pseudomonadota bacterium | reverse complement strand
CCCCGCAGCTTGCTGCGGGGAACCAATGGCTGGGTTTCCAAAGGGGCGCCGCATCCCTTTGGTCGAGGGCGGGGTCAATGCCCCGCCCGAGAATGCGAGCGTGCAAGGTGGCCGTAGGTCACCTTGCCGCGAGTTTACTTAGCGTTTTGAAAAAACACGCTAAATTTTATTGAAAAGTGAAAATGGCCAATTGAAAAACGCAAATTTCTCTGAAAAGCTTTAATCCTTTTGATATTTTCAATTTAATTTTTGCATTGGGCATTGAAGATTAGCCAATTTTTTCAAAGGGCTAAACTGTTACCAAAGGATAAAATGGGAAAGTAAAGAATGAAAGATCCGGCACTGGAAATTCATGAAGTTACTTACGCCATCAACGGCAGAAAGATAATCGATAACGTTACCTGGAAAGTGGAACGCGGAGAACATTGGGCCCTGCTGGGGCCGAACGGTGCCGGAAAAACCACCCTGCTGAAAATCGTCTGCGGCTACCTCTGGCCGAACGCGGGAGGAGAAGTACGGCGGCAAGGCAAAGCGCTCATCGACCTGAGAGAATTGAGGCGAAGCATTGGTTGGGTTACGTCCGATCTTCCTTCCCATATCCCGGCGGAAGAACCGGTCTTGGAAACCGTCCTTTCGGGGAAATATGCCCAGATCGGCTTCGTGAAGATGAAATGGGACGTCCCCAACAAACAGGACTATGAAACCGCGGTCCAACATTTGGATGAACTGGGCTGTGCCGAGTTGGCCGGTATGAAGTTTGGTTCTCTTTCCCAGGGAGAACAACAAAAGGTCTTGATCGCCAGAGCGCGCATGACCCAACCCTATCTTATTATTTTGGATGAACCCTGCGCCGGCTTGGACCCTGGAGGCCGGGAGACCTTTCTGGCCTCCTTACAAGATTTGGGGAGGTATAAAGGGGCACCCAGCCTGGTTTACGTGACCCACCATATTGAGGAAATCCTCCCTTTGTTTAAAAAGACGTTGATCATCAAAGAGGGGCGAGTGATCGCCAGCGGGAAAACGGAGGCCATCATCACTGCGCAAACGATCGAGGAACTCTACGGGGTTGCATTGAAAATCATGCGGAATAACGGCCGCTACTGGCCAGTCGGAAAATAATTACTCTTCACCCAGGAAGAGCATTCCGATTTACCGATTCCTATTGGAAATGACCCTGCTATTCCGGATTCCCTTTTGCGTATCTTTCCCGGCAATCCCTGGGGTTTTTATATATCGCTAAAGCTAATGTCTGTTTCTTGAGGGATGGGGATGATGAAGACGGGAATCTTGATCCGGTGGAGAACTTTTTCAGCTACGCTCCCTAAAAAGGTATGGGCAAGCAAACCCTTGCCATGTGTTCCCATAATCACGACATCTGCCTTCAGGTCGTCGGCCTTCCGGAGAATTTCTTCAGCCGGATCCCCTTCCACGACCTGTATGGAGGCCACCCGTTCCTGGCATTCAGGTTTATTTAGGAGTTCTCTTTTGCAGAATTCTCCCAGCCTCTTTTGAATCCGATTCTTTAGACCTTCAATATTCTCCTTTCTGATTGCCTCGAGTTTCTCTGGGCTAATATATCCCGACACCATGGATTCAGCCGTGGGAGATAATTTTTCTAAGACGTTCAAAATGTGAATTTTGGCATCATGTTTTTCGGCGGAATTGACGGCATAGCGGAAAGCATAGGCTGAATTCTTGCTCAGGTCTGTGGCGTATAAGATCTTGTTAATCTTGGGAATCATGGCATTTCCTCCTTTATAGGCTTAGCGCCTGGATCGAAGCCTTGTTGTTCCTCTTGGTATTATTTTGGCCATCCTTTTCTGCAATGGTTCCATTCCCTTTAGGGAAAAATATTCATTCCTTTCTGGAAACAGCCCCATCTTAGTTTTTTCTTCTTTAGAAGGCTACGGGTTAAGTCGGGATATTTATTTTAGTGATGGATCTTTATTTTTAATGTAAGCATGGCGGAAAAATCTGTCAAGCAGATTATGGGCTTGCCACCCCTCATTTTTCTTATATGGCTATGCCAAGGCCCAGGAGCCAGTGCGATTCGCTTGGCACCATAAGGCGCTGATTTCTCCGAGGATAAGGCGGGAAGAAGCGCCAAGCGGGAGGAAGGGCCCTGGATTTCTTGCCCTTTTTACCCTAGTTCATCCAGAGCCCTTTTTAACCGTTCCATTCCGGCTTCCAGTTTTTCTATCGATGTGGCAAAGGAGATCCGAAAATGTTTCTGACCATTCGCGCCAAATTCGGTCCCGCTCCTCACTAAGATTCCCTTGGTAAACAAATAATCCGTCATTTCCCGACTGGTGAAGGAATGCTGGAACCGGGGAAAGAAATAAAAAGCTCCTTCACAGGCAGAGACGGAGAGTCTCTCCATGTTCCTCAGTCTCTGTTCGACCAACCGCTTGCGTCTTTCATACTCCTTCCTCATCGACTCCACGCAATCCTGAGAGCCCTTGATGGCTGCGATACAGGCCCGTTGGGCCACGGTGTTGGGACAGGTGACCAAAGCCTTGTGAAATGTGACCAGATCTTTGATGATCTGAGAATCCGCCACTAAGTACCCCACTCTCCAGCGGTCATGGCATAGGTCTTCGAAAAACTATTGAGGAGAATAGCCTGTTTTTCCATTTCTTCAACCTGGCAGATTGAAAAATGCTTAATCCCACCATAGAGGTACTTGTAATAAACTTCATCCACAATCATAAGCAGACCCTGTTCCCGGGCAATCCGGGCGAGACGGCGGATCTCCTTCTCCGGCAGCACCCTTCCGGTTGGATTGCTGGGGTTGGACATGAAGATCATCTTCGTCTTCTTGGATATCCGCCCTTCAATGGTTGGGAAATCGAGATGAAAATTCTCCATCAGGGGGGACAAAAATAGTGCGCCCGTCAAAAAGCGCAACGGAATCGGCATAGGCAGAGTACTCGGGGTCCAGGATTAATACTTCATCGCCGGGATTGAGATAGGTGGCACAGATCAAGTGGATGGCCTCCATTCCCCCCACGGTAATCAGGACTTCATCCGGTTTGCGCTGTACGCCATAGTCGCGTTGCAGGCTAAAACAGATGGCTTCCCTGAGTTCTTCATCCCCGAAGGCATTTCCATAGTGGGTAAAATTATCTCTCATGGCCCTGGTGGCCGCTTCCTGAATATGGAGGGGCGTGGGTAAATCAGGCTCCCCTAAATCCAACCGGATGGCGTCTTGGGGGATACTAATCTTTCTTTGGGACCGTTCCGAACCTTGTAGTCGCTTGACCCTGGCAGATTTTTCCAACATCCCAATTCTCCTCGATAAAATTTAACAGGGGGCAGATTTACGCAAAAAACCACTCTCCTGGCACCACGGAACGTTTTGACAAATGAGCGGAAAACATAATCCACAACGTCCTAATTTTGTATCACAGATTTGATTTATGATCGATTAACTTCTTTAATCTCCTTGGGGGATAAAGGCGGGGTCTCTGACGGAGTTGCTCAGACTCCTTCTGCTTTTACCCTATGTGTTCAGCTTCTCTGCCCGCAGCCGGTGCCTTTTATCAGCGGAGAGGATCGTCTTGCGTAAACGGATACTGCGGGGGGTGACTTCCACCATTTCGTCGTCCTTGATGAACTCAATGGCCCTCTCCATGGTCAACGGGATCACCGGGGTCAGTTGAATGCCGTCGTCCTTGTTGGAGGCACGCATGTTGGTCAATTTCTTCATCTTACAGGGGTTGACATTGATGTCGTTCTCCCGGTTGTGCTCCCCGATGATCATTCCCTCGTAGACCGGCTCTCCGGGCGCCAAAAAGAGGCTACCCCGCGGCTCTAAGTTGAAAAGGGCGTAGGACACGGACTCCCCTTCCCGGTCGGAGACCAGGGATCCGGTCATGCGCAGGGGGAAGTCCCCGCGGTACTCCTCGTAGCCTTTCAGGTAGGAGTTCATGATCCCGGTTCCCTTGGTGTCGGTCAGGAATTCATTGCGGTATCCGATCAGGGAGCGCGAAGGGATGGTGAACTCCAGACGGACGCGGCCGCTTCCGTGGTTCACCAGGTTCACCATGCGCCCCTTCCGGCGGGAGAGTTTCTCGGAGATTATGCCGATGAAGTTCTCGGCGCAGTCGATGAAAAGGTGTTCGATAGGCTCAAGGGTTTTTCCGCCTCTCTGCTTATAGATGACCTGGGGGCGGCCGACCGTAAGCTCAAACCCCTCCCGCCGCATGGTCTCGATCAGGATGGCCATCTGAAACTCCCCGCGCCCCTTGACGATGAAGCTGTCCGCCTCCTCTGCGTCTTCCATGCGGATGGCTACGTTGCGCAGGGATTCCCTATAGAGGCGCTCGCGGATCTTGCCCGGTTGCACGTACTTCCCTTCTTTTCCGGACAAGGGAGAGATGTTGCTGGTGAAGAGCATCGAGATGGTCGGCTCGTCGACGGAGATCCGCGGCAGGGCCTTGGGGGCCTCGCGGGTGCAGATGGTGTCGCCGATTTCCACGTCTTCGATCCCCGCCAGGATGATAATATCCCCCGGCTGGGCCGATTCTACTTCTTGCAGGTTGATCCCGTCGTACACCTGGAGTTTGGAGATCCGGAGCGGGATGTCCTTCCCTTCCCTATGCAGGCAGACCAGGTCCTCATGGCACCCCGCTGTGCCGTGAAAGACCTTGCCCACGGCCAGGCGCCCGAGGTAATCGGAGTAGTCCAGGTCGGCCACCAGCATCTGGAACGGCTCGTCAGGGTCATACGTGGGCGGCGGGATCTCGTCGAGGATGGCCTGGAAGAGGGGCGTAAGGTCCTGTCCCTTCTCCTCCGCGGTCTTCTGAGCGACCCCCTCCCTGCCAATGGCGTAGAGAATAGGAAAATCGATCTGGTCTTCCGTGGCGTCCAGATCGAAGAAGAGGTTGTAGATTTCGTCCCGCACCTCCTGCGGCCGGGCGTCCTTGCGGTCAATCTTGTTGATTACCACGATGATCTTCAAGCCGGATTCCAGGGCCTTCTTGAGTACAAACCGCGTCTGGGGCAGAGGGCCTTCTGAGGCGTCCACCAGCAGGAGGGCACCGTCTACCATCATGAGCGCCCGCTCCACCTCCCCGCCGAAGTCAGCATGGCCCGGAGTGTCCAGAATGTTGATCTTGACGTCGTGCCAGTAGACCGAACAGTTCTTGGCAGCGATGGTGATCCCTCGCTCTCGCTCCAGATCCAGAGAGTCCATGACCCTCTCCACCACCTCCTGGCCGGGGCGGAATACGCCGCTTTGTTTGAACATATAGTCCACCAACGTGGTTTTGCCGTGGTCGACGTGGGCGATAATGGCTATGTTTCTTAATTTTAAATTGGGCACGTTTCTTTTCATAATTTTCTTAATAAAAGCTTTTTATTCGCTGTGGCCATGATGAACAAATCTTTTTTCGCCATCTGGGATTGAAAAACATAAGTGGCAGAAAAAAGGAGGGAGGAGCCGAAGAAATTTCCATAAAACCCTTTCGGCTTTCAATACGACCCGTACATTAATATATCATACAATACCTAATCAGAAATTTATATATTTGAAATTGGATAGATTGTTCCCTTCATTCCATGATGTTTTAAATTTGGTATAAGGTCTATTAGGATTAATTTTGAGAGCAGCACAAATCACGCCACGTATCGATTACCGCGATTGAGGCCGGCCTGGAGCGAACAGCCGGCCTCAACGCCGCTATTGGCGGAATTCCTACGACGCGAAAACAAGAGAAAAGGTTATCTTCGCCTCACGGCCCCCTTGGGTCGCGGGGAATTGCCATTTTTTCACCTTGCCATCCTGCCCGACAGTCAGTCTGAGAACGAGTTTTCCTCCCGGCTCGCTCGCGAGAAAAGACTTTTCCATTGCGATGACCTTCTTCCGGATAATGCTGAGAACTGTCTCTGGCGACAATCCCTCCGATACCGTTACATCTTGTAACCCTATTTTTCTTTCGTCTTCCTCTTTCAGGCTTGTTTGCTCCCGGAGAGTCTTGTCTTCCAATTCCGCGGGCCGCCGCAAGGGGATGCGGGAAAGAATGGTGCGACGTTCTTCTTCGGTACTTGTTTCCCACTTGGCTTGGACACGGGCAGTCAATACGATGCTGGGAGCGACGGTATTGACCCCAATCCCAAACGGTCCCAGTTCCGCGGCCAGGGGGGATACCGGGCGGGTGTTTTCGGGGTAATGGGCGTCACAGCCCTGGCGATCATTCAATGCTGGCGGTCAGGAAAGTCGGAACAAAAAAATTAGACCCTTCCCCCTTAGGCATAGATTGATAAATCTTACCCCGATCTTAAAAAGCAAACCGTTATCTTGGCCCGCCCAATCCTTTCAACAGGCGAGAGGTTATTTGCTGGGTATCCGGGGACTCCGGAAATATTTGAGCAGCTCGGAATCAGATTCCAGGAGGACTGTCGTTTTCCCCTCAAAAACCTTCTCATAGGTTTGGAGTCTGCGGAGAAAGGAGTAAAACTCCGTATCCTGCTCGAAAGCAGCGGCGTATATATCCGTGGCCCGCCCGTCCCCTTCTCCGAAAAATTTCATCTGCTCCTGATAGGCTTTGGCCAGGATAATTTCTTTTTCTTTGTCGGTTTCGGCCCGGATTTCACGAGCGCGCTGATCTCCCTCCGCTCGATACCGTTTGGCAATGCGATGACGTTCCGCCTGCATCCGGGCATAAACGCTGGCTTGAACCTCCCTGGGAAGATCGGCCCGTTTGATCCGGACATCGATAATCTTAATGCCAAAACGTTTAGCCAATTCATTGCCATCTTTGGTCACTTCCTCGACGATATTCTCCCTTTCCTCCCGGATGAGCGCTATAAATGTGCGTTTGGCGATCTCCTGCCGCAGCCGGGCGATCAGCATATCCTCCAAACGGGCCCGGGCCCCAGCCTCGGTCCTGACACTCTTGTAAAATTCCAGAGGGTCTTCAATTTTCCAGCGGGAGACGGGATCGATCAGTACCCTCTTTTTATCAAGGGTTATGTATTCCACCGGTGTGGCATCATGCACCAGGATTCTTTTATCGAAGAGGTGCAAAGTTTGAATGATGGGAACCTTAAAGTATAATCCGGGTTCTTTGATCGTTCGGATATATTTCCCGAACTGAGTGATGATAGCCTGTTCTTTCTCGTCAATGGTGAAGGCCGCCCCCGCAAAAACGATCAGAGCAATCACCAATACTATGCCGATCATGATTTTCTTTATATCGGTCATGGCCTTTTACCCCCTTTTTCTTCTTTTTTCTCTTCCTTCAAGGTTATGGCCTCTTTCAAGGGCAGCCATTTCAATACCGAGTCCTTCCCCTGGGGTGGGAGAATAAATTTTTCTTTCAGGGGCAGGACTTTATCCAGAGTCTCCAGATATAGACGCTCCCTGGTAACCTCTTTGGCCTTTTTATAAGCCTTGAGCACCTCCACAAATTTCTGGGCATCCCCCTGGGCCCGGATGACTCTTTGCTCCTTGTAAGCCTCTGCTATGCGAACCATCTGCGCTGCTTCTCCTTTGGCTTTGGGGATTAGATCTTCCCGATACCCTTCAGCTTCCCGCATCAGGCGTTCGCGATCCTCCCATGCCCTGACCACGTCGTGGAAGGCATCTTTAACCTCCTCGGGGGGGTCAACCACCAGAAGCCGGGCTTCGGTCACCATCAACCCCGTCTGGTATTCATCCAAAAGGGTTTGCAGGTATTTTTTTACCTCATCCTGCACAACTACTCTTCCTTCGGTCATGGTATAATCGATCGTATTCCTTCCCACGACGCTCCGAAGAGCCACTTCGGCAGTGGCTTTTAAGGTCAATTCCGGATCTTTTACCCGGAACAAAAACTGGGAAGGATCTTTCACAATGTACTGGACGAAGAGTTGAGCATCTACGATGTTTTCATCCCCGGTGAGCATCAACGCCTCCTTGAGTTCGGGTCTCACCTTCCCGGTATGATCCGTCTTGAACCCAACCTCTGCCCTGCGGATGCGGACCATATGGACTATATCATGAGTTTGGAAAGGGAAGGGCAGGCGATACCGCAACCCTGGAGGGGTCCGGTCCACTTCCTTTCCAAACTGCCGAATCACCCCTTCCTCTCCGGGACCAACCATGAAGATTCCCGAGGCCAACCAAAGACCGATTACGAGGGCTAAAAGAATCAAAAAGATTCTCTTCCCTCCAAAGCGGGCCATCTTCTCCTGGATTTTCATGATCAGCTCCTCCAGCGGATTACCCCCTAGCTGGCCACCCCCTCCCAGATCTTCTCCCCAGCGCATAAAAACCCCCTTTCAAGAAAGATATTGAACGACGGAAGATAGAAGGAATTAGTTATTCCATGCAGGGACGGCTTCCTTAGATTCCCTTCGTGGAACCGTGATTTATGGATCTACTTCCAATTAATTAATAGAAAAATGGTTTTAGGAGATTAGAGGATGACGAACATCCGGTTATCGCCGGGAGATAATAGAGCTATATGCCGACAAGAAAATTATCCCCTGGAGCCCAGCAATGCTACTATAGTACTTTATTTCCTCCCATGTCAATTTATAAAGGAGTTCGAATTGACTCGAATAATGTTACCAAAGTAGCAATTAAAAAGGGATCGTTGATTCATAATAAATGTTACCCCATACCCTTAGAGAACGACCCTTCGTCTATGTTGCAAATCGTTTTTGGGGCGTGCAGGATTCTTTCTATTGGTTCCCTATTGAATCTCTGAGAAATAACTTGCAATTTTCCCCAACCCCCCTTGGATAAAGGGAGGCTGGGGTGGTTTTGGTTGTTCGCTGGTGGCGGGCCCGCCAGGGGAAATTTATTTTGCCCCCTCCTTTCATAAAGGAGGGGTAAATTGTAAAGAGCCATTGGGAAATATAGCTACCGTCCGGGAGGAACTTCCATCTTTTAGATCTTCCAAGATATCCTTCCAGTGATTCCGAATCAGGACGTGCTTTGGATACCGGCTGTAAAGGTCGGAGGGGGAGCAATTGGGGGATAGAACCAGAATTTTACGATTCTGAAAAATCTCCGCCATGACTTTTCTCTGGTCGACTTTTCGATGTAACCGACTCCCCACATCCAGCAAAGAATGAAAGCCCAAACCATCCGAGCTGGCCGTGGCAATGACCACTTTTCCCCCCTCCCGGACAATGCGCCGTTTTAAATTTCCGGTCCAAACGTTTAGGGCCTTCTGCGCCTGAACCAATTCCGTATCTTCTGGGAAGGCGTTGAAGATGCCGATATCTACGTCCGTGGGGGCGTCGGTGATGTATACTTTTCTGGTGAGTTCCACAGCGGCACGGTGCGCCTGAACCAGATCCCCCACAAAAACCCCGGCGGTCTTGCCTTCGGAAGTCCCAACGGAATTCACGATGACGTCCAATCCCGCCATCCGGGCCCCTTCTTCCATATCCTGCCGCAGTTCGTTTTTATTCAGATCATATCCCTGGGAAAAACCCGTACCCCCGATCATCCCTGGTGGGCAGGGGTGTGGTTCTTGATGATCGTCTCCATGCTTCCCAATCCCGGGATTACAATCTTGCCACCTCCGCCAAAACCGGCAGACGGGTGCGGGGTGATAAAACCCACTCCGATCTTGACATCGGCCTCTATAAAATGCCGGTTGATCTGCACCGGCGTTCCCCGGGAAGTCGTACCAACATTCACCAAGTTTTCGTAAGGGTGATGGTTGAAGACGGGGAAGCGGTTGGCCATCTTCTTCCCCAACTTTTTTTCCTGGTCGGCTTTCATCAAAGGACGATGAGAGCCAATGGCCAAAATGATCTTAATGTCTTCTTCCTGGATCCCCCCTTTATTCAACTCATCTACGATGAAGGGGAGGAAGCGGTAAGCCTGGGTCGGCCGGGTCAGGTCATCTACGGCAATGACTGCGGTTTTCTTCCCCTCCGCCAGTTTCCGGATCGGCTCTTGGCCAATGGGGTCCGCGAAGGCTTTGCGGATTTCAGCCTGACTTACATCCTTGCCATCGGCCATCGAGGCTACGGTTACTTTCCAGTTGTTGGGAAAGGTTAAGGGTATTTTCTTGTTGCCCCGCCAGGATCCCCAGGGAATGGTTACTGACTTCATAATTTTTGACCTCCTATGATTTTTACTCGAAGTTTAAAAAATTTTTGGATCATCTCCAAATTAGCTGGTTAATTTTTTTTATATATAAATTTATAGCATGAGTCCTTACCGTTTAGAAGTTCAAAAGATTCTCACTCCTGAACAGCAAGCTCAGTGGGGAAATCCTTCAGGCGGCTGTAGAAATTATGGGCCTGGATACGGAATGGGAAGTGGATTTGGTCCCAGCCAAGGCATGGGAAGAGGTTTAGGAATGGGTTGGGGAGGCCCGGGAGCATGAGCTCCTGGGCCTGAAATGATTAATGCCCCGAGGGGTTTTGGAGAAATTTAAAGAAATCGCCTTTCGTAGATAGAACCAACCAGTCTTTCTCCGACAGAGTGGTTTTATAGGTATCCATCGTTTTCAGGAATTGGTAAAAGGCTCTGGATTCTGCGCTTTGATTATAGGCTTGGGCATAGATCGCGGTGGCCTCGGCATCCCCTTTTCCTTTGATTTCTTGCGCCTGCCGATAGGCTTCCGATTCGATCTTTTTCAAATCCCGCTCTTTGTCTCCCAAAATTTTAGCCGCCTCCCCTTGGCCTTCCGAGCGGAATTTATCGGCGATTCGTTTGCGCTCGGAGATCATCCGCTCGTATATCTTCTTTTGCACTTCTTCAACATAGTTGATCCGTTTAAAT
>JAHJQK010000142.1 GCA_018819135.1 Pseudomonadota bacterium | reverse complement strand
AGCGAGATTCGAAGCAGGATTCCCCATGCCTTAGTTTTTGCACAATATCTTTTTAGTTTTAAAACCTCTGTGATCTCTGTGCCCTCTGTGGCTACTTTATAACTTGATAGTATAGGAAATTCCTTTTTGGCACCTTTTAGCATCTTCATTAATTTTGGGCGCTTAACGCGTATTCTTTATTTATCCTTAATCAGCGTTTTTAAAACTCTGTGATCTCTGTGCCCTCTGTGGCTAATTTATAACTTGGATCTTGCTCTGCGGTGAATAGTCTTTTCGGAGATAAAAATGGAACAGAAAAAAATATTAATCGTTGATGACGATGGGTCCATGCGCCACATGCTTTCCTTGATCCTGAAGCGGGAAGGTTATGAAGTCCAGGCCGTGGGAAAGGGAAGCGAAGCTTTGAGGCGCAAGGCAGAACAAGATTGCCTCCCGTTTTGGCAAAAAATAAGGCGCAGGTCAATCTCCGTGACTTGCGCCTTAATCGTCTTGCAAGGAAAAGAAGGGCGTTTATCTTCTTTTATGAATCTCGCAAATGCGGCACAAAAAGAGGAAGGGCTTAGTTGAACAGGTGATAAAAAAGATGTGTGCGGAAGCAGGGGTGAAGGAAGAAGAACTTGGGGAAGGGAGCCAAAGGAGAAAGGTAGCGGAGTTGAGAAAGAAGTTAGCGTATCGCATGAATCGGGAGATGGGAATTCCCATGGCGGAGATTGCCCGCCATTTAGGGGTAGGGGCCTCAGCCATTGCCATGGCCATTAGGAAAGAAGAGGGCGTGAAATAATTTTGAAGTTTTTGAGCAACGTCCCCCATCCCCCCCCGGGTGTGATTGCCCCCAAAACTACCTCTCTCCTGGAGCGGGTATTCCGGGAAATCGGACGCCGCCTCAAGAGGATCGCCTGGGGATGGTCGGACATCGCCGTCGCAAATCTGTCGAAAATGATCATGATCAAGCAATACACAAAGGATAAATGGGAACAATTTTGGCAAGAGAAACTGGGAATCAAAGATCATTTCAATATTCACATCCAAACCGTCGAAATTAACCTTTGCCCCAACTTTTGAACGTTACTAATTGATTAAGATGCTAAAAGGGAAAAGAAACCAGTTTTACTTAACCCTCCATGATTTTACAGTAACAACATAACTTGGATTACCTCCCGGCATGAATGGGGGTAAGTTCCTGGCAAGAGACGGCACTTGATAGATAGATGGCACCTGACTGCCCATATCAAAGTAGTTGGAAACGAAGGTGCCTAATATCTCGTTTTGCTTTCCTGACACTATCTTGCCTTCGGCATAAAAGGCTCCAGCAGCCTTAAGGTGAGATTCTCCTGCCCCTGTTGCTATCTCTATATCCTGGGTTGCTATAAGCCCCATGGCGTTTGTTGCCGGGAAACCTGAAGAAGGAAGCAGGTTGTCATGGATGTAAACGCTCTGTGTTGAATACAGAGTCCCTTTGCCGTTATAAGTCACTGGGTTGTTTTTATTCGCCAAATCTATCTTACCAACAACCTTTAGTAATCCAGAAATCGTTAAAGTGCCTGTTGTTTTATCCCACGATATCGAGCCTCTAGCATCGCCTATTGTAATAGTTGGAGTATTACCGCTGATCTCCAAATCCCCGGTATACACATACGCCTTTGCTGTCAAAAAAGCGGCATAAGTAGCGTAATAAGTGCCTGTTGTGGGATCGGTATATGGATTATTCAATGATGGGAAACTTATATCATCGCCCAGATCGTAGGCATGGCCAGTCCCATTATCTGAATAGACGCTTGATAATCCGGCAGTTCCGCCAAAACCATCTGTTACATAAGTGCCTGAAACAGTATCCTTGTTGCTTGAGGTAGTCTCTGGCCGCCCAACAGTTGCGGCGCCGCTTAATCCTACTTTACCATGTTTAACCCGTAATTCTGCATCAAGGCTTTCAGGCGAACCGATGGATGGTATCAACGCCTTTAATGATGTATGCATGTCATTATAGTTATTTCCTATAATAGCGCCACCTGACATGTTAACAGCATAATCTGTTGGTTTTAATCCTGTCCCCAATATGTGCATAGAACCTCTTATATCAGCATTTCCTTTTATCGTTGTACCGGATGCACTACTACCGGCAAATATCGCATTATTCCATGCCCCATAATCTTTCATTTTGAGATATGCTTCAATGACGGCAGTTGCACCTGCGATTGTTCCTGTAGATTCCACAATGATCTCATCATCATTAAATGTTGCGCCGGACTTTATATTTTTCAGTTTGATCGTAAAAATCCCTGTGGCGCCTCCAACATTGATGGTATTACTTGCAATGGTAACAGGGTAGTACGAGGTGCTTGGTGCCGCGGTAACGGTAATAGCTCCTGGAGGGAAATTAAAAGTCTGATTGCTCCACCCAGAAGAATCTGTGTTTGCATCATTTCGAAGATAATACTTCATCAGCTCAAGGCCTGCCTCTGCAACATGAAATGCCTGTTTTGAAGAACGATAATTAGCAGAAAGCCAACCCTCGACTATAGATAGATTTGTTGCAGCAATTCCCATTGCTGTAATTACTAGAAGCATAAGAAGGGCTGTAATTAAAGCAATCCCCTGCTCGTCATGTATAATGTGTTTATCTGTCTTTTTACTTCTCATAATATTTCCTGCTCAATTCCTCAAATCAACAGATGACGTGAGGGTAAAGGTTCCCTTAGTTCCAGTATCGGGTCTTGGGGTCGATGTTTCCGCAGAAATGGTAATATTTATTCCCGCTGTGTCTGTCCAGCTTGTTGCTAAAGAGCCGTCACTCTTATACCTCTGAAGGGTAAAACAGGTAATATTTTCTGCGAGAGAAGTAGCGGAACTCGCGTTTCTTGCGTAGTTTAATGTGTTGCCTGATATTGAAAATGCGTTTCTTGACAGTATCCTATAATCTGAAGTGTTATCTGGAACTGTTGTCCAACTACTGCTTACAGTAAGCTGAGTCGCAGTATTAGAGCTGATTATCGATGTTTGGCCGCTCCCTGTGCCCGCAGTGATAGTAACCCTGAAATTCTTCCATCCATCTGCGGTCCAGCTTTTTGTGTTATCAATCAGGGTTGTTGAACTGCTTCCGGTGGGCCTTCCAAAATCCTCTGTGTTTGTAAACGTGATGCTGCTGGTACATGCGGTTTCATTAATATCTGTAGTAGTGGAGAGGCCTTTCATTGTCCTCGTAATAAAGTCCACCGCCGCCCGCGCATTACCCTGCATTGTTACAACCAGGCTCTGCGCTGAATAAATCCTATTAGTGCCTGTAAAAAGGGATGTAAGCGCAGCAAGCACAAGCCCCAGTATCGCCATTGATATCAATAGCTCAATGAGCGTAAAGCCTTTATGATCGGACACCTTCCTCATTTCGCCACGTATGAAGAAATATCAACCTGTTTGCTTACACCAATAGCTGACCAAATTACACGCACCTCAATTAATTTGAGATTGCCTGCAGCAGGTTCTGTAATCTTCCATTGCCTTGAAAAATTATCAGCACCCGGTATAGGTTCCGGCGTAGTCCAGTCCGTATTGGTCAAGTCTGAATCTGAAAAGCCCTTGCTTTTAAATTTCTCCATTTTTTCTTCAGCAAAGGTGGTGGCAGCGGTTACCCACTTTGCCGAGGCATTACCCCGTATTGCTGTAACTTGAAGACCCGCAACTGCCATCAGCCCTATCGCAAGAATAAGCATCGCTATCAGCAATTCAATAAGGGTAAATCCTTTTTTATCTGAAAAATACTTTAGCCTCATAAGCTTTGTATCCTGCCTGTCCATGCTATTGTAAACTTCTTTTGTTTGGAAGATAGACCTACGGTAATAGTTGTGGAATCTGCCATGCCCCTGCTGTTGAATGTTGTGCTGCCACCGCTACTGCTGATGGTAACATTAGGGTAGTCATTTGCAAGGTTCCTTGTGAATATTACTTCGCTTGTCTCAACCCTGACAAAATTATAAGAGGGAGTGCTAAAATTAACCTTTACACTCTTGTTCTCTTTCACTGCCGTCATCTTGGCATTTTGTAAATCACTCCAGACCACTCTTGCAGCACCATTTAATCTATAAGTATTTACAATGGTGCCCGTATGCGGTATAGCTATAGCTGCAAGAATAGCCGCTATTGCAATAGCTATTAGAAGTTCAACAAGGGTGAACCCCTTTTGCATCTTCCCTTCCCTTTTGAGACCTGTTTTATTTCCGTTCTCTATGTCACTCCTGCCGGGGTTACCCCCGCATAGGCAAGGGCGGAAATGACGAGGCCAGAAATTTTTTTCATTTTCATCGCCCCAGAATTAAAATTATACCATAACTAAAATCGATGACCACGTAAAAAGTCAGAAAAGCCGTCACTCCTGCGAAAGCAGTCCCGCCTATGGCGGGACAGAACTACTTGAATTAACTGGATTCCCGCTTTCGCGGAATGACGAAAATGGGGGAAAAGGGACTTTTTACGAAACCATCATAATTGGAAAGAATAAAAAACTGAAGATCATTGATAGATTTTCATGAACCTGAAGGTCTGTCATTAGGTTTGTAGCAAGTTGCATCGGCACGGGGCATATTGACACCCCTCAAAAATTCCGATAAGCTTTAAAATATTTTTAAAGGGAAATGGGAAGTCCTGCTAAATCTGGCGAAATCTGAAAAATGGCGCGAGTGAGATTGGCAAAAAATGCTGGCTTTTGTATGGGAGTCCGCCGGGCCATGGACATGGTCCTGGAAGCGGCCATGAAGAAAACTGGCGTTATCTTTACTTATGGGCCGTTAATCCATAACCCTCAGGTTCTCGAAATCCTCGAAGGGAAGGGAGTGAAAACGCTCCCTGAAGGGAAGGCATCATTTTCTAACGCCCACCAAGGAAACTCTGTAACAGTAATCATTCGGGCCCATGGGGTGAGCCCGGAAGAAAGGCAGAAGATCAAAGATACGGGTGTGCACATAGTAAATGCTACCTGTCCCCATGTTGGTAAGGTTCAAGGAATCATCAAGCGATATGCTTTGCAGGGATACCATATTGTAATTGTAGGAGAAAAGGATCATGCCGAAGTTATTGGTTTGCTTGGATACGCGCAGGGGAAAGGGTTTGTGGTAAATTCTCCGGAAGAGTTGGCATCGCTACCGCCGATGGATAAGGTCTGTTTAGTTGCTCAGACTACGCAGGACAGAAACCATTTCCAGATTGTTGCCGAAGCGGTTCAAAGTAAATTCTTAGGAGCGGAGGTTTTTAACACCATCTGCGATTCTACCCATCGGCGTCAGGATGAGGTTTTAAATTTAGCCCGGAAAGTCGAAGCCATGGTAGTCGTGGGTGGGAAGGAAAGCGGAAATACCCGCCGCTTGGTCAAGATTTCAGAAAGAGCTGGTGTTCCAACCTTTCATGTGGAGACCGAAAAAGACCTGGACCTGGGAGCCCTCATTCGGTATTCCGTCATCGGCGTTACAGCCGGTGCCTCCACACCTAACTGGTTAATCTCGAAGGTAGTAGAACGCCTCAAGGCGCTCCAAATGCCTAAGGGGATAGCTTATTATTTAGAAAAATCAGGTCGTCTTGCTACTATTAGTTACCTCCTCTTGGCCCTTGGGGCCGGGTGTTTGACCTATGCCAGCGTTTTAATCCAGGGCCTGGAGCCGAAATTTTCCTGGTCTGTGGTTGCTTCCCTCTATGTTTTTTCCATGCACGTCCTCAATCGTTTAGCCGACAAGCCTTCCGAAAGGTTCAATCAGCCGGGTCGTATGGAATTTTATGAACGCTATGGGAATTGGATGATCGCCGCCGGAATCTTTTCGGCGATTGTAGCCCTGACCTTATCTTGGTTCCAGGGGACCTTACCTTTTATTCTTCTTCTGGCCATATCAGCTTTGGGGATGATTTATAACCTTCGCCTTTTCCCCAGCCGCCCCGGGAAGATAACCCGCTACCAGAAACTCAAAGACATCCCGGGTTCGAAGACCATCTTCGTCGCCCTGGCCTGGGGGATGGTGACTTCACTCCTCCCCCCGTTGGCCCAGGAGGGAAGGTTGCTAACGGGATCGTTGCTGGCTTTTCTCTTCAGCACCATTTTGGTATTCATCCGGTCCACCCTGTACGATTTCAAAGATATCCAGGGGGATTTGATGGTCGGCAAAGAAACCATTCCCATCGTTTTGGGAAAGAGAAAGTCTGAAAATTTAGTCGTGTGGCTTCTTTTCTTGCTGGGCGGGATTTTGACGGTTGCCCCTTTTTTACAATGGGCCACAACGGTCACTTACTTTCTGCTGATATCTCTTGGGTATGTCGTGGCCTATTATTTCCTTTACCAGAAAAGGATTCTGGGAAGAGGTTTTTTATTTGAAGGAGTGGTAGACGGGAGTTTCATATTTTCCGGGCTATTGGCTTTTCTCTGGTCAATACTTTAGGAAATTTTAGCCACAGAGGGCACAGAGGTCACAGAGAATGAAACGATAAAACGCCATGCGCATAGCGCTAAGCGCCAAGCGAACTCTCTGTACTACTAACGTGCAAAATCTCGAAATTTTGTTAAAAAACGTAGGGGGGGCCCTCTGTGGCCGCCCGTAAAATGGGCAACCACGGAGGGTTGCCCCTACAATTTGCGTGACTCTTTTGGTTGCGGCTCTGCCGCGCTGTACTACTAACGTTCAAATTCTTTAAATTTTGTTAAGATTTTTTAAAAAGAATTTTAACGGGATTTATTTGCTTTCACCCGTGTTCTAAGCTGTTCTTTGTTCTAATTTTTTGGTTATAGCTCTGTGATCTCTGTGTCCTCTGTGGCTAATCTATTGGATCATTTAATTCGATGCCCATAAAACCTTTATACCTTGATTTTTTCGAATTCTTGGGACAGATAGGAAAAGAAGACCCTTGGTCGACCTATCAGCGGCTTTATATCCAACCTCATCAAAATTTTTTTGACGCCTACTGGAAGACATTTAACCATTTTGACTCGCCGCAGATAGCCGCCAGGGTCAGAAAGATCAAAGAAGAAGATTATGGCCAGCTTAGATCATTGGTTCAATCCCAGGATCCGGCGGTCTTGGTTGAAGAGGCCCTGAGTCGATGTCGGGTACCTCTACCCCTGAATCCGGAGCCCCTGGTGTATCTCTTTGTAGGTTTCTTCAGTGCTGATGGCACAACCTTGGAAGTAGAAGGTTGGCCATCCATCGCTCTCGGGTTGGAGCGTTTCAAGGACTTTCAAGATGTTTCCCTTTTAGTCTCCCATGAATATTGCCATTGTGCCCAGCGTTCCCTCCTCAGGAATTTTTTATCCCCCCAAGAACGTCCGCTCCTCTCCTTTATTGTGGCCGAGGGACTTTCCGTCCTTTTTAGCGAAGTTGTTTACCCGGAGATCCCCTTGCACCGCCATCTATTCTTAACGCCAGAGCGGCTGCAATGGTGCCAGGAGAACCAGACGGTGCTGCAGGAATTGGCCGGAGCGGATTTAGCCTCAGAAAAACTCGTTCCGATCTTTTTCGGACCTGGAGATGCCAATGCCGGCCTACCACCGCGCACAGGGTATTTTGTGGCCCGGCAGATGCTGGGACATTGCTTAGCCCACCACGGAGCAGAAGATTTTGGCCGAGAATTTCCCGGTTTCGAAGAATTATTTCGTAAAATTATCCAAGAAAGCAAGATTAAACTTTCCCAAGTAGAAAAGAGGTAAGAAAACAAAGTGCTTTTGCCGCAAATCAAAAGTCCTTTTTTGCTGGACTATGATGGGGAACTAAACCCCCAGCAATTGGCCGTGGTCAAGGCCACTGGAGGGCCTATATTAGTTATCGCCGGTGCGGGTAGCGGTAAAACCCGAGTCGTGACTTACCGGGTAGCTTATTTAATCGAGTCGGGTGTAGATCCTTCAAGAATTCTGTTACTCACGTTCACGAATAAAGCTGCCCGGGAAATGCTCCAGCGGGTAGAACTTCTTGTTCCCAACGCTGGAGGAGCGGGCGGGAGAGTATGGGGGGGAACTTTCCATCATATCGGCAACCGGATCCTCCGCCGGCATGCCCCATTAGTAGGATATCAGCCCAACTATTCAATCCTTGACCGGGATGACGCCAAAAAATTGATGAATTCCTGCCTATCCGACCTGAAGATCAATCCCAGAAAGTCCCGATTTCCCAAAGGAGAAGTTATTGGAAGCCTTTGGGGGTTAGCGGTGAATACGCGCAAGCCAATCGCTGAGATTGTTTTAGAAAGGGTTCCCTATTTTCATGGCTTTTTGGATGACATCCAGGCTGTGGTTGAGCGCTATCGGAACCGGAAGCGAGAGCTAAATGTCATGGATTTCGATGACCTCCTTTTTTATTGGGAAACCCTCCTCCGGGAACATCCAGAAGTGCGGAAGCGTTATAATGAACAATTTCAACACCTTTTAGTCGATGAATACCAAGACACCAACCGCCTCCAAGCCGATGTGCTGGACCTTCTGGCCAAGCAGTATGGGAACATCATGGTAGTGGGCGATGATTCTCAATCAATTTATTCTTTCCGGGGTGCCAACTTTGCCAACATCCTCACTTTTCCGGAGCGTTACCCAGGTTCGAAGATCTACAAGCTGGAGGTCAATTACCGATCCACGCCTGAGATTTTACATCTGGCCAATACCAGCATCGTCCACAATCGCTACCAGTTCCCGAAAGAGTTGCAAACTATTCGCCCGCCAGGCTCCAGGCCTTTTCTGGTTCCAGTTCAAGACATCATGGAACAGGCTTCTTTCGTGGCCCAAAAATTGGAGGAAATAAACCAACAGGGAGTCCCCCTGGCGCAAATGGCTGTTCTTTACCGGGCCCATTATCACTCCATGGAATTGCAGATGGAGTTAAGCCGGCGAAGAATTCCTTATGAAGTGCGGTCAGGTTTACGATTTTTCGAACAAGCCCACATCAAAGACGTGAGTTCCTACTTGAAAATCACCAGCAATCCCCTGGACGAACTGGCCTGGAAAAGGGTTCTTCTGCTTTATCCTAAGATTGGCAAAAGCACCGCCCATAAAATATGGCAGATGGTTCTTTCCGGCTTTTTGAATCCACAAACGGCTATGGATGCCCCAGAGGTACTGCAGAAAATTCCCGGCCGGGTTAGGGAGAATTGGCGTCTGTTCAGCCGAACCCTGTCTATGCTTCGTGATCTCGAAAAGACCTCCGGCCCGGGGGCGATGATTGAGCGGGTTCTGCAAGAAGGGTATGAATCCTATCTCCAGTCTAAATATCCTGACTATGAGTCCCGCATGGATGACCTGCGACAGCTTGCCGCTTTCGCTTACCGCTATTCCTCCTGTCAGGATTTTCTCAGCGAGTTGGCTCTCCTTACTTCCCTCGAGGGAGAGTCCACTCCCGTTCGGGGAAGAGATGAGAATGGGACAGTAAAGCTAAGCTCTGTGCATCAAGCGAAGGGATTAGAATGGTCAGTGGTTTTTATCATCTGGTTGGCCGAAGGGCGGTTTCCCTCGGTACGGAGCCTGTTGGAATCAGGCGGGGAGGGGGAGGAAGAGGAGCGTAGACTTTTTTATGTGGCGATCACTCGGGCCCGGGATAAACTTTTCCTCTGCTATCCGCGGTTTGCCCCTGACCGGGGAAGAAGGAACATGATCCAACGGCCGTCTCGATTTATTGCCGAACTCTCCGGAGTGGGGTATGAACGATTTGCCCCGGAAGAGGATGGTGATGATCAATGGTAAGATTTTTATTCCGGAATGATCTTGACCCAAACTTTTCGAGTGCGCGGGCCATCGAATTCGCAGAAGAACAATCCCTGCCAGGTTCCCAGCGCCAGTCGCCCGCCCTCGATCAAAAGGGTTTGGGAAGGGCCGATTATGGTAGATTTGATATGGGCGGCTGAATTGCCTTCGGCATGCTGATAGGGACCGGCAAGCGGGATAAGCCGGTTGAGTTCAGCAAGGATGTCTTGTTGAACACTGGGGTCAGCATTCTCGTTAATGGTTAAGGCGGCTGTTGTGTGGGGGACAAAGAGGACCAAAAGTCCACTTTCCACTTTTTTCTCCCGAATGAGTTTCTGAATCTGGGCTGTGATGTCCACCCCTTCGATCCGGTTATGGGTGCGAACGGTTAGCTCCTGGTAAGGCATAGAACACTCCTTAGATGAAAAAAGATGATGTTGGGATAATGAATCGTCTGCTAAACATTGGGCCAATTTTAATGAATTCGTAAAAAAGCAAAATTTGCCACAGAGCACACGGAGAACACAGAGCGAACATATTTATGAATAAAAGCTTTTCTCTAAACCTTTGTACTACTAACCTTCAAATTCTGGAAATTTTTATTAAGATTTTTCATTTTGTCTTTTGTTATAAAGATTTTGCTTATAGCTCTCTGATCTCTGTGCCCTCTGTGGCTAAAATAAGACTATCAATTTTAATGTGTCGCGAAGATGAAGAGAGAATGTAACAACTTTATTATTTTAGCATCGGCCTCCCCCCGAAGGCAAGAACTCTTGGCCTTGTTAGGTATCCGGTTCGAGATGATTCCCAGCCGAGCCGATGAAAATTTTTTTGCCGGAGAATCGCCGGAGGAACATGTCATGAGGCTGGCCCGAGCCAAGGCTGAAGATGTTGCCGCGCAAAATCCGGGTCGCTGGGTGTTGGCCGCGGACACGGTGGTGGAAATCGATGGGAAGATTTTGGGCAAGCCCAAAGATCGTCTGGAAGCAGAAGAAATGCTCCGGTTGCTCAGTCAGCGAGAACATCGCGTGCTCACCAGTTATTGTATCTTGAACGCATCGTCCCCGCAAAGAAAAGAAGGAAGAGTTACCACCTGGGTAAAATTCAAGACCCTCTCAGCAGAAGAGATTCAATGGTATGTGGACACCGGTGAACCCTTCGACAAGGCCGGAGGCTATGCGGTTCAGGGAAGGGCGGCTTTTATGGTGCAAGAAGTCAGAGGCTCTTATACCAATGTAGTGGGTTTACCACTCTGTGAAGTCATCGAGGATTTACGGGCATTAGGGGCGGGTGATTTTTTTGCCACAGAGGGCATAGAGGCCACAGAGGAACAATGCTTAATAGCTAAAAACGAAAAACGTAAAAAACCAAATGGGTGATGAAGTGAAAAAATTTGGCTACTTTTTCCGATCTTTGATTTTCGACTTTCTGAAAAAATCTCTGTGTTCTCTGTACTACTAACGTTCAATTTCTGAAAATTTTATTAAGATTTTTTCAATTTTATCTATGTTTATCCGTGGTTATCTGTATCCTAAATTGTCTTTTTTTAATGACCTTTCTTTATCTATATATCTCTGTGATCTCTGTGCCCTCTGTGGCTAATGTTTTTTTGGTTGCGGCTATGCCGCGCTGTGATCTCTGTGGCCAAAAGGAAGAAAAATGCAGGATATTGCGGAAAATTTAGCGCGGGTTGAGGAGCGAATAGAAATGGCCGCCAGGCGCGCCGGGAGGAATCCCGAGGAAATCCGCCTGGTGGCTGTCAGCAAAACCGTAGCAACGGAACGCGTGCTCCAGGCCATCCAGGCCGGAGTGAAAATATTGGGGGAAAATTACGTACAGGAGGCCAAGAAAAAAATCGAAAATGTGGGGCACAATGTGGGTTGGCATTTAATCGGTCACCTGCAAACCAACAAAGCCAAAATGGCTGTTCGCCTCTTCGATTTGATCCACTCCGTAGACAGCTTTAACCTGGCTAATGAACTGAACCGGGCAGCGGAACAGCAAGGGAAGGTCCTACCCGTTTTACTCCAAATCAGCCTGAGTGGAGAAGCGACCAAATTTGGAGCGTCCGAAAAAGAGATTTTCCGTATGGCTGAGGAAATGTCCAAAATGCCGGCTCTTTCGGGCGTAGGCCTTATGACCATGCCCCCTTACTTTGAAAATCCGGAAGATTCCCGAATTTATTTTATCAAGCTGAGAAAATTGGGGGAACGCTTAAGGCAAGAGAACATCCCCCGAATTGTAGTGAACGAACTTTCTATGGGGATGTCGAACGATTTTGAGGTGGCCATTGAAGAGGGGGCCACGTTGGTCCGGGTGGGAACAGCCATATTCGGCCCCCGGTTATCCCCATGAGCAAATAAATCCTCTTGCCCGATTTTTAGAGCGGTGATAAATTAGGGTACAAGTAAAAAAATAAGCGGGGAAAATTATGGCGATCAGCAAAGAACAGGTAATCAAAGCCGTGGCTGGAAAAGCGGGCCCTTCCATCACAGTGGAGGCGAAGCTGGAAAAGGGTTTGTGGCGGGTAAGTTTGACCAAGGAAGGGAAGACTTCATCCTTGGAGTTAAAGAGAGGGTTTATGGAAGATTATTTTGAAGAAGGAGAGTATCAACAGGAGATGGCCCTCGAGAGCCGGATCAATAAAGCCTTGCGAGAACTGAAGTAATAGACGTTCTCAGGAACGCCTTCCAATGCCCCCAAGAGGTAGTTAGAACATAAGCTGAAGGGGATAGGAAAAGAAAACATCTTTTTTCCTACACTCATCAGTCTATAACTTCCCTCCGGGAATTATCCGCTTTTCCCCTAACGCCCCCCTATATTGATCATAACTGATTAAGGAGTATTGGTTAAAAAGTTTCAAAAAGCAACAGCCTGGCAAGAACTGACCCCAAGATGTTCGAGGAAGAGAAGGATTGGAAAAAAATCAATTCATAAATCCAGGAGACCTTTCTGCGGGGAACGGTGGTAAAGAATTGCAAAAAGCAGTGAGGCCCCCAGATGAATAACGATGAAGGTTAAAAGGACATAATAATAACTTCCGCTACGGTCGAAGATCCAGCCGGCATAGATCGGGGATAAAAAAGTTCCCAGACCAGTTCCGATTCCTACGATCCCTCTCAGGGTGGCGTAGCTGCGTCGTCCAAAAAAATCTCCAATCAAAGCCCAATTCTGGGGCACGGTTCCCATGGTAATCGCCAGCCCGAGGGGCAAGGCATAAAGAGCGGCCGGTGATTGACTCAGCATCAAAGCCAGCATTCCCAAGACTGTGGCAAGGATACCGACGCTGCATAAAAGGGATTTATCCCAGCGATCTCCTATCCAGCCGCTTACCAGCGTGGTGATGATGGCGCAGAAGGCAAATAGGCTTATTAAATAGGCACTTGCTTCTTCGCTCATTCCTTGCCATACCAGAATGGGGACAAAATGAATCGTTAAGGCGACGGTGACCAGAACCCGAAGGGAGATGCTGAAAAATAATAACCAGTAATTTAAAGTTCTCAAGGCTTCTCCAAAAGAAAAGTTCAATTCCGCGGCTCCATCGGGCATTGGGTTGGGAGCGTTTGGGGGGCTCTCTTGCGGAGACCGGCCATCCGGCGCAAGTCCCAGAGCTTCAGGGGTCCGGTGTATGGGAATGGCGGCGGGGAGGACTACGACCAGAATAATCAGACCGGCGAGGACGGCCCCCGTGCGCCAACCAAAGTTTAAGATCCAATAGGAAAGCAAAGGAGCCATAACCATTCCGCCAATATTTGTCGCGGCACCGGTGATGGAAAACCCCAGCCCCCGCTGGCGGATAAACCAACTGTTTACAACGGCGTAGACAGGATGGAAAAAACCGGCGTTGAACCCTAAAGAAATGATAAAAATATAGATAAAGAAAAAGGAGAAAAAGCTATGCACCAGGGAAAGCAGAATGAGCCCAATTCCCGACAAAGTCGCCCCGACAATAATCACCACCCGGGGTCCAAACCGGTCGATTAAATACCCAACGAGGGGGCCTTCTGCGCCTCCTTCCAGGCGGGCGGCCCCGTATAAGAGAGAGATGGCCGCACTACTTACGGCCAGATCCCGCTTCAATGGCAGGAAAAAAACCGCAAAGGCTTGGGAAAGAATACCTGCGCCTACGGCCAGGATCAAAGAACCAAGGAGAACTATCCACCACCCGTAAAAGACCCGCGGGAAGGTTAGAATGGGAAAAGAGATTTTATCTTTCATAATAGGTAAACTAATAATAAAAGGTTGCTATCAGGATTGCAACCTTCTTGAGGCCAACAAGAGAAAATGGGCGTAAAAAGACAAGAAGAGCGAGAGCGGGACGAACCTTCCACTTGGAGTCCGCGGGAATAGATGATCAGGAGGAAGGGGAAGGAATAGGGCATATGGAAAAAAGGTTGCAATGGAAGCTCTGACCTCATATATTAAAATCTTTGCGATGTCATGTTGTTGGTTAAATTCGGGGAGAAGTATTAAATATTAAAAAGATTAGGGGAGTGTATGGAAAGGATAGTGATCGGGAGAACAGGACTTGAGGTGTATCGGCTCGGATTCGGGGGAATTCCCATTCAGCGAGTAAGCGAAACCCAGGCGGTAGAGACGGTTTTACATGCCATCCACCTGGGGGTTGATTTTATCGATACTTCCCGGGCCTACACCACCAGCGAGCGGCGAATTGGCCTGGCCTTGAAGCAAACGGATAAAAAAGTTATCTTGGCCTCCAAATCCCATAGTAAGACCGCGGATGGCGCCCGCGCCGACTTGGAGGTAAGTCTGAAAGAGCTCCAGAGGGACTACATTGATCTTTACCAATGCCACTTTGTGAAGGATGAGACGGATTACCGGAAAGTGATTTCTCCGGGAGGGGCTCTGGAAAGCCTGAAGAAGGCCAAGGAAGAAGGCCTGATCGGCCATATCGGGATTACCAGCCACAGCCTAGATGTACTGGATCGTTCTCTGGATGACGAACTTTTCGATACCATCATGGTTTGTTTCAGTTTTGTCGAGCCTCTGGCCCGGGAAAAAGTCATCCCCAGGGCCATAAGTAAAAATGTGGGGATGATCGCCATGAAGCCCTTTTCCGGTGGGGTCATCGAAAAAGCCGGGCTGGCTTTAAAATATGCCTTGTCCCAGCCTGGCATTGTGGTGATTGCCGGGGTGGAGCAAAAAGACCTCTTCAAAGAAAACTGGAAGGTTTTCCAAGAGGGCCAGCCGCTGACGCCAGAGGAGAAAAAAGAGATTGAAGAAATCCAAAAACGCTACGAAAAAGTCTTCTGCCGGCGGTGCGATTACTGTCAACCCTGTGCAGAAGAGATTCCCATTCAGGTGGTACTGGGCATCCGCTCCATGGTTAAACGGATGGGGGAAGGGATTTTGCAAAAAGGCCGGCATCGGGAAGCCATCGATAAAGCCAGAAGCTGCACCGCTTGTGAGGTGTGCAAGGATCGTTGTCCCTATCAACTTCCCATACCGGACCTGATTGAAGAAAATCTGCGGTGGGTGGATGAACAACTGAAATCATCCGGTTCCCTGTCAAACTAAGATTTTCTAGGGATCAAGCGGGTTTCTATTGCTGCTTGGGGCCTCGGAGTGGAATTAGAAAAATAGAAAATAAGAAAAGCGAGGTTTCTTCATGAGACTCCCTCTCAGTGGTATCCGTGTTCTGGAATTGGGTCATACGGTCATGGGACCGACCTGCGGCCTGGTGCTGGCCGATATGGGGGCAGAAGTGATCAAAATTGAAAGGGTCCCCAAAGGAGACGATACCCGCCGACTCATGGGGTTCGGGCAGGGATTTTTCCCCTTCTACAACCGCAACAAGAAAAGTCTCGCCCTTGACTTGAAGGCCCCGAAGGGGCTTGAACTTTTAAAAAACCTCGTGCTGCAATCGGATGTCTTTATCGAAAACTTCGGGCCGGGAACCGTAGAACGTTTGGGCTTGGGCTATGAAGAATTGTCTCAGTTGAATCCACGGCTGATCTATTGTTCCCTGAAAGGTTTCATGAAAGGCCCTTACGAGAACCGGCCGGCCTTGGACGAAGTAGTCCAGATGATGGGCGGTCTGGCCTATATGACCGGACCTCCCGGCCAGCCTCTGCGGGCCGGAGCTTCGGTTGTGGATATTATGGGAGGAAGTTACGGGGTCATCGGCATCCTCGCAGCCCTCTACGAGCGACAGACAACAGGAAAAGGTCAATTTGTCATTGCTTCTTTATACGAATCGACCGCTTTCCTGATGGGCCAGTTTATGGCTTATTCCGCCGTTACTGGGAAAGCGGTTCCCCCTATGCCCAAACGGGTAAGCGCCTGGGCCATTTACGATATATTCAAAACCAAAGGGGACGAAGATATTTTCATCGGAATTACCAGTGACAAACAATGGGAGAGTTTTTGCCGGATTTTCGAGCGTCCCGATTTAGCAGCGGATAAAAGGATTCAATCCAACAACGCCCGGATTGAGCAGCGGCCCTGGCTCATTCCTGAATTAAGGAAAATATTCCAGGAAAAAACCAAGGAGGAAATCATCCAGCTGTGCGAGAAGGCGGGAATTCCTTTTGCTCCGATTGCCAGACCAGAAGACCTCTTTCAAGACCCGCAACTGAACGAAGGTGGAAGCCTTGTAGAAATTTTACTTCCCGGCGGAGGTCGGACCAAGCTTCCCCGCATCCCCGTTCGATTGGGCGCTTATGATTTTGGCCTACGCATCAATCCCCCCGCCGTAGGAGAAGGAACCCGTGAGCTTTTGAAATCCATCAATATTTCTGAGGAAGAAATCGAACAATTGAAAAAAGAAGGGGTTCTTATCTTTTAATGAAGCTTTTACTTGCCCTCCACTGTGGCACCGGGCGGTTTTACCGATGTTCCACCACCTGGGTTCGAGTAATTATCTATGGCGAAGGCAATAAATATATCGCCGTTGTAGGCAGCTGAACCTGGCGGGAAGATCGAGTTGCCCTACCGATGGAAGGGTCCACCCGTTTCCTGGCGCGGACGGCAGATCACCGATGGCCCGTAAGAAACTGAAGTCCATCGAAAAATCTCTCATAACAATCTTTGCGAGCAAACTTTAACCTTTGGTAGCGGCTATACGAAAAAAATGGGGTTACATCAAGTTGACGTAACCCCATTTTTATTTGGTGGAGCTGAGGGGGATCGAACCCCTGACCTCATGAATGCCATTCATGCGCGCTCCCAGCTGCGCCACAGCCCCACATATAGCGTAGATGCAATTTTAAGGTTAAAATATCACTCTGTCAACAATTTTTATTTTTTCTTGACATGGCTTCCACCGCCCATTATAATTCTTTTGATTTCCCCGTTCTTTTTAATCTTGGCCTGATGTGCCGGCGTGGTGGAACTGGTAGACGCGCGGGACTCAAAATCCCGTGTCCGTTGGGGACGTGTCGGTTCAATTCCGACCGCCGGCACCATAGATATCAAGGCTTTCCAACTATAGGTACTTGGGAATATAGAATTCTAAGAAATGGATCACCTCTCTAAATTCTGCAGACTTTCCTAAAATTACATCTGAGACTTACCCGCTCGTTCTCCACTTTGCTGAATTGCTCCTCAGGCAATGGGATATTGTTCTCGGGATCTTTTAAAAGGGACTGCATATCCTTTACACTTCCCCGAATGTACCCCTTTATACCTTCAACTTCCGCCATGGTCACCGAAAACGAGTTGGCCTTATTGGAAGGGAGATTATACTCGACAACCTGTAGAGAGTCTGGAGGGAAATTCCATTTTTCCACGGAAAACCGGGACGTTGCTCAAAATCATCAAAATTGTTATTTAGAAAAGAAGTGTGCCACTCGTTTTAATATTGGATCTCTAATGCTCTTCTATTAGCAAAGACATCTAAAAGTATCCTCTCCTATCCTATTATCTAACGAGATTTGGTTTTCATTGCAAAGAATACGATCTGCATTTTGGGCACTGCGTTCTACTGGGTCCGGCATGTTCGTAGCAAAACCAAAGGCCGCATTTGGGACAATATTTTACGCCTAAGTTCCCGGAGTCCGTTTCCTTGTTGCATATCGCGCACCTGACTTTTGCCATCGTTTTCCTCCACCTGGATATTCAATCCCTCGATCAAATTACTTAGGCCGCTCTGACTCCCTCTCTTGACGTATGCAAAAAATTACATTACGATGTATTATGATCACGCCAGATCCGGGCCTTGAACCTGATTGGGATGATTATAACATAGAACACATCGCGAAACATGGGCTTAGGCCGGAGCAGGTAGAAGAAGTATATTATGGCGAGGGTCCTTACCCGACCCTCGCGCTTAGAAGCAAAAAGAAAATAGGCCGGATGAGTGAATATCGATACAGACTTTGGGGTACTGATGCATCCGGCTTGTGTGTGGAAGCTATCATTGCTCCTTATCCTGAATTTGGGGTTTGGCGATGCGTGACTGCCTTTCCCATGATGCCTTCAACCCAGCGAGCTTATTTTAGGAGGCTTAAAAAATGAACAAACTGCCAGAAAAAATACGAAAGAGACTGCAAAAAGAAGCCCGCTCCTGGGATACCTCCATAGCCCAAGAAAAACCGGGAGAAACTGCCCAGGTTCTTGAACAATCAGTAATTTTCAAAGCCTACCGCCCCACCCGGCAGCCGGTCTCCCTCCGTATGGACCCGTTTGATCTTTCCATGGCGAAGCGCATCGCCCGCCGAAAAGGACTTTCTTGCACCCAGCTCATGTCCATGTGGCTGCACGAAAAAATCGACCAAGAAAAAGCTGCTGCCGGCAATGATCGGTAAAAGAATGGGGAGAACCTCTTCAGAAAATTTATCTCCCATTTCCTGCTCCCAACCCCATTCGACAGCCTCCCTTTCTTTTTCTCCCAGCTGAAACTGCCGGTTAAAATTCTCAATATTCTGATTAGGAGCCTCTACTTTGGATTCCAGAGAAACCCTGAATTTGAACATAGAAGAAATCCCTGGTTTAGAGTTTAAAAATTGACAGGCTATGCCAGAAGGTGTAGATTTCGATTAAAAATCGACCAAGGAGGTTAATAATGGATAGTCACCAAAATAGATGGAATGAGCAGGTAGCCAAGAAAATCATCGAACACCTGGACAAACGGGGAAAGGAGGGAAGTTACGCATCCAGCGCCGCTCAAGCAGTATACCGTAAGGGGTAAGACAAGACACACAACCCCTAACCCGTGGCCAGTCTCCTAAGGGGGTTGGGGAGCAAGCATTGCAGAGGACTTGACCGCGGTGGGGAAATAAGTAATAGTAAGAAAAAAAAGAAGGAGTGAAATAATGGAACCAAAGGTACCAACCCGCGAAGAGACCCTAGCCATTTTACACCAGTATAACGAAAGTGATAGCCTGCGCAAGCACGCTTACGCCGTCGAAGGGGTTATGCGTTATATAGCCCGAAAACGGGGTGCGGATGAAGAGAAGTGGGGCGTAATCGGTCTGATTCATGATCTCGATTATGAAAAATTTCCGGATCAGCACTGCCGGAAAACGAGAACAATCCTTGTCGAGCACCATTGGCCAGAGGAATATATTCGGGCCGCCGTTTCCCACGGCTGGGGGATATGCTCAGACGAGGAGCCCCAAACGGACCTGGAAAAAGTCCTTTATGCCATTGACGAGCTCACGGGACTCGTGGTGACAACTGCCTTGGTTCGACCTTCCAAGAGCGTTTTGGAGGTAACCGGCAAGTCGGTAAAGAATAAATGGAAAGACAAAAGGTTCGCTGCCGGTGTAGACCGGACGGTCATTGAAAAGGGTGCTGAGAGATTGGGAGTTAGCTTAGAGGAACTGATCGAAGATACGATCAAAGGAATGCAAGAGGTAGCGGAGACCATAGGACTAAAAGGAAATATAGGCTAAAGAGAAAGGCGGATTACGATCGTTAGAAAGAGCATAGTTGGGCCATTTAATTGCCAGAAAAATTATTTTGCCCAACCCGCTTTAAACGGATTTTTGCTTTTTGAAGAGACCCCGGAGCGGGGTAATGGCAGCGGAGAAGATCGGCAACAGAGAATTCCCTTTTCCTCCACCTGACGAAGTCCGCAAAAATTTCTCCCCTGAAATTCTTTTTCTGGTGACGTTCAGTAAATCTGAATTCAGGGAGTATTTTCAATGCGGCGTTTTTTTCTTCTGTCCAGAATCTCAGCAAGAATAGGTAGTAGTAAGGAACCGCCGGGAAGGGTGAAGATCAATTCTTTATTCAAGCGGTCGCGGTTAAATGAGTAAAATCCTTCCGAAATCATTGCCAACCTCTGCCCCAAGAATACGCTCTTACGATAATATACACGCCGTCATGAATTTATGCGCATGCAAAATGCAGAAAGGTGCTCAATATGAGCATAAATACAATCCACATGCGCAATTATTTATGTCGCTATGTATAGATTGACTTATCATGTATCATATCGTATGAGTAGAGCCATGCGCAACCCAAGAGTCATTGGATAACGGGTAAGGAAAAGTTCTAAGACGGTTCCAAGGAGGATTTTATGGAATTCAGAGAGTCCCATGTGTATGCGGACGTTCTGATTATTGGCGGGGGAAGCGCGGGGGCGATGGCCGCGATCCGGGCCAAAGAAGTTGACCCCGCCCAGAAAGTCGTAATCTTCGAAAAGGGGCATATTCTGTATAGCGGCTGCATTGCCCGGGGGATGGATGCCCTGAACATTGTAGCCGTTCCGGGAAAGACCACACCTGAGCTTTACGTCGAGTCCAATGGGATCGCCTGTGAAGGCGTCATGGACGAACCGGTCAATTATCGCATGGCCGAACGCAGCTACCCGCTGATGAAAAAATTGGAAAGCTGGGGGGTCTTTTTCCCCAGGGATCCGGAGGGAAATTATGAGCTCCTGCAAGTCCACCCGAAAGGTAAATTCTGCTTGTCCATGAAGGAACCGGAGTTGAAGACCATCCTGGCCAAGCGCTTACTCGGATTGGGCTGCCAGGTTTTTAACCGGCTTATGGGGTTACAATTGATGGTCGAGGAAGGGGGGGTCGTCGGGGCCACTGGCATCAACATCCACACGGGCGAATTGGTCGTTTGCCATGCGGGAGCCGTAATCCTATCTTCGGGAGGAACCGCGCGTTTTGGGTTACCCAACAATGGTTATCTTTATGGGGTCTATGATTTCCCGGGCAACACTGGGGATGGGTACGCCATGGCGTTTCGGGCCGGTGCGGAACTCACGGGTTTTGAATACACGCTGAATTATTATATCATCAAGGATATCAATGCGCCGCTTCTTTACATTACCTTAACCCGCGGAGCCCACCTCCTCACCGCCATGGATGTCCACCTGGAAGACAACCATCCTTCCATAAAATCGATGCTCCTGGAACACCGGAAAGATGCGGGCCCCCTGCGGATCCGCATGAAGCACCTACCCGAAGCCAAGATCCGGGAGATCGAGGACATCCTCTTTACGACAGAGCGGCCGGTTCAGCAACGCTTCTTCGAAGGGCGGGGCGTCAATTTCCGGACCGGCGATATCGAACTCTGGCCTACGGAATTTTATCTCTGCGGCGGGCATGGCATGACAGGAATTTACGTAAACCAGGACGCTACCTCAACGCTACCCGGACTGTATGCGGCCGGGGACGTTTCGCTGGTCGCCCGAGGCCATCTGAGCGGAGCGTTTGTTTACGGCGAGATTGCTGCTGAAGAGGCCACGGCTTATGCCCGGAAAAACCCAGGGGCCAAAAAGGCAATCGTAACGGGCCTGCAGGAACTAAAACGGGACCTCCGGCAACGAATGGAGCAAAAAGATAAGGAGGTGTCCATTGAGGAATTCGAATACAAGGTCCGCCGTTTGATCAGCGACTATGTGACCCCGCCGAAGAATGCCTATAAATTGAACATGGCCCTGTGGTGGATGGACCGCTTCCGGAAGGAAATTCGTGAAAAGGTGCGTATCCGCGACATTCACGATCTCTTTAAGGTCCTGGAGGTGGAAAATATTATTCTCTGCGCCAAACTATCGGCTACCGCTTCCTTGGAACGCAAGGAGAGCCGCTGGGGTTTTTGGCATTACCGGGCCGACTTTCCTAAAAAGGACGATGAAAACTGGCAGAAACACATCATGCTGAAGAAGGGCGAAGTCCCGGAAGAAATCCGTATCTACCATCGCCCCGTGATCAAGATGCCATAGGGGGAAAAATGGATATCAATATACTTACCAGCTTGCATGATAATATCCGTATTGATCGGGATAAATGCACGGCCTGTGGGCGGTGTGTGGAAGTTTGCGTATTAGACAATCTGCGCCTGCAACTTTCTTCCTGCCGCCAGGCTTGTCCGGTCGGAATGAACTGCCAGGGATACATCCATCACCTGGCGAAGAAGGAAATGGATAAAGGTCTGGAAAAGGTTCGAGAAACGGTTCCTTTTACAGGAATCCTGGGCAGGATCTGCTCGAGGCCCTGTGAAGCCGTTTGTAACCGGTTCAAAGTAGATCAACAGCCGGTGGCCATCCGCGATTTAAAGCGGTATCTCTCGGACCAGGAGGGGGAGCCCTGGACGCCGCCCGTCTCTTCGGAACGGTCCCAAAAAACAGCCATCATAGGATCGGGCCCTGCTGGCCTGACCGCGGCTTTCTACCTCCGATCGTGGGGTTTCCAGGTAACCCTATACGATAAAGAATCTGCTCCCGGAGGGTTGATGCGCTGGGCCATACCGGAATTCCGGCTTCCCCAGGAGGTTTTAGATAGAGAGCTCACTTTCCTTGAGGAGATGAGGGTGGAGTTTGTGGGGAACCGAACTTTGGGTCAAGACCTTGAAATGGAAAGATTAGCGCAGGAATATGACGCCGTTCTTCTGGCCCTTGGAGCCTATGGTCAAACCCGTCTGGAAATTCCCGGAGAGGACGCGGAGGGGATTCTTCCGGTTTTGCAATTCATGAAGAATATGCGACAGAAGAAAACTCCCCCCTTGGGTGCCAGCGTTGTGGTTATTGGAGGGGGCAATGCTGCGGTAGATTCCGCCCAGACGGCTTTGCGCCTGGGAGCGAAAAAAGTACATTTGGTGAGCCTGGAGAAAAGGGAGGAGATGCCAGCTTTTTCCTGGAGTGTTGCCGAAGCGGAAGAAGAAGGGGTCAATATTCAGAATGGGTGGGGCCCGCAGAGGTTTCGGCTGGTGGGAGAAAAATTAGCCGGCGTCAGCTTCAAAAAATGCGTGGCCATGTGTGACTCACGGGGAATTTTTTGTCCCAGCTACGACGAAAAGACCACCATGGATTTACCTGCCGATACGGTCATCCTGGCCATCGGCCAGAAAAGCGAGTTGGAGTTGGTAGAGCCTTCCTGGCATGGGCCATCGGGCATGCGCTGCCATCCCATTACCCTGCAAACGCCGAATTCTAAAGTGTTCTCAGCGGGTGACTTTATCCGGGGCCCCAAAACCATTGTAGAAGCTATGGCTCACGGGAAAGAGGCAGCCATATCCATTCAGCGCTTCCTGCAAGGCGAGGATTTGCAGTATGGCCGGGGAAATGTAACCCCTTATGAATTGCAGTTTGAACCCGACCTTTCCCGGGCCCAAACTCGTTCGCGGGTAGCCATGCCAACCCTGCCGGGTTCTCAAAGGAAGGGATTTCAGGAAGTGGCCAAAGGGTATTCCCAAGAAGAGGCTGTCGCGGAAGCGGAACGCTGTTTGAATTGCGGCGTACCGCTCGGGCTGCGCACCTGCTGGTTCTGCCTGCCCTGTGAGATCGAATGTCCGGAAAAAGCCCTCTATGTAGAGATTCCCTACCTGCTGAGGTAGAGAAGGGGAAAAAAGCGCGAGGAGGTTGGGATGGAGAAATTTCAGAATGTTCAGGCTCTTACCTTTGATTTGTTCGGAACCATCCTTGACCTTGCCGGCAGTCTGAAGCCATTCATTGCTAAGTTTCTCCAAGCAAAAGGGTCGCCAGTTGACCCAGATCGTTTTTGGGAACAATGGCGCTCTCGGCAGCGGATTGAACAGTACCAGGATAATATCATGATGCTCGGCCACAGCGGATACTTAGAGACCGCGCGGCGTGCCTTCGTTTACGTCCTGGCGATCTATGGCATCCCGGCCTCGCCTGAGGAAGTGAAAAATTTTATGTCCGCCTGGCAAGATCTGTCCCCTTTTCCGGATGTCCTGCCGGCCTTAGGGCGGCTCAGGGGGCAATATAGACTTGTCGTTCTTTCCAACGGAGAGGCTGCCTACCTGGATCATCTCGTGAAGAACCGCCTGCGCTGGAATTTTGAAGAAGTCATTTCGGTTGAAGTCGTCGGTGCCTTTAAACCCCACCCGGGAGTTTACCGCCGGGCCGCCCAGATCCTGAAGCTCGAAGTCGGGGAGTGTATGATGATTTCAGCACACCCCTTCGACCTGGCAGGGGCCCGCGCCTGCGGCTATCGGGCCGCTTATGTCAATCGCTACCACCTTCCCTATGAAGATTCGCCGTTCCAGCCGGGTGTGGTCGTCCAAAACTTCACTGAACTGGCTGATGTTTTGCTTTAACCCCCCCGCCTGCTGTTGGTTTTGCAGTTTGGGGAGGCAGTAGACGCGGGTAGGAATTTTTGGTAAACTCCCTCAGGTTAGCCGTTGGCAAAAAGGTTGAACGGCATCGAATGGGGAAGACCCATGATCATTGGCGTGCCGCGGGAAATTAAGACTCAGGAATACCGAGTGGCCCTTACCCCCGCTGGAGTAGACGCCCTGGTCCGGGCCATGATGCCAGGAAGCGTGATCGTCGATGTAGCCATCGATCAGGGCGGATGTGTGGAAACAATTGATCATCCAACTACCCACGATAACCCGACCTATCTAAAGTATGGAGTGGTGCATTACGCCGTGGCGAACATTCCTGGAGCCGTTCCGCATACGGCGACGGTTGCTCTTACCAACGCCACCTTGAGTTACGTAGAAGCATTGGCCAATAAAGGTTGGCAGAAGGCTGTCCGCGAGGATCCGGCGTTAGCCAAAGGAGTCAACGTACTGGAGGGAAAGATTACCTATTGCGCCGTCGCTCAAGCCCACGGATTAGAGGATTGCTCTTTAGAAAAAATCCTCTGATTACGGATCCCTTCCAACCCATACTTATTTTTATCCCTCGGTAACCAACCCGCAGGCTTAAAATACAGCCTGGCGACGGGTAAAATACCGTATTCACCCCATTTATCTTCGGCAATTGATTATTTATTATTCATTAATAGCTTGGTGATCTCGTAAAAAGTCCTTTTTATCCCATTTTCATCATTCCGCAAAAGCGGGAATCCAGGGTTTCCTGTGAAAACAGGAATCCAGTAAATTGGTATAGTTCCCTGCTTTCGCAGGGGTGACGGCTTTTCTGACTTTTTACGAGATCATCATAGCTTGATTGTATAGGAAATTCCTTTTTGGACACGGATGTACACAGATTATCAGGATAAACTAAAAAGAAAATAATTATCTGCGGTTATCTGCGTAAATCTGCGTCCTATTAAATTTATTTGTACCAGCGGAAAAAATTAAAAAAATAAATTGAAGGCAGGCAGTTCATTCCCAGTCCGGTGGAAAAGGTAATAGACAAGCCGGCATCAGGGAAAAGCGAGGGGGTAGGATCCTTCTCAGAAGGAGGGCGGTGTGAGCTACAAGGAGCAGGGAGTCAAAAAATGGCTGGCAAAAAATCGGCAGGAAATGATCTGTTGCCCCTACCAACCCGGGCAATTAATGATTTCCAAACAGTCCTGTTCCAAACGTTATGAGATCGGGCAAAGGGAGGACTTTGATGACCTTATGAGGGGGGATGTCTTTAATTATGCTTATAAAAAGGGCCTTTCCCTATGCCGTAATTGTCCCCTGGGAAAGAAATTGGCTGTTGCCCGGCCAATAGCAAAAGGGGCCGCGGAAAACCGGAACAGCGCTCGTAGATTTAAATCAAGGACACCCGCCCAGCGAATCGCCGGATAGACATCAACTCCCTGCCCTTCGAGACTGGGTCACAATTCTGGAATCGGAAGACCCGGGTGAAAGGGTCCCGCCCGGATTACGACCCAGTCTCTTCAAGGAGAGGGGGGGTTGCGGATGGGGGAGGGGCCTGCCTTTAACGTTTTCGATCAAAAAAGACAGGTATTAGAGGCACATCCCCCGGAATAATCGGAGCCAACGGAAATCAAATCATTGGGGAAGGAAGGCTGGTCTTTTTCCTGGTTTCCTAAAGAAAGCACCTGGCCTTCTTTACTACCATAGCGATAGATTGTAATCCCCTTACACTTCAATTTATAGGCCTGTAAATAGATCCTGCGCACACCCTCCACCGTCGCTGCGCTGGGTAAGTTAATGGTCTTGGCCACCGAATTGTCGGCATACTTTTGGAAGGCAGCCTGCACTTGCAGATGCTGGTGCGGGGTCACATCAAAAGCGGTGACGAAAATTCTTTTTACCTCAGGAGGAATTTCCTTGATTGACCGCAAAGAACCGGATTGAGCAAGGCGGGCAATCATTTCTTTGCTGTAAAATCCCCGGGTCTTAGCCGTGGCCTCAAAGAGCGGGTTTACCTCAAACAATCTGGTGCCCGACAATACATTGCGGATAAAACTGACGGCAAACAAAGGCTCAATCCCGCTGGAACATCCGGCAATGATGCTGATCGTTCCGGTCGGAGCGATGGTATTGACGGTGGCATTACGCAAACGGAGGTTCCGGGAGGCGTAAAAGGACTTGGAAAAGTTGGGGAAAACGCCCCTTTCCCGCGCCAGGGCAACGGAAGCGTTTACGGATTCCCGGTGAATAAAGCGCATGAGTTTTCCTGCAAAGGCAACCGCTTCCTTGGCCTGATAAGGAATTCCCAGTCGAATCAGCAGATCGGCAAACCCCATGACTCCCAAACCAACCTTGCGGTTCGCCAGCGTGATTTTGCGGGTTTGGGGTAGGGGGAATTGATTGACCTCGATTACATCATCCAGGAAGCGAATTCCCCACCGTATCGATGTAGTGAGTTTTTCCCAATCCAAAGCACGGCCCTGCACCATTTGGGCTAAATTGATGGAAGCCAAATTACAGCTTTCATAAGGCAGAAGAGGTAGTTCCCCGCAGGGGTTCGTGGCCTCGATTGGACCAACCTCCGGCGTCGGATTTTTTCTGTTGATTTCATCCAAAAAAATTAAACCCGGGTCCCCGGTAAGCCAGGCGGCGTTGGCGATAAGATCAAAGATCGTTCTGGCTTTTACCTTTTTTACTTTTTCGCCGTTACGGGGATTGATCAAATCAAAGGCTTTGTTACCGGTGACGGCTTCCATAAACCGGTCCGTGATACCTACCAATAAATTGAAATTTCCGAAGAGGGTTTTTTCCATCTTGGCCTCGATGAATTCGATGATATCCGGATGGTCGCAGCGCAAGATGCCCATATTGGCTCCGCGTCTTTTCCCGCCCTGGATAATCACTTCGGTGGCCTGATCAAAGATGGACATAAAGGAAACCGGTCCTGAAGCCTGGCCTTTCGTCGAAGAAACGAGGTCTCCTTTGGGTCTCAGCCGGGAAAAGCTGAATCCCGTACCTCCACCGGTTTGGTGAATCCGGGCCATGCTTTTGAGGGCCTCAAAAATCCCGTCGATGGAGTCATCTACAGGAATCACAAAGCACGCCGAGAGCTGACCCAAAGAGGCTCCGGCGTTCATCAAAGTAGGGGAATTGGGCATAAATTCCAGGGTGCGCATCATCTGGTAGAACTTTTCTTCCGCTTCGGGAACGGAAAAGGGAGACTTGAATTCTTTCTCGGCCAGAGCCACATGAGCCGCAACTCTCCGGAAAAGCTCGCTGGGAGTTTCGATGATATTTTGCTGATCATCCCTTAGAAGGTATCGTTTCTTTAGAACTTCCATCGTATTGACGGGAAGCTTTAAATCATCTTTGATCCCCAGAGCCGACTTGGCCATGCGAATGTCGCTTCGTCTTTCCCGGTAGAGGATATAACTTTTAGCGATCCGGCTATACCCTTCATCCATTAAAACCATTTCCACTGCGTCTTGGATATCTTCCACGTGGAGGGTTTGGCCGTCATATAAAGCCATTAATTTTTGAATGACGGTTGCGGTAAGTTTGCCGGCGATGGACCGGGCGCTGCCGAAATCTTGGAGGACCTCAAAAGCGGCCTTAGCGATGGCATTGTGAATTTTTTCTGCGGCGAAAGGAACGACAGACCCGTCTCTTTTTTGGACTTTTTTAGGGCTCGTCATTTTATTCAAGAAGAGAACTCCGCTCTGAGAATGGGGTCAGGGTGAGGGTGAGTGTTTAGGAACCGTTAGACCCCCCTGGGGCATTAGAATCACCCGGGGATGCGGCCCTACTTTATCCCATGCCAGCGCCAGGGCTTCGTCCATATTCTGCGCTGGAGTGAACAATAAGGTGCGGGCTAACGCCGGTTCTAACCCGGAAATAAGGATAAATTGGGCTTTTTTCATCAGCCGGGTAACAGCGTAGGCCTTATGTCCACCGACGACAAAATCGGACCTGATCTTCTCTTCGATCCGTTCCGGAGTCTCATATTCTTTCATCCACTGCAGGTATTCTTCCGAACCGACTCCTTCGCAGCACTCTCCCAGGATGATCACCACCCCGCCTTCCCGAACCGCCAGCCAGGCGTTATCCATCGTTTTTTGTAGTTGGTAAACATTAATATCTTTAGGATAGCCCCCGCAGCTGGCGATAACCAAGTCGGCGGGCTGGGGGATTTCCGTGCCATAAATCTGCTCCACGAACTCGCATCCTTGCCGGTGGGCTTGAATATAATCCCCCGCGAAAACTTTTAAAAAATCTTTTTTGTCGTTGAGCACGACATTCAATAGAAATGAGGGCCTCAACATTTCGGTTCCTTCAATTTGGTCTTCATAAACGGGGTTCTCGCTGAGCTTTCCCATGCCGGCTCCCGGCTCCAGCATCAGGGCATGATTGCGGCAGATGGTTTCGTAAGCTGCTACTCCCGGTAGCAAGGCCTTGCGGCCCCCGCCAAACCCGGCAAAAAAATGGTAAACGATACTTCCGGTACAGACTATATGGTTGGCCTCAACCGCTCGCTTATGAAAATAGATGTCATTTCCCCGGGAGGTCGTCCCCATGTATTGAAATTGGGCAGGATCCTTGGCGTTGCTGTTGAACATCCTTACCCGCCTGGCTACATCCGGCCCAACCAGCGCGGTCATCTCTGGTTCATTCAATTCCCGGTGGGCTCCCACCGCAAAAATGATAAACATATCCTTGTCGGGAATCCCCACCGAGTTCAATTCGTCAAGTAGAATAGGCATAAAAACGTGACTGTTGGCCACTCGCGTGGAATCATTGACCAGAAAAACAACCTTTTGCCCCGGCCTTACGATTTCCTTAAGCGGTTTAGACTGAATGGGGTTGCGGATGGCTTCCCGGATGGCTACCGGAGGATTTTCTATTGGCGGATAGTCTTGGATGCTCAATTCGCTGGCGACCAAAGCTGAATCCAAGTTAAAACGAACCGTGCCTTTCCCGTATGGCAAAACATATTCGCGTATGGGCATGGACCATCCTTTAGACTGCCTTCGACAGGCTCAGGCCCCGAGATTGTAAAGGGGAGCTCGCCGAAGTCTGTGTCCTTGTTAGGTGAAAACAAGACGATATTTTAACTGACGAATTGATTCCATGTGGACCAAACGAAATCCCCGTTAAAATTCATCATAATAAGGAAAATAACGCTTTTCCTCCATGGCTTTCCTTTTTTACCCGCCCTTTCCCCTGGAGATATTGAAGATGAGCCAAAGCCTCCCCGCCGGCAAACCATTGCTGGGGAAGAGGGAAATCTTCCCAACGATCACAATCGATGTCCCAAATCATTTTCGAGGCCACCTGGTAGGCGCTCTGCCGGCCCGTTTGCAGGATGGAAACCACCTCTTCGTTCCTCAACTCGTGGTGCTTCTTCAATTCGGCAATTCTTCGCCGGTGATGGTTGAAGGGGTTGCGGTGGCCCGGGAGTACCCGGTCGATATGATAGTTATCGATTTTATCCAGGCTTTTCAGGTACTGCTGCAGCGGGTCGCCTTTTTCAGACCAAAGGGCAATATTGGGAGTGATGTCGTTGAGGATGTGGTCTCCGGAGAAGAAGATTTTGGTCCGCGACTCATAAAGGCACATATGGCCCCGCGTATGGCCAGGAGTTTCAACACACAGGAAGGAGTATTCTCCTATTTGAAGACGATCCCCTTCCCGCAGGAGGGTAAAATTGAGGGGTCGCCGCAGTTGATATCTGCGGCCGGGGTGTTTCGAGATGGCAGCCTGAACATCAGATTCCGGGAAGCCGTTCTTAAGGGCAGAAACCGCTATTCCTTCCCAGTGGTTCGGATCATTGATGATCTTGGTATCTGGATAGTTGAAATAGATCTTCGATGAATCCTGTACCAATTCCGAGACAAGGCCCAGGTGGTCCGCATGGATGTGGGTTATAAAAAAGTCTGTATGCTTCAGATTCACTTGGAGTTCTTTCAAGGAGGACTGCATCGCCTCCAGGCATTCCACCCGGTTCATCCCCGTATCGACCATGAGGAACCGGTCTCCTCCCCGGATCAAATAGGAATTAATGGCTTTCAGGGGGTTCCCCGGAAGAGGGATCTCCGTCCTGAAAATATTGGGGAATACTTCTTCCATCATGCTCAGTTTCCTTCCTTTCTGTTCCTTATAAGTAATTTTACTCCGATTGCTTTGGCAATTATAGCGTTTTGAATTTCAATGGTTGATATTCGCTCGCACACGGCGGGCCGTGGGTAATATACACCTCTTTCGTCGTAAGGTTCATGATGATGGAGGCCACGGTTTGCACGTGTTCCAGTTCCGGGTCCCGTTCATCGGGATGGCGGCAGATAGAGTCCGGATAATTAAAGTGATCACGCAAAACATCCATGAAATCTTCGATGGAAATTTTTCCGGCCCGCCCCATCAGTTTCTGCTTGGCTTTGCCGTATCGCAAAATAGAAAAAAACCACCCTTACCAGGTGGGAGGTAAAGATCCTTATCATATTAGTTTACTAAATTAAAAAAGGCGAATCAATAAGAAATGAGCGGTTGATCATAAAAATGAAGACGGCCTTGGCCTATGGCCAGAAATACATTCCTGGCCCCGGCCATATCCAGGTCGGCCAATATTTCTGCCCCGAACATTTCCTGATAAAATTTTAGACTGGCGTCAAGATTTGAGGCAAACAGATGGGCGTGGTGTAAATGATTGGGCATATTCTATGACCTCCTTTTTATTCGCCCCCGGGGATGGCATCAGTTTAGTTCTTTGAAAAATTGGCTGAACTTCAATGCCACGGTTAAGGGATCCTGAGCAGTCCAAAGCACCTTTGGTGGCAACCTGTTGGAATTTATATCTTTCACCCCTTCAGAAATCTAACACTGAATGTTATAAAATTGACAATTTTGGCCTGAGACCCCTGAATAAAACACCCCGAAAAGATAAGCTTTCTCCTTACTCAATTGAAATTATTTTAAATATTCAATACTTAAAATGACTGAAGAAGGGGCGCCTTCAAAGGCATAAAATTTGCAGTTGGAAAATTGACTCATAATTAACGAAAAAGAAACCTCCTAAGGAGTTTTTAAAATGTCACAGCAGGGATCAATATTGATTGTAGATGACGAAGCGGGTCCACGCGAATCTTTGCGCATGATTCTTAAGCCCATTTACAAAATCTATACGGCTGCCAATGGGAAGGAAGCGCTCGCGTTAATCCAAAAAGAAAATATTGACCTGGTCACCCTCGATCTGAATATGCCCGGGCTTTCGGGGATTGATGTCCTGAAAGAGATCAAGAAAATCAAAAGCGACGTTGAAGTCATAATTATTACTGGTTACGGAACCCTGAAAAATGCCCAGCAAGTTATCCGCTATGGAGCAGGTGATTTCATCTCCAAGCCTTTTAACGTTGCGGATATTATCGCCATTATCAGCAAATCCTTTGAACGACGAAACTATAACCTGAAAATTAATAATCTCATTCAACAAATTAAAGGCCTTCGTAACGTGGGGGAAGATCAGGAGCGTGAACCGCGGCTGGGGAATAAAGTTCCCATTTCCTCTTAGCAACCTAAAAACCTTGGGCTTTTTATCTTACGCTTGGCGCCTTTCTTTTTGCATCTGTTTCAGTTTCTTCCAAACCTCTTCCACCTGCCTTTTCGTTTCCTCTAAGGTCCCGGAATTGTCCAAAATAAAATCAGCATAACCTTTTTTCTCCTCGATGGGCAATTGGGCGTTGAGAATATTAGCGGCCATTTCCCGCGGGATCCGGTCGCGTTTCATCAAACGTTCGGCCTGCATCTCTTGCGGAATATACACCAGCAGGATTTTATGAAAGAGATGCTGCAAGTTGGCTTCGAGCAGGAGAGGAACGACTACCTGGATGATGGCCTGGGGATCTTGGGCCGTAAAATCTTTAATTAGCCGGGCAAATTCATGGTAAATCCTGGGGTGGATGAAGCTTTCCAGTTTTTTTCTTTTTTCCGGTTCACGGAAAACGATCTGGGATAGTTTTTTTCGGTCCAGGGTCTTGTCTTCCAGCAGAACCTGTTCTCCAAAATAGGCCACGATTTCTTTCCAGGCCGGCTTATTCGGCTCCGCTACGACCCGGCTGAGCAGATCGAAATCGATGATCGGAGCTCCCAAATCTTCCAGCATCCGGGCCACTGTGGTCTTGCCGCTGGCGATTCCCCCGGTCACACCCAGCAGGATGCGGTTGTCCTTACCCCGGATTTCTTCCAGCTGTTGCAGCCCGGAGTAAGACATGGGGAAAGCATAGGTGAGATCCATTTCAGCCCCGGCATAGCTGATCGGGTACCGGATCCCCCTCTTATACAGGGCTTCCATACCTTTGAGGGCTTTATCCATCATCCCGGCGGGCAGAGCCATGATTAATTCATCATCCTGAGCATGACCGTAACGCCGCTCCCCGTAACAGGGAATAGACAAAAAAGGTTTCCCCTTGAGGTAACATCTGGCAATGGCGTCGGAGCAGGAGGATTCCCCCACGCAGTAAAATTCCATGACTTCATAATCCTCAAATTGGAGAGAGTTGATAAGGAGCATCATCTGAGCGGGATTGGCGTAGATCAAGACGAGATCAGGGTCGAAAGGGTTGTAGACCAGAGGAGCCATAGCCACCGCCTGGTAACGGCCGGTGGGGAGGCGGGGGATGGAACTTTCGTATTGTTGGCCGTCCTTGCGGCTCTTGGTCCAGACGATGGAACGAAAGGTTCCATCTTTAAAAACCTCTGGCAGGCCGGCGAGGCCGATGATCGAAGGGCACATGGGAGAGAGGAAATCGTTGAGGTCGGCTCCGACTGTCCAGTCAAAAGTCCTGACGATCGTGATGAGCTGGCAGAGGGTCACTTTATGGGTCATTCGGCGCAGGAAAGGGATATCGGCCAGAGCTTCTTGCTTCTCCAGCAGCTTAAAGGCAACGGGGAAAGATTTTAACCTCATCAGGAGTTCCATCCGGCGAACCGGCTTTTCCCAGTCGCGGTTTGTTTTCATTTTTCCTCCCGTTGATTAATTGCGGAGCTCCGTGCGGAATCTCCCGGCCCGGAGCTCTGCGAGCAACTCTTGCTCGTTGCGGATTTCCTTTTGAAAAATGGTTACGCATCGGCCAATTTCATCGATCCGGTGCGCATCACTTCCGGCCACGCCCAGAAGGCCCAGCCGTTCGGCCACCTGGCGGGCCATTTCGTTTTCCGGGTCGGTAACCTTGCAGTTGAGGATCTCCACCCCGGCCACGTATTGAAAAACAGACCGCTGGCAAGCCTGTTCCACCTTCATTTGCAGCTGGGTGATGCCAAAGGGAAGAAATCCCCGGAAAGGATGGGCCGCAATCATTAACCCTCCCGCTCCGCTTACGGCCCGTCGAAGATCCTGGATGGCAACAACTCCCTTTACCTCTTCAGGGTAACCAAAAACCAAAATATCTCCTTGGTTGGTGGTAATCTCATTTCCCTGGAAGATCCGGATTCTTGTCTCCCCGGCCAGTTCTTCTATAGCCTGAGCATTCCACCGGTTCTGGTGCTCGGTAAGACACACCGCATCCAAACCTAACCGGCCCGCTTCCCGAATAAGATCGACCGGGGTGATGGCACTGCACGCAGACCTCGGTTGGGTGTGGATATGCAGGTCAACGCGCATGGCTGCTCTTCCCTCCCGGCCGGGCCAGGCAAAAACCTTGGACCTCCCCATGTTCCTCTACCCATGAGCGGGCAATGGGGACGGAAGGGGCGGAAGGATCAGCTTTTAAATGCTCGCCCAGGGCTTGCGTTAAACGGGCGGAGTCCAAACAACGGCCACATTCGATAAGGATCTCGCCGAAATGCTGGCAGCCTTTACGTCCGACTTCCCGGTTCACTCTGGAGATCCAGCCTTCTTTCCGCAGGGATATGCCCACGGCTTGCTGAAGAACTTCTACGGCCGTGGGGCATACGGGGGTGGTATAGCGCTTCATTCGGCCCTGGATGGCCGCAATGACTCCGTCCGCAACGCGCACATCCACCTGGATTTCCATGGCGTAGATGTGATCCTCGAGAGTTCCGTAAAACCGTAAAGTCGCATCATCCAAGAATTCAGCTCCCACCAGCAAAGTTCGACTGAAAGTAATCATTCGTTTCTTCTCCTTTTAGCCACAGAGGGCACAGAGATCACAGAGCTATAGCCAAAATCTTTAGAACAAAAAAAACTTAGAACACGGATGAACGCAAATAAACCCAGATAAAAAACTTTATTAAGAATTTTTAATTTTATCTATTTTTATCTGTGGTTATCTGTGTCCTAAATTGTCTTTTTTAAGGTCTTTCTTTATATCTCTGTGCCCTCTGTGGCTAAAGTTTTTTTGGTTGCGGCTTTGCCAAGCTGTGGCCTCTGGGGCAAAATTATTGCGTGTTGAATCCCTGCATCAGAGGGCTGTCGTCAGCAAAAGCAACGCAGCTGCGCACGAGCCGCGGGTTAAATTTTAGCATGGCCTGATATTTTTTCCGCCTTTCTTCTTCGGTTCCTTTGGCATTCTCTTGGATCTGGGGAACGGTGAAGTGAAGGATTACGGCGTTACAGCATTCTAACACCCCTGCGGCGTATTGGGGACATCCCGCAATTCCACCCATGAGGTCCTGGACGATCTTGCGCAAACCCGGTCCGACCCGGACGCCCACAACCTTCTGGATCAACTGAGGAGCCAATGAACATTCCGGGTGAGGAGAACGCACCGTTCGAGCCATGGCTTCGATGATTTCCAGGTCTGGAAGTCTGACTTTTATCTGAAATTCAGCCTCCGTGAGGCTGTCCACCAGCCGCCAGGAAACGGCTAAAGTGTTCCCTGAACAAGGCTCTACTTGGACCACCTTGTTTCTCATGAATGACAATGTCATACCTTCCCCCGCTATTTTCTCATCCCGCCGCTCTTGACCTAACCAAAACAAAGGGTTCAATCTACAATCAAAAATCATTTCCTCTTGCTTAACGCTTCCCAGAGCTCCTTCCGAAAATCCGGATGGGCGATGGCAATTAGAGCTTCCGCCCGCCGGGAGAAAGATTTGCCGCGAAGTTCAGCGATCCCGTATTCGGTCACCACAATGTCCGTCATGAAGCGGGGCAATGTGACCGCAGCCCCGCTGGGCAACCGGGGTACGATGCGGGATACCCTCCCCTTACCGGTGGATGAGGTCATGGCGGTAATGGATTTTCCCCCGCGGGAAAAATACGCTCCATCCACGAAATCGAATTGTCCGCCCACCCCGCTGAGTTGGATGCCGTTCAACGATTCGGCGTTGATCTGCCCGGTAAGGTCAATCTCCAGCGCGGAATTGATGGCTACGAAGTTATCGATCCTGCCGATCAATTCGGCATTGTGGCTGACTTGCGCGGGATGCATTTCCAAGAGGGGGTTCTGATGGCTGAAGCGAAACAATTTTTCCGTCCCGATGAGTTCCCCGGCCACGATTTTCCCCTGGTAGATGTTTTTTTTGCGGTTGGTGATGACTCCTTTTTCCACCAGGTCCACGATGCCATCGGAGAGCATACCGGAATGAAGACCCAAATCTTTCTTCCCCTCCAACAGCTGGAGGATGGCGGCCGGCAGGTTGCCGATGCCGATTTGGAGTGTGGCCCCATCCGCAATAAGTCCGGTCACGAACTCCGCGATCCGGCGCTCGGCTGCACCGATTTTTATCTCCGGATAGGGAACCAGCGGGGCGGAACACTCCACCAAATAATCAACCTCGGAGATAGAGAAAGAACAAGGGCCGAAGGTCCGGGGAGCTTGATCATTGACTTCAGCCACGATGGTCCTGGCCTCCAGAGCCAAAGGGTAAGCATGGCTGGTAGATACTCCCAGGCTAACCCTGCCGGCGCTATCCGGAGGGGCAACCTGGATCAAGGCTACGTCGATAGGAGTCGGCCCCTTGCGGGCAAAGGCCCGGGGGACGTCTGAATAGCGGATGGGAAGAAAATCGATCCGCCCTTCTTCCCAGTCTTTCCTCAGGGAAGGGCTGTTCTGGAAGCTGATGCAACGGAAGGAAGATTCAAGGCCTTCCTTGGCCAGGGGATGCTCGGCCAGGAGATAGCCGTTGATGACTTCAACGTTCTGGTAATATTCGAAATCATCCACCAAAGCCTGGAGCAGGGTTTGCGGCTGGCCGGAAGCGATAGAGAAAAAGATCCGGTCGCCTGGCCGAATCGCTTCCCGTAAAGCTTCGCGGGCGCTGCATCTTTTAGCGTTTTTCATCTTTCATCACTTCATCTTGATTGAATAGGAATTTCCTTTTTGGACACGGATGCACCCTGTTAGATGTTTACTATCTAACAGGGTAAACACAGATTATCAGGATAAACTAAAAAGAAAATAATTATCCGTTGTTATCTGCGCAAAGCTGCGTCCTATTAAATTTATGGGAAGTTCCGCAACGATCGCACCAACATTGGATGGAAACATAGGTTTAATTCGTTTGATTTGAAGACTGCGCCATCCCTACATATTCCTGACTGACGCAAGGGATGATCTTTCCTGTTATGATTGTTCTATCCTGATCTTGCCTCCGAGGCCTAAATCTTCGACAGCCTGGCGAAGGTCAGTCTCTAAACTTCGTATGGATTCAACATTTAAGCTTACCGAGAAATCAATCTCAATCTTCAGGTCATCGCCGGATTTAAGTTTTGGAATAATCTTTGTTCCAAGTCGGTTCCAAAGTTCTGGAGGGATGGTTCCAACCAGGCGAAGCGTTCTTTTTTGAATCCCGGGACCAGGTTCAGGAGTGGGAACTGGCTCTGGTTTCGGTTCAGGACTGATTACATCGCCTGTTTCCACTACGGATGGTGATCCAAGCGTGGCCCCACTCTTAAGAGCCTTGGCCGTGGCTTTCCTCAACAAAAAAACTCCGGCCTCGAACGCTACCTCGTCTTGAGAGACTGGCTCTGAATACCATAACCGATCATATGTCCCATCGGGTTTTTGTCGGGAAGCCAAACCAAAGTCGCCTTTGCTGACAAACTCAACAATCTTGATGCGAAGAACGGTATCCGGGTCAATCAGCCGGGTTAAGGCCCCATTGAGAAAGCTTTGGCGGAGGCTGGAAAGAGGCCAGGCGCCGGATTCTTTCAGAGCCGGCGGCCAGTTGCGGTCAATATAGCCCGCCCCAACAGATTCATTAAGCAGTGCTTGAGATTTCAGAGCGGCAATCACTCTTCCGCAAAGTGTCTCCGCGCCACTGGCATGGCCTGCTCCGAGGTCGATAATTCTTCTGGACATCGGTCTATTTCTTCGAGCACCACGCTTGAAATAACCCCAGCATGTTTGCCCTCCACAATGGATTCTAACAGAGCGCGGGTAATTTTTATCCTCTCTGGCATTTCCTCGTCAAAAAGCGCACCGATTACGGAGGTATCCAGGTATAATCTCATTAGATCCTCCTCACCCCTATCCTAGCGTATCGTATGGCCGCTTGAATATCTTCGCGCGTGAGCTTGGGGTAGGCTTCCAAACGGTCAGCCTCGTTCGCCCCTTCTCTGAGCTTTCGAAGGATAAGCTCCACCGTGATCCGGCTTCCATGAATTACCGGTTTACTCATCATCACCTTGGGATTGATTTCAATTCGGTCATCTTTCATCTCGTGCCCTTTTTTCATTACCCTTATTTTTTTCCCTTTTTACTTTTTCCTTATCTTGGCATGGCCAAAAGCATGGCATCGAGAAGACGCTTTTCCTCGCTGTCTTTAGGATATAACGCAGAAAGAGCATTGGCAAGGCGCAAGAAATCGGGGCCGCGTTCCAATTCTTCCTTTAGCAAAGCCCGCAATGCATTTGCCAGGCCGCCTGGAGGAAATCGAAATAGTTCAGCCGGATATCCCCTGACTGGACCGGAGAGGGAATCCGCCAGCGTACGCTCGGTAGCGATGCGCGATAAAATGAGCAATGCATCTAAGAGATTCGATTTGCCGGAGGCGTTTGGCCCGAAAAGGACTGTAAGGGCGGGGAATTCCACTTCAATATCAGCAAGTGACTTGAAACCCTGAACCCGAAGCCGTTTCAACATCAATGTTTCTCCTTTCTTTCCTTGGGTTCCCCCCTATTATGCCCTTCGTTTGTTGATTGTTGAGACTCTTTTCGATTACCCGTAGATATATCCTGTTGTGACATTACTTCCCTTTCAACTCTTTCAGAATGTCTGCTGCTTCCCTTGGTGACAACAGGCCCGTTGCTACACAGAAGGTGGCAATGCCATTCTTGAAGCGTATCTGAATACTCGCACATGTCCACGTGATGCTACCGAAGATAGGGATGTATAACAACTTGAGTAACCAAATCGAGAGGCTGGGTATTAGAGCAGCCATAGCGCCAAGCGATAGTACAAACAAAACGATTGGGATGATTAAAAAGCGGGTTTTCAAAGGTGCAATGGGTCTCTCAAGGTAATCCTCAAGCTTGAGACCATTATTCTCAAGGAGGTCTCTTACCTCTTCAAAACTTCCATCGAGTGGCCCCAATTTCATCCCTGCGCCCCTGCTTGGCCGCGTATTATTTTTTCCACGTCGCTTTGAGCACCTTCATCGCTCCACAAGGTCGCAATGTCCTCACCCTTGATTATCAATATCCGATTCGGCTCCATGCTAATGTTTGTGCCCCCAAATCTGAGAGCGTCAATATTACCACCGACCATCCTCTGCGGAACAACCTTTAAAATTGCATTGACGGATTCCATCGCAGCCTCAAAATGGTCCTCATTGGCAATATTGGGACCTATGGAAAACTCCAAAACTGCTCCTCCCCGTTGTGCTGGGTAAATCTTACATGAAAGCCCAATACCGGGCTTAAGGTTGGGCGATATGTGTCGCCTGAAGTTATTTACGTAAGCTTGGATTGTTTCATAGTCATGCATTGGATAACTCCATCAGGTATCCTCATTCCCTATTTGCGAATGTAATTTATACCTTTTCTTAAACTTATGAAAGTGTAGTGAAGAAGTCTTTACCTTACTGACTGTGCCCATCAGATCATATCTGGATTTTTGCGAATGATGAATCTGCGAATAAAATCTTTATTGTTTAAATATCTACTATTTGCTTTGTTGCCCACCCCCCTTTTTTAATTCGATTCCGCTTGCGGGGGTCCGATTTAACCTCATTTCCTAATTCCTTTTTAATTCGGGTCAGAAGTTCGGAGGCGGGTTCGTAGGAGCGGCCTTCGCGGGGGGCCAGTTCGGCTTCGGTAGGAACTAATTCGCCACGGAAGGCCTTGATTAAAATTGCCTGGGTCATTTTTCCAGCCCGCAAACTCGCACCCGTTACTCGCCTCTCAATCATGTTAGCCAGCTTGAATAATGCTTCGACGCGCCGCACAATTTCTTGTTGTTCTTTAACCGGGCAGAAAGGAACTTCAAATTTTCCAAGTTTTTGAGCATTGATGTTAGACTGGCTAACTCCGTCAGTTTTCACTTTCGAGCAATAATCTCTGGCATAATTTGTATTCAAACAAAAATTGAGATACCTTGAATCGAGTTCCTTAAAATTATTAATTTTGATCAAATAACCAGCAAAAATGGCAGGGCGTTCTCCCTTGTAAATGCCTGTCTTTCCAACAAGCTCAGGGCTATTGGTTCTATTAAAAAGGATATCTCCTGCATTGAGTTTATATTTTTCTATCTCCTCGTCGTCAGAAGTATAAGCAAGGTCATTCCAATCAATTTCTCCATTTTGTATATTGCCCATCCGTAATACCGCGACTTTCCCAGATGGCTCAGATTTTTTTGAGGTGCCGTATTGAAAAGACTCACAAAGTTTATCCAATGCCAGATATTTCCAGTTTTCGGGCATTGAATCTGAATACCCTTGCTCTCGATATAAGTATATCTCATTTAATTTTTGCTTTTGTGAAGGCGTGTTAGCCAGGTGTATTCTTCTTTTTTGAATATTTTCTAATAAAACCTCTACTGATTCTATATTTGGATTCCTTTCTCGCCAGTCGGAAGTGAGGCGGCCGGAGCAGGCGGCGGAGAGGACGGCCTGGCGGAAGCGTTTGAGGATGGTTTTTACTTTGGCCAGGCGCTTACGCGCCGAATTGACCCGCGCGAGCAATTCCTCCACTTTGGCCACGATTCGCTTTTGTTCGGGCAACGGAGGGAGTGGTATTTGTTGGCTGTAAAGGTCTTCTCTATTAAGTCCAGGAATTGCGGTGGATGTGTCTCTCTCAGCCAAGTTCAAACTACGAAGTGAATACAAAAGATATTTTGGATTTAGGCCATGAAAATCGTCAATAAAATATGTTGTGTCGATGGGCCAGCAGGGACTATTTGAAAAATGTACTGCCCCGACGGTTCCTTTACGACCGATAATAATCGTCGCCCCTTGTGTAAAGGGAATGCTATGTTGACCTACTACTCCGTTCGAACCATATACTGGAATGTCTCCTGGTGCTCGGGTAGCCTCCTTTAGCCCTTTTCCATAATTGACATTTAAGATCTCGCCTAATTTGGGATAAACCCATCCTTCTGGTAGCTCTAAACCGTTAGTTACATTTATGCTTGATTGCATGACAATAGAACCTTTAACTGTGATTACACCCCTTTGATCGCTGCGGATGATTTGTTGCCATTCCCATTCTCTAAAAGGGAAATAATCGCATTCAATTCCTCAACCGCCCCCTCAAGCTCTGAAATGGCGTCAGCAGCCAATTCTTCTGGCTCTGGCAATTCATCCATGTCATCAAGGGATTCATCCTTAAGCCATTTAAGGCTGTCGATTTTGAAGTCACGTTCTTTCACTTCATTAATGCTGAAGCAGTGCCAGCGGTCTTCTTTGGATTGCTTGGGGTCGCGTTTGGCGCGGCCTTCGGGATTGAGGCCAAAGCAGGCTTTGAATTCGGCAAAGGGCTGCGGTGTGAGGGGGTGGTCCTTTTTGGTGATTCGCGGGACATTGGTTCGGGCATCGTAAACCCAGGTGTTCTCTGCTTGATAACCCTTGGTAAAAAAGATAACATTGGTCTTGGTGCCGGGGCTGTAAGGGGTGAAGGTGCCATTTGGGAGGCGCAGGACAGTATGCAGGTCGCAATCCTCGGTGAGAATTTTGAAAACTTCACCGGCCTGATCGGCAAAAAGCACGTTGTCAGGAACGACGATGGCGGCTCGTCCGCCTGGTTTCAAAATACTCATCACGTGTTGAACGAAGTTGAGTTGTTTATTGCTGGTAGCAACGGTGAAATCATCACGATTGGGTGCCTGATTTGCCCCCTTGGTTCCGAAAGGAGGATTGGTCATAACGCAGTCATAGTCGCTTCCCCTTTTCGGTTCATAAATAGCGTCTCCCAGGTAGATGTCAGCCTGGATGCCGTGGAGATAGAGATTCATCAAGGCCAGCCTTCTGGGCCGGGGGACAAGCTCGGTTCCGGAGTAAGTTGAGGTCAAAATTCTTTTGGCTTCCGAACGTTCGAGACCGCCCTTGGTTTTTTCCATGAGCCATTCATAAGCACAGACCAGAAATCCACCGGTCCCGGCTGCCGGATCATGGATAGTAAAATCTTTACTCTTGCGGGGATCAGGTTGCACGCAACGAACAATGGATTGAATCAGGATGCGCGGGGTGAAATATTGCCCGGCCCCTTTCTTTCCCTCGGCGGCAGATTTTTCCAGCAAACCCTCATAGGCCGCGGCTTTTACATCCACGTTGAGAACGGTCCATTCAATTTCGTCGATGAGGTTAACAAGGCGTTTTAAATTGACCGGGTTGCTGAAACGGGACAAAGCACCGGCATAGATGGCCCCGAGCATTCCGGGCTGTTCTCCCAGACCTCTCAGGGTTTTCATATAGTGATCCGTCAGATCAACGCCGGACTTTTCCCTTAAAACAGACCAGGCATATTCCGAAGGGATTTTTACCCCTTTCTCCTCGATCATCTTGAGGAATAAGAGATAGGTCAACTGCTCGATATAATCGCCATAGTCAATGCCGTCATGGCGGAGGGTGTGGCAAAAACCCCATAGTTTTCCAACGACGTCGATCATAGACCTCCTCTCTAAAAATCCCCCTCACCCTGGCCCTCTCCCGCCAGGGGAGAGGGGAAATGGGGAGAGGACAATTTTTTACCCACCTGGTTTATTTAGGAGATTGGGCCTTCGTTTTTTTAATTCTATAAACAGATCTTCTTTCAGCCACAAAGGCTTCCGTGCTTGGTTTTTGGCGCTCAATTTCTACGCGAACTTTTGCCCCGAGAACATCGGCAACCCGGCGTAACATGCTTAAGGAGTGGCCTTCATAAGCTGTTGATTCAAGTCGGCTGATTTGTTGCTGCGATGTGCCCACTCTCCGTGCCAGCTCCTTTTGAGACATTCCAGAATCTCTCCTCAGGGAGGCCAGTTGAATTGCCACATCCCATGCTTCGCCGGCCCGTTTAAAACGTTCAGCAAAATCCTTATCCTTTAACTGCTCTTCAAGATAAATGTCGAAATTTGTTTTTCCCTTCATGAAGCATTCCTCGCCAGCCAATCGCTTTTTCTTTCCAAGGCAACCTTAAGATCACCAGCCGGAATCTCTCTTGCTTTATTCCTGACTCCATGCACGGTTATGATTCTTTGCCCTTTGGCGAAAAAGTAAAAAACCCTTGTGTTGAGTTTTCCCACATGACGAAGCTCAAAAAGATCGTCTCCAATTGGCTTAGATAGAGGAGGTCGGTGATATTGTCTATTTTTCAGTTTGGCTAACCCGGCCATTATGGCAGCAAAATCGTTTGGACCCGTTTCTTTCAGGCGGTCCAGGAAATCACGGACCGGAAATCTGCCTGAATCTGTCTCATAAAACTCTACAGTAAATTCCATATTCAGTCAACACCAAATTTGATGTTAAATCTCTTTTTAAGCTGCAACAGCTTCATTAATCTCCTGCATCAATATTCTCAGCTCCCCGTTAAAGATTTTGTTCAATTTATTACGGGTAATTCCTTCTCGGGTAAAAATTGGAAGTTGATCTATATCCTCTTCCTCCATCAGCAGGTTTTCGATGAGGTGCCTTCTAATCAAGGCCAGCCATTTTTCTTGTTCCGCCGTAAAAGAACGGCCGGATTTAATTTTGTTCAGGGCTCTATCAACCCTCAGTTCCGGGGTAAGCAATTCATCACCCCTAACTGCGTGGCGAATCATGGAGATGATGTCCGCGAGTTCCTTGTTGTAGGCACGGCGGAGGTTCTTTTCGGTAAATTTATCATCAAGGAAATCCGGTTGGGTGCTTAAAATCTCCCTGAGGGTCTTCAAGTGCTTAGGGTCAAACTCCCGGGGGCGATGCAGAAGTATCTCCAGGGCCTCAATATGCCGGGGATTCTCTCTTACGAATCTTTCAAATTCCTGAAGATAGTCCTGCGGCCCAAGTTCTCTGCCATCCTTGGCCCGGAAAATTATTCTTGAGCTCACATAATCTTCCGCCGAATCTGCTCTGAGGAAGGGCTTTTGGGGACGCGGATAATCTTCACAGATATGAAGAAAGTCTTCGCTTTGTAAAATCTCGATGGTCTGCTCCCATTTTTGCTCCAGCCTCTGATGCAGGGTCCGGGCAAATTCGGCGACATCACAGTCCAGGATATAATTAAACGCCAGCCTGCCCTCCTGGGTGATACTTTTAGATATCCGGTGAAGCCTTTTGGATAGAACGCCGGTATTGTACTGCCAATCCTCGTTGTCCGCGATAGCCTGGACAATTTCCCGGATGGATTTGGTTGCCTTTAGGGGAGCTTCGGCGGTGATACCGGTTGTCTTGCGGAAGAAATTCAGGAGGCTGCCGTTAAAGCAGTCAAAGACCGTAAAATGGGTTTTGTGGATTTCCGGCAGGTCTTCTCTCCTGATCCGCTGGCTGTAAACTTCATGACACTGATCAAACTTTAAGCCCGGTTCGGCTTCAAAACTGGCCATTTCTGTAACCACCTGGGCCGCCAGAGCTCTTCGATCTACCAGGAACAAGATACGCTTGGCGTAATTGGCTTTCATCAAACGATAGATCAAATTTACGATGGTGAAGGTCTTCCCTGTGCCCGTGGCCATGGCTACCAGCATAAGACGCCTTCGCTCCAAGATAGCCTGTTCTATGGCCTTTATGGCTTCGATTTGAAAAGGCCATAAGTATTTATCATCTATTTCATGCTCTTTAAGCCGCTCCGCGGCTGCGGCTACATTTTTATTCAACATTTCCATGAGGGCCAGAGGGGTGTGAAACGCAGCAACTTCCCTCGAAAGGCTAAGCGGGTCTCTCAAATCCTGAAACCAGATTATTTTTCCATTTGTTGAATAGACAAAAGGAAGATGATAATCGCCAAAGGAGCAAGGGCCTTCCGAAAAACCCCGGGCATATCTCTTGGCCTGTTGCAGGACATTCTGCGGCCCTATTTTTACTTTTTTCCCCTCAACGCAAGCCAACGCCCTCCCTTTGTGGAACAGCACATAGTCAGCCGGGCCTGTAGCCGTTAGGTATTCTTCAACGGAGCAATGGTCATACAACATGCCTGGTTGAAATCGGACAATGGGACTCCATCCAGCCTGCTTAAGGGCTTTATCTATGAAATCCTGCCTGGTCTTTGCCTCGTTAAAGTCTGGATCATACATGAATATTGCCCCAAGTTGAGAGGTTACAATATCTTCTCTTCGAGCATGCTTAGGACCTTATCTTTGGACACGATGACATGATCGATAATTCGGATGCCGAGCGTCTCAGCAGCCCTTTTAAGTTCTTTGGTTATTGTTTTGTCATCCTGGCTGGGTGTTGGATCTCCGTTGGGATGGTTGTGCACCAAGATAATTGACACGGCTGATTCCCGAATCGCCGGTTTAAAGACTTCACGAGGGTGGGCCAGGCATTGACTTAAAAGGCCTATCGTAACCTGTTCGGATTTTATGACCTTATGTTTTTCATCCAGCAAAACCACATGAAATTCCTCTTGCTTAGCTTCCCGGGCCAAGCGGGCAAAATGTTTTTTGCAGTAAGTAAGGGCGTCCAAGGTATTTCGAATTTTATAGCTTGGCGCCAAATCACCCACTCGCTGATTTGCCAACTTTTTACCCAGTTCGAGGGCGGCCATAATTTGACAATAGGCTGTCTCTCCTATGGCTTTGCTAACCTGTTTAAGTTCTCCTCTGGCTTGGAGAGACAATTTTTCAAGGTCATCCCCAAAAAGTGCCGCCAGTTTCTCACCGGCTTGCATCGCAGATTCACCTTGAAGACCTGAACGGATCAGAATTGCTAAAAGCTCTGAAATTTTAAGCTCCGAGGCCCCGACTTTAAGAAGGCGTTCTCTGGGACGGTCAACGGATGGTGACCTCTTCACGGTAGCCGTGAAAACTTGCCGATCAATCCACTGCCCGGCATTGAAATCCCCTCTTTTTGCTGACCAGGAATATTGAGTATTCGTCTTAACCCCTGCCTTGGTTAAATAACCTCCTCTTACCAATCCGCTAACGACCCGGCCAATAAAGGCCTTCTTTTCATCCTTCAAGGCCTCATAGATCTCAGACTTACGAAAGCGATCTTTCGCCAACAAGAGATTCACCACAAATTGATATCTTGCGAAGCGTTTTGTATCTTTATTGGTTTTCACAAGTCTTCAGCAGAATTTCTAGCCGTGAACCTCGAATTTTATTTCCGTCAGGCGAAAGGGGATCTCCAACTTTGCACGAATTTGATCACAGCCTCCGCCATATTTCCCCTCGTATAAAGATTAAGGGCCTGGTGCTTTATAAAATTACGAGAATTACTAAGGGAGGATTAACTTTCAGTTGGAATGTACTAAATTGAAGGGAAAAAATCAACACGAATATCGGGATTCATTTCAATAGGGTAGAGAGCATGGTGGGCGATGCGGGATTCGTTGGTTTGGGGGCAGGCATCGGTAATAAGGTATTCTTTCTTCCTCCTTCTTAGGCGAAAACAGCACGCCTGTGCATGTGGGGTCTTTAATCTTGATTCCCCCCGAATTCAGAGTCTCAAACGACAATAATATTTGAATTGATGAGGTTAATTTGGGTGTCTCTTTTTTACTCTTGCCATATAGGGGGCTATGCCGCTCTTTCAGATGAAAGCCAATCTGTTTCCTATCCCGTTCAGGCCGCGTCATGAGTTGGCGAATGGCATCAAAAATCGCCTCTATCTGTTCATCATGATTTCTTAAATGACGTTCTAATTCCTCCAGTTTTCGGGCGAGTTCTCTGTGTGACGACAGCACCTGGCGCAGCCTGACAAAAGCCCGCATGATTTCGATGTTGACTTGAACCGCTCGTTCGCTATTTAGAACTGAAGACAGCATCAATATTCCATGCTCCATGAACGCATACGGAGCGTACTTGATGTGTTGGCCACGCTTTAAGGTCACATTTTGTGACCTTAAACGGGGCGCCATAACATCGGCCCACCAAACTCTTGCTTCTTGGGTGGTCAATTGAAACATAAAGTCTTCCGGAAACCTGCCTTTATTTCGCTTGACCGCCTGGTTTAGAACTTTGGTGGACACACCATAAAGAACGGCTAAATGACGATCGAGCATCACCCTCTGGCCACGAATTAGGAAGATTAATCGCTCGATCCGCTCAACAGGAATTACGGCGATATTCTTTTCCATTTCCGCTTTCCTATTTTTCACTCTTTCAGCCATTCGATTCGCGATCATTCCTCCCGGCCCTTGAAGTCTCTCAATTCTTCACGTATCTGCATTGGCTGGGTTACGGCATCTATCGTCAAGTAATAATGGTCCACTTTCTTCACTTCATGCCATTTGAGGCGGGCGGGGTCTTTAACCGGATCCTGGAGCTTCGGGCTCCCTTTGCAGTTGGTGACGATATAGAGCCAGTAGCAATCTCGCCTGTCCTCTGCAACCCGCCGCTCATTCGGGGTGAGCAGGACCGTCCCAGAATCGCCGGCAATCCCTTTGACCTCGATGAGCCGTAATTCGCCAGAATTCAAATGGAGGCTGGTGATGTCATATCCCAGGTTCTTTTCGTGGACATCGTATACCTGGCGCCCTTCCGCTCCGGTAACTTTCTGTTCAACTTCCGAGGCAGCCCGCCCAATCTCTTCGTCTGCTTTTTGTAAAAGCTCCGTCAGGGAAAACTCTATGTGTTCGGCAATGTTTTCAATTTCATTAATCCGCTCAGCACGAACCTCTTCCACAAAAGACGTGAGCGCATGCTCGTTAAGCCATGCGGTGGCCTCGGAGGCAAGCGCAACGGGAGGGAGATTTTCCGGAGGCTCCGTTGGCATAAAATTCCCAAGTATGCCCGGATCCTGGATTTGGCATTTATCATTATCTACAATTTCCACTGCAAAGAGGCGTTCGTGAATCACTTGACCAAGCCCGTCCACCACCCGGGCTCGGTAAAAATCCAGCCGGGCGGGAGATTCATGCTGAAGGGAATAGAAACAGGCCCCTTTCCCGAGATGCTCCTGCGCCAGATTCAGGTCGTGCTTCCTGAGGGCCTCAAAAAGGGGATGTCCCGGAGTGACCCATTCGAGGTTATTCTTCTCGGCAATCTCCCGGTCCGTGGAGATGCGCGGATATTTTGTGGAGAGGGAGGGTAATTTCCAGTCCGTCTGAGTTTCATAGTTCCTTAAAACCCCTGGAGTCCGGGCCGGGTCAAAGGTATGGGGTAGGTTCGAGATGGGTTTCAGGGTAAATGATACATAACCTGCAGAATCGTGGAGGAAACGGGCGATGGTTTCAGGGACTAATCGGCGCTCTTGAGCCTTGGCCCGGCGTTCGATGAGCATTTCCAGGTTCAGGGTCTTGGTAGCAAGTCCTTCAAGGGCATTCTGGCAAATGGCTCTGAACCGTCCTTCATCAACATCTTTTAGGAGGCGATCTTCCAGGTCCGCATCCCCCAGGCGGCCGGCGTAATAGTCGCGCAATACCCTCTCAATATGGGCTGCCGGAAGAATCTCTCCGACCACATTGAAAACGGAATCATCTTCGAGGCTGTCGCGTATTTCTTGCAGCTTTTCCAAAAGGCGCTGGAGCACCCGGCCTTCAATTGTATTGGTGGCGACGAAATTGAAGATCAAGCAGTCTTTGTGCTGGCCATACCGGTGAATGCGGCCCATCCGCTGTTCCAAGCGGTTAGGGTTCCAGGGGATATCATAATTAAAGAGAACATTACAACACTGGAGGTTAATTCCTTCCCCCGCTGCTTCTGTGGCCGCAAGAATCTGGATCGCCCCATCTTTGAATTGTTGCTCCGTGTAAAGGCGAGTACCCGGCTCATCCCGGAATCCAGCTTTCATGCCGCCGTGGATACATCCAACCCGGAAACCCCAATTCCTCAGGCAGCCCATGAGATAATCAAGGGTGTCTTTGAATTCCGTAAAGATAAGCAGTCTCTTGTCGGACTGATCAAAGAACCCTTCCTGCTGAAGCAGGTTTTTTAAGCGGGATAATTTGGCCTCAGCGCCGCAGGATTCAACCCCTTGGGCTTGCGCCGCCAGCCTTTTTAGCTCCTCGATCTCTTCCCGTACTTGTTCCGCGCTGCCCGCAAGGGTGATAGCCTCCAGGATCTCTTCCAGTTTTTCGCGCTCCTGCTCTTCCATTTCCTCCAGCTCTTCCGGGTCGGGAATGTCCGGAGGAACTAAACGGACAAGTTCCTGGGCTCGTTTTAGACCTACCCCCAGGCGCTTGGCACGATTTTCCAGTGAGCGGCGCATAGCATGGGTACTGGAGGCCAGTCGGCGTTGGTAGAGGGACATCAGGAAGCCGATTGCCCTTGCTCGAGGATCATCCCCCTGGGCAGCGGCTTTCGTGCTCTGGTATTTTACAAATCGAGTCACATCGCGATAGAGGTCGAATTCGGCTCCATCGATTTGAAAATCTACCGTATGAGGTATGCGCTTGGTGAAAATCTTACGGGCTATCCATCTTCCGTCTTCCTGCCGTTCAGGGAAATAGACCATCGCCTCCTTGGTGCGCCGCAGGTAAAATGGAGCCTTGCGGCGGCCCATGGCTTCACGGATGGATTTGACGTCCGCATAAGCATCATAGTCGAGCAGCTGCAGGAACAGGCTGAAATTTATCGGATCGCCCTTGTGGGGGGTTGCTGTGAGCAAGAGAAGGTGGTCGGAGCTATCGCGCAAAAGTTCTCCCAGCTTGTAACGTGCAGTTTTGTGGGTTTCGTCCGAAGCCGACATTCTGTGGGCCTCATCCACAATTACCAAATCCCAATGGACTTGCCCGAGGCCTGGAAGGATGTCTTCTCTCTTGGCCAAGTCGAGGGAGGTCAGGACTTGTCGTTGTTCCAGCCATTGATTCATTCCAAACTGGTCTCGAATGTCATACCCTTTAAGAATCATAAATTTCTCATCAAACTTTTCTTTAAGTTCCCGTTGCCATTGAAAAGCGAGGTTCGCCGGGCAGACGATCAGAATGCGTTCAGTCAGCCCTCTCAACTTAAGCTCCCGGATGAGAAGGCCGGCCATGATTGTCTTACCAGCGCCCGCATCATCAGCCAAAAGGAAACGAACCCGGGCGAGTTTTAGAAGGTAGTCATAGATCGCTTCGAGTTGATGAGGTAGTGGAGAAAGAACTCAATAATCTTTGCCTATAGCTGATTGAAAAACGAATAAACGTTCTTAAGAGGCTTTCACGGTTTGAATCTCTTTTATAATCTGGGGAAGAACACGTTCAAGAAATTCTGAAGGGGTAATTATTTTTAAAGGATAGTTGCCCGGGACTTTAAGTTTTTCGAAATGCTTTTTATCTCCGGTCACAAGAAAATCAGCTTTACTTTGGATGGTTGAAACCAGGACCGGAATATCTTTGTCCGCAATTTGCCCAGAATTTTTTTTTATCTCTTCCGGTCCAGGTATAGGAATTATTTTAAGGTTCAGCCGGGAAAGATATCTTTTATACACAGAAAATACACCAGGCATCTTCTTCTTCAAATTTCGTTCAATCTCCAAAAGATTGTATTCCCCTGTTGAACCAAGCAAAAATGGAAGTTTAAGGGTTAATATATCGAGAATGATGCGTGGCGCACCTTGGTCAGAGAAAAGGCCGGACAGGATAACATTGGAGTCAAGAAAAACCGCCGCCGAGAAACGGCAGGCTCTTGTAAGGTTTTTTGCACCCATGCCGGTGCCTGATAGTTGCAACTCCCCGCATAATTATACAAAGTGATAGGACTTAAAATAACCGGTACGGCAGATGAGGCCGCAACTGCTCTGGCAACAGGGATACGAGATACATCCGAGCAGATCGCATCAAACATCTCCTGGGTGAACGTGAAATAAGTCCCCAGAGTTATGTCGGTGGCATTAATAAAGATTAGGGGACCTCCCCGGGTCTCGATATCGCCGAAGGTGCCGCCCTCAAATAAGTGTTGATCATAGTACTCGGCGGCCAAGTCGCTACGGCCAAAATTGGCCGAGAGAAGTCGAAACCAGTTATCCAGAGGAATTGTTTCCTCAAACAGTTCCCTTTGAACATTTCTTTTCAAAAAACGACTTGTAAAGTCTTCAAAAATACGGCGGCCGAAAAGCCCGTAGTAGGCAGCGGTAAAACTGCCCCCTGATACGCTCGATATCGCATCCACTTCATCTAACAACGAGCGCTTCCGACCCTCCAGAAAGATTTCCGTTCTGGCCAGTTCTTCCAACACCCCATAAGCCAGCGAAGCGGCTCGCGTTCCCCCACCGGAGAAGGTAAGAAATAATAACAAACTGTCAGATTTATTATCCTGGCCCAGGTTCTTCAGCCGGTAACCCTTATGGGGAGAACACTCTTTAAGAAAGGAATTGGCCGGATAGTGGGCACAGCCTCCTGCCACTAAAGTTCCCAGGAAAAAACTTACATAAAGATAAATGAGCCGCTTTTTCAATTTAAGGATGGAACCTTTCTTTGCTTGCGAAACCAGACATAATAAAGGCCGATGATAAGAGCCAGGAGAGAAATGAGAAAGAAACAAGCAAACCCCAGGATTAGGTCCCCTTCCAGAAAAGAACGAACGCTAAAAAAGCTTATCCCTACCTGAAGCGCAATTAAAGCGACGATTGAAAGTCCAAAGAAAAATGGGTTTTTCAGGAGCAACAAGGGGCTCCCCGGATTGGATTATTTGTTGAATCATTAGCAGAAGACTTATAAGAAATCAAGAGAATCTGTAGGCAAAAAAAGTCATTGGTTGACAAATGTGGGGGCGCTGTGGCATAAGTTTTTCAGGGCATGGAAAACGATTGCCAAATGCCAAATGGAAAATGAAAAATGTGATAGGCTAAAGGCAAGAGGGGATAGGCCATAGGTAAAACTCAAAAGGAGTTGGCGATGTACAATCTGAACGGGCAGGTAGCCATCGTCACCGGGGCGGGAAGCGGAATAGGCCGGGCTATTACCATACGCCTTTCCTTGGAAGGAGCGGCCATCGTGGCCGCCGACGTGGATGGGATGGCCGCAGAGAAGTTGATTCGTGAGATCAAGGATCTCGGAAGACGCGGCCTTTCCTCGGAGATAGATGTATCCATCGCCAAAGATGTAGAGCGAATGGTTAAGGGAACGATGGAAAATTTTGGTCAGATCGACATCCTGGTTAACAATGCCGGCACCGGGAGTACGGGGTTGATCATCGACCATTCGGAGGAGGATTGGGAAAAACCCCTGCAGGTTAATCTCAAAGGTACTTTTTTATGCTCGCGAGCTGTGGCTAAAGAGATGATGCCCCGTAAACGGGGGCGGATCGTGAATATTTCTTCCATTGCGGGAAAATCCGGGGAGGAATTCATCGGCGCCTATTGCGCTTCCAAATTTGGAGTAATCGGTCTGACGCAGGTTTTGGCCAAAGAACTGGGACGCCACCTCATCACCGTGAACGCCGTCTGCCCGGGATACGTCTGGACCCCCATGTGGGAAAACCTGGCCCTGTGGTTCAAAGAGAATTTTCCCTCCATGGCCGAATTAAGTCCCCGAGAAGTTTTTGAGAGAAGAGTAAAAGCAGTGACCCCTTTGCGCCGGCCACAGACGCCGGAAGACATCGCCAACTTAGTGGCTTTCCTGGTTTCCGATGAAGCCAGAAATATTACTGGCCAGGCGATCAACGTGGATGGTGGGGCGGTAATGCAATGAAAAAATAGGTGATAGGCAATAGGCAAGAGGCTATAAGGGAAAGGCGCAAGGCAAAAGAAATATTTGGACGCAGATTAACAGGATTTAAAAAGATAAAATTAAATATTTAAAAGACAGAAAATAGAAGGTTGAACAAAAAAGGCCTTAAAATGTAATTTGTTGTTTCTGCGTTTATCTGCGCCAATCTGCGTCCCAATTGACAGGAGTTGAAACTATGATCGAGATTCGCATCCATGGGCGGGGAGGGCAGGGAGCCGTGATTGCGTCGAAATTGTTAGTCACAGCGGCGGCCAAAGAAGGAAAAAAGGTTCAAGCCTTTCCCCTCTTCGGGGCAGAAAGAAGGGGTGCTCCGGTCGCCGCCTTCGCCCGCGTCGATGAGGAAAAGATCCGTATTCATAGTGAAGTCTACACCCCGGATGGCGTCATCATCCTCGATCCTGTTCTTTACAAGACCGTAGATGTTACCGCCGGGCTCAAAGAAGGCGGATGGCTTCTCCTCAACAGCCCCAAGCCCCCTTCTTCCTACCCCTTCCCGGCCCATTTTAAGGTGGCCACGGTGGATGCCAGTAGCATTGCCATCAAAAATAAACTTGGGTCCCGGACAGAACCTATCGTTAACACGGCCATTTTGGGCGCCTTGGCCAAAGTCACCGGGATCATAGGAATTGAGGCTCTGGCTGAAACGGTTAGGGAAGCGGTTCCGGGGAAAGGAAAGGAAAATGAGGCGGCAGCAAGGGAGGCCTTTGAAAAAGTACAAATTCGAGAGTTGAGAATTGGGAATTGAGAGTTGAGAAATTAGGTGGTTTTTAATTTTTCACTCTTCACCGTTGTTAAGGGGGGAGGAATGGAAGAGAAGATCGTTATTAAAAATTTCCAAGATGTACCGATCCTTTCTATATCATTACAATCCACGCTCTGGAATAAGACCGGAACCTGGAGGTATTTGCGTCCTTCGTATATTTCTTTCCGGGCGCCCTGTTCCCAAGCCTGCCCAATCGAGCAAGACATCCCTTTCTACCTGACTTCCCTGGCAGATGGAAACCTAAAAGAAGCCTGGCAGAAGATGTTGGAAGCAAACCCTTTCCCTGCGGTCTGCGGGCGAGTTTGCCATCATCCTTGCGAGCGGGAGTGTAACCGTAAGGAGTATGATGAAGCCTTGGCCATCCATGCTTTAGAGCGTTTTTTGGGTGACTGGGGGATAAAGGGAGGGAAGATAGAGCCGAAAAGGGAAAAAAGGGATGAAAAAATTGCCGTCATTGGCTCTGGCCCGGCAGGCCTCTCCTGCGCCTATTTTCTATCCCGGAAAGGTTACCCAGTAAGGGTCTTTGAAGGAATGAATGAACCAGGGGGAATGCTGCGCTATGGTATTCCCGAATACCGTTTGCCCAGGAGAGTCCTTAATAAAGAAATCGAACGGATAGAATCTTTAGGCGTGGAAATCCAAACTGGGATGAGATTCGGGTGCGACTTGGGATTGGAAGATTTGAAGCCCTACGGGGCCGTTTTTTTCGCCACGGGCGCCCAGGCCGAGCAGAGGCCGATGATAACCGGGAGTGATCATCAGGGGGTTTGGCACGGCTTGAGTTTCCTCCAAGAGATTCACTCCCAGAAGCGCCCATCCCTGGGGAAAAAGGTGGCCGTTATCGGGGGAGGCAACACGGCCATTGATTCAGCCCGAGCGGCCTGGCGGTTGGGAGGTAAGGTTACGGTCGTCTACCGCAGGGCGAAAGAAGCTATGCCGGCCATTGCCGAAGAGGTGGAGGAGGCCAGCCAGGAAGGGGTAGAGTTCATTTTCAACGCTGTCCCGGTTAAAGTTATCGACAAGAAAGGAAAGGTACAAGCTATTGAGTGCCTGCGGACAAAACCAGGAAAGGCCGATGCCAGTGGAAGGAAAAAGCCGGTTCCCATCAAAGGGTCCAATTTTTCATTGCCAGCTGATAGCCTGATCCTGGCCGTGGGAGAAAGGGCGGACCTTTCTTTCCTGCCCCAGGGGATGAAAAGCGAAAATGGCCTAATCACCGCCGACTTTTGGGGAAGAACGACCGTTCCCGGAATCTTTGCCGGGGGGGATGCGGCCACAGGGCAAGGTTATGTATCCCAGGCCATTGCCTCCGGAAAGCGGGCGGCCCTGGCCATAGAGCGGTTCCTGGAAAAGGATCGCCCAGACCCACCGCAGAACGGCCGTGAGGTTGCCGGATTCGAAAGGATTAACCTCGATTATTTCCCCCGAGCGCCGCGGGCAAAACTTCCTTCCCTTCCGGTGCCAGTTAGGGCGAGAGGTTTTAAAGAGGTGCATGGTGGCCTCGGGGGACTGAAAGCCCAAAAGGAAGCCGAACGTTGCTTCAGCTGCGGGAATTGCATCCGCTGCCATGTATGCCTGGTGGTCTGTCCGGATGTGGCCATCGCCTTCAATGAAAAAGAAAACGGCTACCTCATTGATACCGACCACTGCAAAGGCTGCGGAATATGCGCTGTGGAGTGCCCGCGTTCAGCCCTGATCCTGGAGGAAGAAAAATGGAGCGAGTGATTTCTGGAAATGAGGCCGTGGCGTATGGAGCCATGCTTTCCCGCGTTCAGGTAATACCGGCTTACCCCATTTCGCCGCAAACAACCATTGTGGAAGCGCTCTCTGATTTCTGCGCCAGAGGTATGCTCAAGGCTGATTTTGTAAAGGTGGAATCCGAGCATTCAGCCATGGCCTGCTGCATCGGTGCGGCTTCCGCCGGAGCGAGGGCCTTCACGGCCACTTCCGCGCAGGGTCTGGCCTTGATGCATGAGGTGCTGCACTGGGCTGCGGGGGCACGCCTCCCCATTGTCATGGCCAACGTCAACCGGGCCATGGCCGCTCCCTGGACCATGTGGTGTGACCAGACCGACAGCCTCTCCCAGAGGGATACGGGCTGGCTGCAGTTTTATTGTGAGGACAACCAGGAAGTTTTGGACAGTATCATCATGGCCTACCGCATCTCGGAGAAGGTCCTCTTGCCCAGCATGGTCTGCCTCGATGGGTTCATCCTTTCGCACACCTACGAGCAGGTGGAGATTCCGGACATCCAGGAAGTCGACCCATACTTGCCAGCCTATGTGTCCAAGTTCAAACTGGACGTGGAAGATCCCCACTCCTTCAACGCGGCCTTTTTACCGGATGTCTACATGGAGCAGCGGGTGAAGATGCAGGAGGCCATGGAAGAGGCCAAGCGCGTGGCCAAAGAAGTAGACCAAGAATTTGGGAAGGCCTTCGGCCGCAGTTACGGGATGATGGAGGAGTACCGGGTGGAGGATGCGGACGTTCTTCTGGTGACCACCGGGACGGTTACGGGTACGGCCCGGGTAGTGGTAGATGAATACAGGGAGAAAGGAGAGAAGGTCGGTCTTTTGAAAATGAAAATGTTCCGGCCTTTCCCCGTGGAAGATGTCCGGCGGGTCTTGCAGCAGGTGAGAAAAGTAGCGGTGGTGGACCGGAACATTTCTTTTGGATCCACCGGTATTTTCGCCCAGGAGATCCGGTCAGCCCTCCACCATCACGGAGAAGGGACGTCGATCTTCGGTTTCATCGCAGGCTTAGGGGGAAGGGACGTGACCCCGGCCGTTCTCAAGGAGATTATCGAATACACCAAAGGGCAAGATACCCCGGAAGGGGACATCGCCTGGATGGGAGTGAAACCATGAGGTACGAACTGCCCCAAGAAGAATTGCTATATTCCGGGCATATCGGTTGCCCAGGCTGCAGCGCATCCCTATCCATGCGCTATGCTCTTCAGGCTCTCGGGAAAAAAACCATGGTGGTCATCCCGGCCTGCTGCTGGTCAACCGTGGCCGGTTTTTTCCCTTCATCGAGCCTCAAGGTTCCCATTCTGCACACCGTCTTCGAGGCCGCGGCCATTACCGCCTCCGGCGTAAAGAAAGGACTGGTGGCCCGAGGTATCGAGGACGTTCAGGTAATGGCTTGGGCTGGGGATGGGGGGACGTTCGACATCGGACTGCAAGCCCTTTCGGGGTGCGCCGAGCGGAACGACGACATCATTTACGTCTGTTATGACAACGAAGCCTACATGAATACGGGCATCCAGAGAAGCTCAGCAACCCCCTTGCTGAGCTGGACCACCACCACTCCCAACCCGGCTTTCAAGGATACTCCCAAAAAGGATATTATGGAAATCATGGCCGCCCACCGCATCCCTTATGCGGCTACGGCTTCCCCGGCCTTCCCCGAAGATTTCTTGAATAAAATGCGTAAGGCTCGGGAGACCCAAGGCCTGCGCTTCATCCATATTCTTTCTTCCTGCCCTCCAGGATGGAAATTTCCCTCGGAGCTTGCGGTGAAAATCGCCCGTCTGGCTGTGGCAACCAGGATTTTCCCGCTGTACGAAATCGAGAAGGGGAGGAAGTATACCCTGACGGTGAAACCGCAAGGCGTTCCAGTCCGTGAGTATCTCAAGCTCCAGGGCCGCTTTGGCCATCTATCCGCCAAGGAGATCCAGGCCATCCAAGCGAACGTGGAAGAAGAATGGGAGATCCTGATGTCGAAGGTGGCAACCTCCAAAGCCCGGTGCAAGAAGGGGCTGAAGAAGGAAAACTGAAAATGGCACCGGTTGCCCATGCCCATTGCCTATCGCCTATCGCCTTTATTTTTTAAATATATGAACTCTCCTTATATCATCCTTTGGGGCATCTGTTCGGCGCGGGCGCTTCTTTACTTAAGTCTGCAGAATTATCCGGCCTTGATCCCGGTTTTGCAAAAAGAATGGCAAATGTCCAACGCCGCAGCTGGATCGATCCTGTCGGTTTTCCATATGGGATTCGTCGTCTCGCTGGTGGGCTTGAGCGTTCTAACCGACTGGGTGAGCACGAAGAAAGTCTTCCTTTACTCCTGCATCGCTTTCGCCATCTCCGGTTTGCTCTTTGCCCTCTTTGCCCGGAGTTATCATACGGCTCTATTGTTTCGAGGGTTGATGGGATTGGCTCTGGGAGGGACATACACGCCGGGGCTGAAATTGATTTCGGAAGCTTTCTCCAGTACCCTGAGAGGAAGGGCCATGGGCTTTTTCATTGGAGCCGGGTCAATAGGGCACGCGGGTTCCCTGGCTGTTACCGGATGGATCGCGGCCCATTATGGATGGCCCGCGGCCTTTTTCGTTACCTCTTTGGGTTCCTTTTTGGGTGCGGTGGTTCCGTTCATTGTCCTGAGAGGAATGGAAGAGAAAAAACCTGAACCAGAGGAAAGGAAATTTAAAAAAGAGCTGTTGACCAACCGACCGGCCTTGTTGATGATCGCCGGTTATAGTGCCCATGCCTGGGAGCTGGAGGGCATGCGAGCCTGGACTCCAGCATTTTTGATTGCCTGTTATCTCGCGGTAGGATCACCGAAAGACCATGCCATTCAGGCCGGGTCCTCTTTCTCCTCGGCTTTATACATCATGGGTGTTTTTTCGACCCTGATCGCCGGATATCTATCCGATCGCCTGGGGCGGACGACGGTAATCATTGCCATGATGGCCATCAGTATTGTTTGCTCTTTCTCTTTTGGCTGGCTGATCGGCAGTCCGATGGCTTGGGTCATGATCCTGGGGCTTTCTTATGGATTTTCCGTGATTGCTGAATCCCCGGTTTTTTCTTCCGGCCTCACCGAGGTCGTTTCGCCGCACTATCTTGGAACCGCCCTTGGATTGCGCTCCTTAATTGGGCTTGGGATCGCTGCCCTGGCCCCGACCATATTTGGATTGATCCTGGATTTAACCAACCCGGGGCAAGGGGAAAAAGTTTTGGGTTACCTCCCCAACTGGGGATGGGCTTTCAGCATGCTGGGTCTGGTGGCGCTGGTTGGGCCTTGGACCATGTTCAAACTTCGGGCTCTGCCGGAAAGTGTGAAGATGGCCGGAGGGAAAAAATAAAAAGGGGTGAAGCGCAAGGCGTGAGGCGATAGGTAAAAGGAAAAAACAAAAGGCGAAAGAACAAACGGCGGAAGGCCAAGATCAGGCTACAAAAGGGCTTTGCAAAATTCAAAAATTAATGTATTTTAACCTGATTGCATAGGAATTTCCTTATTGGACACGGATTCACCCTGTTAGATGTTTACTATCTAACAGGGTAAACACAGATTTTCAGGATATTAAATGCAAAAAAATAAATATCTGTGAATATCTGCGAAAATCGGTGTCCAAATTAATTTAATTTTTTGGATTTTAATCTTGCAAAGGAGGTTCAAGATGGCCGGAAAATCCAAGGTAATCGTCATCAACGAAAAGGACAATGTGGCCACCGCCATTGTTCCTTTAAAGGCGGGCAGTACGGTTTCTGTAGAAACCCAGGGGCGCACGGAAAGGATTAAACTTTTATCGACCATTGCCATGGGCCATAAATTCGCCGTGCAGGAGATCGCTAAGGGGGTGGATGTGATCAAATACGGAGAGCCCATCGGCCAGACCACGGCGCCAATCTCCCGGGGGGAGCATGTTCATGTACATAACGTAGTCAGCCACCGGGGACGGAAGGGGGGTGCGTGATGAACTTCCAGGGGTACCGGAGACCGAACGGTAAAGCTGGCGTCCGGAATCACGTGCTGGTCATTCCCAGCGTGGTATGTTCGCAAGGAGCGGCGGAAGCCATAACCCGGAATGTGAAGGGAGCGGTTTATCTGCCCAATGTCTTTGGGTGCGCCCAGGTAGGCAACGACCGCGAACAAACCAAACGGACGCTGGCCGGCTTTGGCACGAACCCTAACGTATTCGCAGTTTTAGTGGTGGGAAATGGATGTGAAAACCTGCCGGCCAAAGAAGTGGCCGAAGCCATTGCCCCCATTGGCAAACGAGTTGAATTCATAGAGATCCAGGAAGTAGGAGGGACCAAAAAAACCATTGCCAAAGGGAAAAGGATTATCAAAGAGATGTTGGCAGATGCTGCCGCACTCCCGCGAGAGCCGATTCCCCTGTCAGAAATCATCCTGGCTACGGAGTGCGGGGGTTCGGATTACACTTCCGGTTTAGCCTCCAATCCCGCGCTGGGAGCGGCCAGCGATCTTTTGGTGGAGGCGGGGGGGACGGTTATCCTTTCGGAAACCACGGAGCTGATCGGAGCCGAACATCTTTTAGCCAGACGGGCCCGCACCGAGGAAATCGGGAAGCAAGTGCTGGACCTAATTGCCTGGTGGGAAAAAGAAGCGATTGCCACCGGCCAGGATATCCGCGGGGCCAACCCGGCTCCGGGCAATATCGCCGGCGGAATCACCACCATTGAGGAGAAGTCCCTGGGTTGCATTTACAAAGGGGGGACGAAAACCCTGGAAGAAGTCATTCCGTATGCTTTCCCTCCCACGAAAAAAGGATTGATTCTCATGGATACGCCCGGCCACGACATCGACCAGTTAACCGGAATGATGGCCGGGGGGGCGCAAATCGCTGTCTTCACTACCGGGAGGGGAACCCCGACAGGATCGCCGATAGCGCCCGTGATCAAGATCACCGGCAATGCTGAGACGGCTCGCAAAATGAAGGATAACATTGATCTTAGCGTCAACCAGGTTCTTCAAGGCAAAGAAACAGTGAAGGAAGCGGGTCAACGGGTTTTTGACGAGATGATTGCCGTGGCTTCCGGAAAATTGTCCAAGGCCGAGAAATTGGGGCAACGCGATTTCTGCATCTTCAAAATCGGGATCAATTTTTAATTGCACCAAAGAGGGCACGGAGAGAAATAAAATTTGGCAGGAAGAGAAGAACGGAAGCAGATTTCTTTTTCCTTGGCCGTGAATATTTTTAAGGGATGAACCATATGCCCATGAAAGCCCTGGAGGGGATTCGCATCCTTGACTTAACGCGAATTTTAGCTGGACCTTATTGTTCGATGCTTTTTGCAGACCTGGGAGCAGAGGTTATAAAGATTGAGCCGCCGGAAGGGGAGATGATCCGGGATAATCCACCCATGGTTGAGACCGGAAAAGAAGGACCTCATGATCGCAGCCGGAGCGGATATTTTCTTTCCCTCAACCGGAATAAATACGGGATCACTTTAAACTTAAAGCATCCCAGAGCGATCAGTATTTTTAAAGACTTGGTAAAGATCGGAGATGTTGTTCTGGAAAATTACGCTCCGGGAGTGATGAAGCGCTTAGGAATAGATTACCCGGTTCTAAAAGAGATTAACCCGCGAATCGTAATGGGCAGCATCAGTGGATTCGGTCAATGGGGTCCTTCCTCGGGGAAACTCGCTTTTGATATCGTCGCCCAGGCGATGAGTGGGCTCATGTCCGTCACGGGCCACCCGGACAGCCCGCCAACGAAAGTTGGAACCTCTATCGGAGACATCAACGCTGCCGTGCACGCGGCCTTTACCATCATGGCTGCTCTCTGGCACCGGGAAAAGAGCGGGGTGGGACAGCACATCGATGTTTCCATGCAGGAGGCCATGGTATCGATCATGGAAGGGGCGGTGGTGCGGTGGACGATCGGAAAAGAGCTGCTGACCCCCATCGGTTCCCACAATACGAACGAATCCCCTATGGCAGCCTACCGCTGTAAGGACGGGTATATCATTATCGGAACCGTGGGCAATGAACACTGGGAGCGCTTCTGCCGGGCTGTCCGCAAACCGGAATGGGCCACCGACCCCGGCTATGCCACCAAGGGGCAGCGCTGGGCGAAAAAGTACATCCTTCAGAAAGAGATCGAGAAGATAACCGAAGATTATACGGTCAAGGAACTGGGAGAGATGCTGGACCGCGAGCGGGTGGCCAATTCGCCGATATTAAACATCCAGCAGGTGGTTGATGATCCCCACTTGAACGAGCGCGGATATTTTGTGGATGTGGAACATCCGGTCATCGGCAAAGCCAAAATTCCCGGGATACCTTTCAAGCTTTCCGCAACACCCGGAGAGGTCGAGCGCCCTTCCCCGTTGCTTGGGGAGCATAATGGATTCATTTTGGGAAAATACCTGGGTATCAACCGCGCCGAGCTCCAGAAACTTGCCGCGGAGGGCGTCATCTAAATGCGGATTACGGATTTCAAAAAACAGAAAAGGGATTCAGAGAAAGCCTCAGGGAGAGGATGAAGAGAAGGAGGAGAGCAAGTGGAATTTCTCAGATTTTATCAATTCCGGACCCCCCGCAATATCACCTTTGGACTGGGGGCGGCGGAAACAGTGGGGGAAAAAGCCAAGGAATACGGGGCGAATAAAGCTTTGATGGTGACCGATCGTGTTTTTGGCCCGGTAGGAATCATAGAAAAGGTTTCCCAGGCTTTGTCCCGGAAAGGGGTTGATCCGGTCGTTTATGACGGCGTAATCACCGAGCCCACCACCGACCAGGTAGAAGAAGGGTTGGAAGTTTATCGCAAAAACGGCTGCGGGCTGGTGATCGGACTGGGAGGAGGCAGCTGCATCGATGCGGCCAAAGCGATCTCCGTGGTGGCCACCAACGGAGGCCGCATCCAGGATTACGAGGGCCGGGGAAAAGTAAAGAAGCCCAGGGCGCCTTTGTTCGCCGTCCCGACCACTGCCGGGACCGGGTCAGAAGTGAGCTTGTCTTGTGTGATCACGGACCAACAGCGAAAAGTTAAGTTTATCGTCTACAGCCCGTATATCCTTGCCGATGAAGCCATTGAAGACCCTCTCTTGACTCTTTCCATGCCCCCCAGCATTACGGCCTCTTCGGGGATGGATGCTCTAACCCACGCCATAGAAGGCTACATCAGCCTGCGTGAAGCCAACCTGGGGTACGGATCCCCACCCCTCATTCATTATTTAGCCATCCCGGCCATCGAATTGATCAGCCAGAATCTAAGGCAGGCTTGGGCCAACGGAAAAAACGTGGAGGCACGCAGCAACATGATGTTGGGGCAGCTTTTAGCCGGATTCACCTTTGCCAATGCCGGAACAGCCCTGGCCCATGGGATGGCCCGGCCTCTCGGAGCTTATTTCCATGTGCCCCACGGTCTGGCCAACGCCATCGTCCTGCCCCATGTCATGGAGTTCACCTGGGTTGCCGTACCGGATAAGTTTGCCCGCATCGCCAGCGCGATGGGGGAAGAAGTCGCGAGCCTTTCGCTCATCCAAGCCGCGGCAAGGGCAGTGGAAGCGGTGAAAAAGTTATGTGCGGACATTCAGGTTCCGAAGTTGAGAGATCTGGGGGTCAGGGAAGAGGAATTTCAGAGGGTGGTCGTCCAGATGGCCCGAGACGGAATTGCCTCGGGAACACCCCAGGTGAACCCCAGACCCGTTACGGAAAAGGAGTTGGTAGAGCTATTCAATCGGTCTTTTTAACCGACCGATGGCTAATCGCAATTCCCCCCGCCATCTACCCTTTTTAAGGGGAGAGGATTAAGGTGAGGGGGCCGGGAAAAGGCGGTTAAAGAAAGGAAATCAATATGGCAAAAATCAACAGGGAACTGTGTACAGGTTGCGAAAATTGCCTCCCTTATTGTTCTGTAGGGGCTATGGCGATTCAGAAAGAGAAGGCAGAGATTGATCCCAGAGTCTGCACCGACTGTTATGTTTGTATCAGAAACGAGGTCTGTCCTTCCGGGGCCATCGAAACCACTCCCTTCGATTCTTTTATTCATCAATTTAAACATATTCTGAGTGACCCCACTGAAACAACGGCACAAACCGGAGTGCCTGGCCGCGGAACCGAAGAGGCCAAAACCAATGATGTCACCGGAAGGGTCAGGAAGGGAGAGGTAGGAGTTTGTATTGATATGGGGCGTCCCGGAATAGGGTGTTACCTGCGGGATGTAGAAAAAGTAGCTATGGCTGTTGCCGAAGCCGGGGTGATCTTTGAAGGTCCGGAGATTACTCCTTTAGCCCAGTTAATGGCTGACCCGAAAAAGGGGAAACTTCACGATGACCTTCCCAATGTTCATTTCCTTTCCATTATTATTGAGGGGAAATGTTCTCATGATAAACTGCCATCCGTCCTTAAGGCCTTGCAGAAGGTAGAAAAGGAGATTGACACGGTCTTCTCCCTGGGGTTGGCCACCCGGGTAGACGAACGGGGATATTCACCGGTCTTGGACATCATTAAAGATTGCGGACTTCCCCAGCCCGTTAGAGGGAAAGTGAATGTTGGGTTGGGCCGGCCTCTGGTTACCGATTAAAAGGCGGAGGAAAAGAGGCCAGGGTTAAGCCTTGCTTTACAGCTAAGAATATTTTTAAGGGAGACGAAGATGACGCATTCGCTGCACCGTTCCGGGAAGATCGAATCGCTGAGAGGAGACTATGTCTGGTTGATGTATCAGGCGAAAGGAATTAACGACAAGAATATTAAGGAAAAAGCCAAAGAGTTCATTGCGGTGGCCGAAGCAGTGGGCTCAGAGAACTGGGGTGACGTGAAGAGTGGTCCCAAGGTGGCATTACCGGTAGAGGAGATCAAAAATAAGGTTGGTGATAAGTCTCGATTGAGAGGAGTATTTACCAAGAAAGAGCAGGTGGTTCAGTTTCTTCGAAGGATCAGGGAGAAAGAACTGGGGATCTCGGTCATTATCAGTGGTCTGCTCGAAGAGACGCTGGATTCATGTAAGGAAGCTGGACTTACCCCCCACACCATAAATTTTTCGTTGGGAGTCTGGGGTAAAAAGGAGCTTCTTCCATCAGAGGAGATTCTTGCCCTAACAACGATGTGCGGGCACCATATGATTCCGCCGGGGTTCGTTGCCGAAGTGATGGAACAGGCGAAGCAAGGGAAAATGAGCCCCGAAGAAGGGGGTTTAAAATTGGCCCTTTTCTGTCCCTGTGGAATCTTTAACCAGGTCAGAGCCGCCAAGCTTTTAGGCGCGTAGGTCCAAACGAATACCAGCATGTTGGTAAGAAGGAAATTTCCTGGCCTTCGTTCTCTCCCCTTAAAGGAGGAGAGGATTAATATGGGGATGGTCTCAAGTTTATTGAGCAACGGAGGTTCCGGTATGGACATCACCCGCCGGGATTTCATCAGAAGTTCTCTGCTCATGGGCGGCTCTCTGCTCTTCTCCCCGCTCAACCTCCACGCCGTTTCCAAAGAAGCCGAAGAGTGGCGCCCAGCATACGAAAAACTGGAGAAGGAAGGAAAGCTGGTGGAGAGGATCAGAGAAGCCTACAGCATCTTCCAACGTTGCCGGCTCTGTCCCCGGCAATGTGGGGTGAATCGGCAAAGAGGGGAGAAGGGTTTCTGCCGGGCCCCCGCCAAGGTTATGGTTTATAGTTATAACCCCCATTTTGGGGAAGAGGTGCCTTTGGTAGGCGAACATGGGTCGGGCACCATCTTCTTTTCCAACTGCAACCTGCGCTGCGTTTTTTGCCAGAATTGGCCCATTTCCCAGGAAGGCAGGGGAGAAGAAATTCAAGATGAAGACCTGGCCGACATGATGATAAAATTGCAGGAGAAGATGGGCTGCCATAACATCAACTTGGTCACCCCTACCCACGTCATGCCCCATATCCTCAACGCCACGCGGATGGCCTGGAAGAAAGGGCTGCGCATTCCTTTGGTCTACAATACCAGTGGGTATGAACGTCTGGAGATATTGAAGATCTTGGATGGTATCGTGGATATCTACCTACCAGATTTGAAGTATATGGATGCGGAGCAGGCAGCGAAATATTCATCCGGAGCTTCCGATTATCCGGAAGTGGGTAAAAAGGCAATCCTGGAAATGCACCGCCAGGTCGGAGTGCTCCAGAGCGACAAGAACGGGGTTGCCTTGCGCGGGGTGGTGCTGCGCCATTTGGTTATGCCCAACCGGGTGGCCGGGACGGAAAAATTCATTAAGTGGGTGGCCGAAAACCTTTCCAAGAACACCTACGTGAACATCATGGCGCAATACCACGTGGAGTACAAAGCCTACGATTATCCGGAGATTGCTCGGGGAATCACCGTGCAGGAATTTTTAGAAGCCATGGATTGGGCCCAAAAATACGGCTTAGTCAACCTTGACCCCAAGTCGGTAATGGTTAGAAAAATTTTCGACCGTCGGCGAACGGATTGAAGGGACGGAGAAACCTTCACCCTGGCCCCGTGCGCTCCCCCTTTTTCATTAAAAAGATTTCGCTTTGGCCCATATAAATCGGGCCAAGGGGCTGAACAAGGAAATCATGGCGACGATTAAAAGGATTAAAGAGATGGGTCGGGTGAAAAAGATGGAAAAATCCTGATGGGACATCTGCAAGGATTGCTGGAGGGAGTTTTCCATCAGGGGGGTTAAGACCAGAGCCAAAACGACCGGTGCCGGGGGAAAGCCGAATTTTTTCATAAAATAGCCGATGATTCCGAATACCAGCATGATCCAGACTTCACCAAGGTTGTTATTAACCGTAAATACCCCCACCACGGAAAAGGCCATGATGAGCGGGATCAAAAGACGGTGGGGAATTTTCAGCATTCTGGCCCAGATTCCCACCAGCGGCAAATTCAAGATCAATAGCATGATGTTGCCAATATACATACTGGCCAGCACCGCCTAGACAAAATCCGGGTGCTTTTCGAAAAGTAGAGGTCCCGGCCTTAATCCATGGATCAACAAAGCCCCCATCATGACCGCGGTGGTTCCGGAGCCCGGCACCCCCAGGGTGAGGAGGGGCACCATAGCTCCACCCGATGCCGCATTGTTGGCACTTTCCGGTGCCGCCACTGCTTCGATGACGCCGGTGCCGAATTTTTCCGGATGCTGGGACAGTTTTTTCTCGGTGGCATAAGATAACATAGAAGCGATGGTGGCCCCGGCCCCCGGCATCACGCCGACGAAGAACCCAAGGACACTGCTCCGGAGCATCGGTAAGGTTGAATCTTTCCAATCCTGCCAATTGGGGAGAAGGTTGGAAATTTTTTCGATGTAGGACGGAGCCTGGCCAGGATTTTCGCTCATTTCAAAAACTTCCGCGACCGCGAATAATCCCACCGAGACGCTCACAAAACTAATTCCATCTAAAAGGGTAGGAATGCCGTAAGAGAACCTTTCAATTCCGCTTATCGGGTCAATTCCGATGGTGCCGAGGAATATGCCGAAGGACCCCGCAATCAATCCCTTGATTAAGTCTTCTCCCACTAAGGCTACGACCAGGGTCATCCCCAAGACCATAAGTGAAAAATATTCCGGCGGCCCGAATTTGAGAGCGAAACTGGCCAGGGGCGGAGCGAGCATCATCAGGCCGATAATGCTTAAAGTTCCGGCAATAAAAGAACCAATGGCGGATATTCCCAGGGCCGCCCCCGCCCTGCCTTTACGGGCCATCTGGTATCCGTCCAGGCAGGTCATGACCGATGCCGATTCCCCAGGGAGATTTACGAGAATGGAGGTCGTGGAACCGCCGTACATCGAGCCATAGTAGATGCCAGCCAGCATGATCATGGCCGTAGTGGCGTTCATGCCAAAAGTGAAGGGAATGAGCATGGCCGTTCCGGCGACCGGCCCAATGCCCGGTAAAACCCCTATGATGGTCCCAAGGGTTACTCCGATGAAGCAGGAAAGAATGTTGATGGGGGAAATGGCCAGCGAGAAACCAAGCAGTAAATTATCAAACATGCTTCACCCGTCAGTTTTAATTGTATAGGAAATTCCTTTTTGGACACGGATTCACCCTGTTAGATGTTTACTATCTAACAGGGTAAACACAGATTATCAGGATAAACTAAAAAAAATAATTATCTGCGGTTATCTGCGTAAATCTGCGTCCTATTAAATTATGAAAAAATGTTTGCATAAAAGAGGACAAATGATAAGAAGCGTTTTGTCCTTTGGGTTACCATCTGTTCACCGTGTAAAGAGGGACAAGATCATTGAGCATTTCTTGGGAACGATGGGGGTTGTAGATCCCGCAGGTGCAAGGAGCAGCGAGAATAATGCTTCCTTCCCATAGATCTAGTCTTCCTTTCTTTACCTTGCGGATCACGTCCTGCACCAGGGCTGGGGCTACCATCCCGTGGCCGCACATGGTGGTAAACTGGCGGATATCAGCCGGAGGAAGACGATCAGTGCGGCCGTGAATCCCGAGGGAAAGGTTGATGGTGTAGGGATTCAGTCCGATCTCCGCAGCTAACCCGCGAACCCGGTCGATGAGGCCGCTTACGACCACCGAAATCCCCTCGTCCAGTTTCTTGATTCCGGATAGAGCCGCCTTCAATTTTTCCCGGTTGTTGAAGGCGCAGAAGATGCGGGCCCCGTCCTTGATACCTTCCAGCACTTCTTCCGGGCGGACGCCACTGTACAGGTTGCGCCGAAGGGTGGAGGCGATCATGTTCACAGGTGCTTCCAGGTAAAGAAGCTCCATGATACGGCGCACTTTCGGGCCGCTCCCTTTATAGTTGAATCCGCGTGCTGGATAGATGAAAAGAGCGTAATCCCGCTCCAGTGAATTAATGGTTCCTTCGCGATGCAAGCTGTGAGTCATGCGCTCTTCCTTTCCCAGGCGCGCCCCAGACCCAGGTTGATTTTGGCATTGGGCCGCCAGGAGAACCCTTCTGATTCAATGATCTCTAAAACTTCCGGAGGGATTGTAAGCCCCGGTTGGAGCATCGTGTATACATCCAAGCAAAAGACGCTGTCCACTTCCCGGGCTACCTCCTTGATCGTGCGCAAAACATGGCGGAGCCGATCCCGCTGTATCAGAATTTCGATGATGGCGCTGAGCACTCGTTCCCCCATCAGCTCCGGTTTCAGGTCTCCGGTCGAGTGGTCTCGAATCATGTCTTGGAAAGGGTTGTTGGGTTCGATTTCATGAATCCCTGCCCGGGCCAGCGCCCGGGTGATCTTCTGGATGTTGGTCAAGTCCATCCCGATATTCGGCCGCCCTACTTCAATGGCAATTCCCACCTCGCCCGGACCAACGCGCAGGGTGACATCATTTGATTTTGATTCTTCAGTGCCCCGGCCCTGGATTCCTGTGAGGGCGTGGGTGGCGTCGGGATCACTGAAATATTTCCGCAGCGCCCGGGGGTAATCGTAGACATGGGGGGAATCTTCAATCGCCTTCACCGGGCAGATCTCTGCCCGCAGGCAGCAGCCGCATTCATAGCAGACTTCTTGATCCACCGCGCTTTTCAGGTCTTGAAAGTGGATGGCCTGGGTCGGGCAGTAAGGATGGCAGCGGCCGCAACCGACGCACGTTTCCTGGCGAATGATCATGGATGCATCTCCTCTGGAAAAAGAATCCGGCCTTGCCGCCGCTGTCTCTGGGAGGACGGAAGAAGTTGGTAAAAAACCCGGGAGTGAGGTTTCAAAAACCTGGCCGCATCACCATCGACTTCGCTCCCGTTGATCATCAGGAAATGCAAAAAACCTGCCCCGGAAATATCCCCCACCAGGGCTCCCCCCACAATTTTTCGGCCGCGGAGGAAAAGCTCCCGGTAGACCCCTTCCGCCGTCCGGTCATGAGAGATGATTGCGGCGTCCGGGGTAGGGGCTCCCAGGATCACCAGGGATAGCCCTTGTAGATTCATAGAATTGGGGCGGGTCAATACCTGAAGGGGAAGAGGTCCAGAGCGGAAAAGATTCTCGGCGGCCAGTTTCCCCTGGGAGACGGCCTGGGGCCAAGTCCAGGGTTTATATTTTTCTCCCCCGGAAGTCGATATGGTGACGGCGTCTCCGGCGGCAAAAATCTTGGCATCGGCGGTTTGGAGAGCAGGAGAAACCAGAAGCTCTCCGTCCTGGAGCAAACCGGAATTGGCAAGAAAATTTATATTGGGAGTTGACCCGACGGCGATTAATAAGGTCTCACCTGGAATCCACTGCCCGCTCACCTTGGCCGACTTCAGAATTCCTTTTTCTTCCTGGATATCTTCCAAGAGGCATCCCAAAAAGAGGCGAATTCCTAACCGCCGGAGGTGTCGTTCTACCAGCCGGGCTGAGGGTTTGGTCAAGGCTTGGGGCAAGAGGTGTTCTTCTTTTCCACCAAGGATACGGCAAACCCCGCCAGCTCCGCTTCACCCGAAGTGCAGACGCAGGGCAAAAACCCGCCATTTATTGGAATCCAATCTCCTAAAGAAACGATTGGGCTGCGATGGCGAAGGTTTGGCGAAGCCTGCTTGACCAGGGCTTCCAGAAACTTGCGGGAAAGCTGACCGCATACCCCGATCATCCGGTCCCGATCGGCAAGCAGACCATATCCTGCCTGGAGAGAGAGACGCCGCGGAACCTTTTCCCCGATCTTTTTTATCTCCAGCAAGCCCAAAGTTAATATTCCCAAGCGTAAGGCTTTCAGGATTAAATCTTCGGGCGATGCCCAGGGCCTTTGCAGGAGAAAAGCGGAATCAGAGATCTCCCCCAGTGAAAGTTCCTTTCCACCAAGTTTTTTTATTGCCGGGGGGACAATCTTAATCAGAGGGGCGGAGGAGAATAAGGGAGGAACTTTTTCCAAGCTGGGAAGTTCTTTCATGGCTTCCAACGCTCCCTGCATCGCCAGGCGCAATAAAAGGGCGGAAACCATCCCGTCCCTGTCCAGGCCGCAAATCCCTCGATCGGGCCCTCGACCAAAAGGGGCAATCCGACAGGGGCCTTGCAGGCAACCGAAAGGACAGCTCAGACCGACCCGGAGAAATCCATCCTGCGGCTGAAGCCTTTCATAGCGGTCCCAGTGAACCTTTATTCCCCGGTTGGAAGCAGACTGCAAAAGTTCCTGACTGATGGGATCAACTGTCTTAAAGTGAATCATTTCCATGCCAGCTCTCCCGTTTTGTAACAGTTTAGCCCTTTGTAAAATTGGCTAACCTTCAATGCAAAATGCAAAATTTAAATTGCCAATTTCAAAATGACCGGCATTTTCCCCTGAAATTTACATTTTTCATTTGGCAACTTTCATTTTTCAATGAAATTTAGTGGCTCTTTTCAAAACGCCAAATTGATACCCCGTTTTGAATCGTTTTCTAGATATAACGCCTACCCAGCGTATCGATTATTCTCCCAGATCGAGTAAAAGCAAGCCCTTTTCTTTTTTTCCTGCCAGCATTTTGCCCATTTCCGCCCGCCTCTGGCCAGGGATTTTCTCAAAATCCTCGAGTTCCACAAGCTCCAGGGCTTGACAAGGGCAAACTTCCAGGCAGACGGGGTTTTCCATATAGGCACACCGGTCGCATTTGAGAGCGAATTTTCTTTCCGGCCAGGGGAAAATAACCCCAAAGGGACAGAACAGGGTACAGGTCCAGCAGGCGATGCAGCGTTCCTCCCGGACTATCACAAGATTTGTTTCCGGATCCCGGACCAGCGCGGCGTTGAGGCAGGCATTCAGGCAAGGCGCCTGAAGGCAGTGGCGGCACTGCAGAGGAAAGGTAAATTCATTGTTTCCTTCAACCCGGAGCCGTGGTTGGGGCAAGGGGGTTTCCTGGACGGCTTGCAGCAGCGTTTTCCCGTTACTTCCCCTCTCTACCGCGCAATAAAGCTCGCAGGTCTTACAGCCCGTGCAGCGATCCAGATGGATTCCTATCACTTTCATGGGTCAACCCCGTCGATTCTGGGCTTCTTTTTAAAAACAAATGCATATTATGCCAATGGATGACCTTGTCAAGTTTTTTTTTGGTCAGTTTTTATCCGTGCATCTTTTTTTCGAACACCCACACTGCCAGGATAAAACTGAAAATCGCCGCCGCGCTCAGCAGGATCAAATAAACCAGGTCGACCTTCCCGCTCAGGAGAGCCAGGCGGGCGCCATCAAAGAGGGCAGTCGTAGGAATGGCTTTAATGTAGGGCAGCACCCGAACCGGGTAAGCGGAAAGGGGAAAGAAAAGCCCGGCTAGGAAAATGATGGGCATGATCACCACGGCTTCGATCCGTCCCAGGTTCTCGGGCTTGTCGATCAGAGTGCCGCAGAGGGAGCCGAGGCAGGAGAAGATAATACACCCGAGGAAGATAAAAAGAAGGTAGCGTAGTAAAAAAAGGAGGTTGAGCGAGAAACCGGTGAGCAATAGCAGGAAAAGGCCTACGGTCAAACCTTTGAAAAAACCGGAGGTGAAACCGGAGATAATCTTGCCGACAATGATATCCACCACGGTGATGGGGTTCACCCGGTATTCTTCGATGGTTTTCTGCACAATGCGGTGGAACCACATGCCCCAGGAACTGTCGTCAAAAGCGCCCAAAACAGCGGTCATAGAGATCAAACCGGGGACGACGAAGATGGCGTAGGGTACGCCTTCGACATCCTGGATATAGCCTTTGAGCCCTAACCCAAACGTGAGAAAGAAAGTCAGGGGAAAAGCCAGGACGGTAACGATTTCCGAAAACCAATTCCGCCGCAAAACCAGCATATCCCGCTGCCAGATGCAGACGGCTCCATGCATCATACGCGCAACCTCCTTCCGGTCAACTTTAAGAAGACATCTTCCAAAGAAGGCTGCCGGGAGCTGATCTTCCTCAGGTCCCGCAGGTCGATCTGCTCGACCAGGCTTCCCAGCTTTCCCTCTTTCTTAATACAAACCTGAATCACCCCATCCTGGAGGGAAGCGCTTTCTATGAAAGGTAGCCGCTGGAACGCCTGGAGATATTCCCCCGTCCTCCCGGCGACTTCGATCTCATAGAACCAGGCACTCGCCGCCATCTCTTTCAGTTGGGAGGAAGTTCCGGAAACAATGGGTGAACCATGGTCAAGGATGGTAATTTGATCGCAGAGAAAATCAGCTTCTTCCATATTATGGGTTGTCAGGAATATGGTTCTTTTCCCTTTGAGGGAAAGAAAATAATCCCAGATCATTCGTTTGGCCTGGGGGTCCAGCCCCGTGGTGGGTTCGTCCAAGAAAAGAATCCGGGGATCGTGAACCAAGGCCCGGGCCACGACCAGCCGCCGCTGCATTCCGGTAGAGAATTTATTGGGGAAATCTTTCTGCCTGGCGGAGAGCCCCATGAGGTCAAGAAGCTCGTCAATGCGCCGCTGGTAGGAGGAAGGAGGCATGCGGTGCATTTTGGCATGGAGAATGAGGTTTTCCCGGGCCGTGAGGTAGCGATCTAAATTGTTCTCCTGAGGAACGACGCCGATCAGGCTACGGACCCCGGCGGCCTCGCGTACCACGTCGTGACCTCCTACAAAAGCCTGCCCCGACGTTGGGTGGAGCAGAGTGGTGAGAATATTCACCAGGGTAGTTTTCCCGGCTCCGTTGGGACCGAGGAGCCCAAACACGATACCTTCGGAAACGGCGAAGGAAACGTCTTGCACGGCCACCAGGTTTCCATAAGTTTTAAATACCTGGCGCAGCTCGATTTCTTTCTTCATCGATACGGTCATCCTTGATCAAACCATTTACTTATTCGGAAAAATCTTGTTACTCGTTTTTTTCTTAAGAAAAGCATAACAAAAGATCTCTATTCCAGCAAGGAAGGAAGATAAATGGCAAAGAGAATTCGGTTTCCCATCTGCGCGAGTCTTCCTATAAAAATCCCTTCAATTTTAGCTGATAGTCTGTTAGTATCCTGGGAGAAATAAGGTTCAAACCCGAACTTCGCCAAGGTAAAATTCCTGCCCAGGAAAAATTTTAGCTACGAATATCGGCGGAAATCTGTGTCCAATGGAATAAATGGCAAGGAGGAAAAGATGGCTGAGTTGAAGCAAATGTACCGGACAGTAATGGATGATCATTTTCCCGAGCGCATGATCATTCAGTTCGGCAATCAGATTTTAGTTTACCGGAAAAGAAGCTGGAAGATACCGGATGAAAAAACCGGGGAGTGGATCGAGAAGGGCTTACGGTACGGCGAAAACCCCGGCCAGGAGGCCGCTCTCTATGAATTGATCAACGGTAATTTAGTTTTAGGGGGTTGTGAGTTTATCGGACCCGGGAAAGGCCTGGTCAGCGCCATATCCGCAGAAGAGATGCTACAATCGGGAAAACACCCCGGAAAGACCAATTTCACGGATGCGGACAATGCCCTGAATATTTTAAAATTTCTGATGGATCAACCGGCCGCCGCCATCATGAAGCACAACAATCCGAGTGGCGTGGCTTACGGGCCGACTTTAACGGAGGCTTACGACCGGGCGAATATGGCCGACCGGATTGCCGCCTTCGGAGGCTGTCTGGCCGTCAACCGGGCAATGGACAAAGCCACGGCCGAGATGGTCAGCGAAAATTATCTGGAGGTCGTGGTCGCCCCGGAATACGAAGAATCGACCGTGGACATTCTAAAGCGCCGGGCCAACCTGCGCATCATCCGCGTGCCGCGCATCGACCATTTGTCTGAATACCGGCAAGTGCGCTTTGCGGATTTCAAATCCCTGATGGATGGGGGGATTATCGTTCAGCAGTCTTCGGTCAACGCCATCCGCAGCAAAGAAGATTTCCAGAAGGCTGCGGCTACTTATAAAGGAGAAACATTGGTCATCGCAAGGGAGCCGACGGAAAAAGAATATGCCGACATGGTTTTTGGGTGGGCTGTGGAACAGGGGGTTTCCTCCAATTCCGTGCTTTACGTAAAAGACGGCCGGACCGTAGGGATTGGGACAGGTGAGCAAGACCGAGTGGGGGTGGCGGAAATCGCCGTTTTTAAAGCCTACACCAAATATGCCGATGCCTTCTGCTTCCGGAAGTACGGGATTCCCTATAAAACTCTGGAAATAGAGATCAGCCAAGGGAGACGCGGTCCGGAGGCCAAAGAAGAGATTTACCACCGGACCCAGGAAGATCACGGCGGGATTAAAGGTTCGGCGATGATTTCCGACGCCTTCTTTCCGTTCCGTGATGGCGTAGATGTGGGAATTAAAGAGGGCGTTACGGCTATTGTTCATCCCGGAGGATCCGACCGGGACTTTGAATCGATTCAAGCCTGCAACGAAGCCAAGCCACAGGTGACCATGGTCTTCACCGGCCAAAGGGCCTTCAAACATTGATGGCCCATGGCAGACGGAAAAAGCCTTTGCCACCTGGACCCATAACCGGGGAATGATCAATCTGGCCAAAGATTATATCACCCATGACATCATTGCCTTAAAATTGGTCAAAGAGTTCGAACCTCAGATCAGCCTATCCTTCGGTAAAAAATGGGAGCGCTTGCGGAATGTAATGGTCAAGGAAGCCAAAACAGTCCGCCTTTCGCCGGAACGTCAGTCAGGTAAAAGAAAAAAGAAAAAAACATTAAATCCACGGGAAATCAGCGCAGCTTCTTCCGATGGGAGATAAAGAGGGTCACTCGTGGAGAAAGGGAGGATGAAAAATGCCCAAGCGAGAAATTGAATTTATCGATGTGGATACTCACTACGAATGGAAACCGGTGGAAGGAGATACCTTAGGTATTAAGGAAAAAATCCTTAGCTTAGACCCGGAAACAAAGTCTTACACCCGACTCTTAAAATTCCCTCCCGGGATAAAAACGGCTGAAACGCTGGTTCATGATTTTTGGGAAGAAGTTTTAATCGTCGAAGGGGAGTTAATTGACCTGGCCAAGAAGCAAACCTTTGGTGCGGGGTTTTACGCCTGCCGTCCACCCGGAATGAAACACGGTCCTTATCATATCCCCCGGGGGTGTACCACTTTTGAAATCCGCTATTACGGGGAGAAAGCCCGGTAGATCAAGAAAGAGAAGACGGGGGGGAAAAGATGAAGGTTGCTTCCATTCAGATGAAAGTTGGCGAGGAGAGAAAATCTCAGCGGATCGAACGGGCGGAGGCGCTATTGGATCAGGTCAAGGGGTCTGACCTCGTCATCCTCCCGGAGATTTGGAATATCGGCTACTTTTCTTTTGACCGTTATTCAGAAGAAGCAGAGCCGCTCAGTGGCGAGACAGCTCAAAGGATGGCGGCCAAGGCCAAGGAACACGGGTTCCACCTGCATGCCGGAAGTATCGTGGAGAAAAAGAATGGTAAATTGTTCAACACGAGCCTGTTGTTGGGCCCGGACGGGAAACTGATGGCCACCTATCAGAAAATTCACCTTTATGGTTACGGATCGCAGGAGAGTCAAATCCTATCCCGGGGAAAAGAGGTGGTGGTGGTCGGAACTCCATGGGGGAAAATCGGGATGGCTACCTGTTATGACTTAAGGTTCCCAGAAATCTTCAGGGCCATGTTAGATAAGGGCGCCGAGCTGTTTTTGGTAACCTCGGGATGGCCCTATCCCCGGCTGGAGCATTGGATCATGTTGAATCGAGTGCGAGCCATAGAAAACACGGCATTTTTGGTTTCCAGTAATTGTGTGGGAACTAATCGTGGGGCTCAATTTTGTGGCCACAGTATGATGGTAAATCCCTGGGGAGTCATTCTGACCAGCGGTGGAGATGAGGAGTGTCTTTTAAAGGCGGAAATCGATATGGACAAGGTGTCGGCTGTTAGAGGAACATTTCCAGCCGTGAGTGATCGGGTTCTGTAAAGACAAATGATTTTCATCCGGGGAAGCAATCTATAGGGGACGGCCGCAGAGGTTGTAATCACAGGCTGCCGGGGATGCCCAATCCAGCGGCAGGGAGGAGAAATCATGGCTGATGTATTTGAATGGATGGATGAATGGGGCCCGGAGAAAATCATCGTAGTCCATGATACGAAGACGGGGATGAAAGGGATGCTGGTGATCGATAATACCGCCCGGGGGCCGGGGAAGGGCGGGTGCCGTATGGATGCGAATATGACCCTGCTGGACTGCTTCCGTTTAGCCCGGACCATGACCTGGAAGTGGGCGATGGCCGATATTTTCCTCGGGGGCGCCAAAGCGGGGATCCGCAATGACCCTAAATCTCCCCACAAAGAGGCGATCATCCGCGCTTACGTGAAAAAGATACGCAAGTTCTTGCCGGACGAATACGTTTTCGGTAACGACATGGGTTTCGCGGAGAAGGATGGAGCCATTGCCCTGGATGAGATGGAAGACATGAAGGCAGCAGTGGGGACGCCGGCGGAACTGGGAGGATTGCCTTATGATGAGCTGGGGATCACCGGCTATGGAGTGGTGGAAGCGGCGGAGTGTGCGGCGCCCTACCGGAATATAAAATTAAGTAAAGCGACGGTGGCGATTCAAGGTTTTGGGGCGGTAGGGGCCTTTAGCGCCAAGTTTATCAAGGAGAAAGGGGCGAAAGTGGTGGCGATCTCTTCAAGGGAGGGGGCGCTTTACGACCCGCAGGGGTTGAAAGTAGACAAACTGCTATCCCTCAAGGAGAAGTGGGGGGACAAGGCTGTTTTGAAATATGGCCAAGGTAAACAGATTCCTTTGGGCAAAGAATTAGAGGTGGAAGCAGACATATTGATTCCGGGGGCGACGGGAGACCAGATTACCGAAAAAAACATGAAAAAGGTGAAGGCCAAAATGATTGTTGAAGGCGCGAATTTCCCTACCGCGGAGGCGGCGCAGAAATATTTCCATAAAAAGGGAATTTTGGTAGTGCCAGATTTTGTGGCCAATGCCGGCGCCGTGATAAGTACCGGCAAGGCTATGGACAACCGATATTCCTGCGACATCCTCGAGACCCAGGAAGTGTACGCTACGGTAAGGCGGAAAATGTGGAAGAACGTGGGTATGGTATTGGATGAATCCAAGAGCAGCAAGCAGTTGCCGCGGGTGGTGGCTCTGGCCATCTCCCAGGAGCGAGTAAAGAAAGCAATGGAACTACGAGGAAGGATTCCTACACCAAGGTTACGCTTTGGGGAGTGTGAGTGTCAGTTTCAGTCGTAATATCTTTTTTACTCACACTCACACTCACGACTGACACTGTTTTTCCATGGAGGATTTATGAAAGTCAAGGTTCACTTGAAAGTGAACGGATTAGCCTATGAGATTGAAGTCGAACCTCGCCGCACCCTCCTGGAGGTAATCCGGGAAGACCTGGAGCTCACGGGAACGAAGGAGGGCTGCGGCCTGGGGGAGTGCGGGACCTGTACGGTTTTGCTTGACGGGAAGCCTATTAAATCCTGTATCACCTTGGCCGTTCAAGCCAGCGGGCGCGAGGTGACCACCATTGAAGGATTGGAAAAATCGGACGGGACCCTTCATCCGATCCAGCAGGCTTTTATCGATCACGGGGCCATCCAGTGCGGATTTTGCACCCCGGGAATGGTTCTTTCAGCTAAAGCCCTCTTGGACGAGAATTGCCGGCCTACGGAGATTGAAGTCCGGGAGGCCATCGCGGGAAACCTCTGCCGCTGCACGGGGTACCAGAAGATTGTGGAGGCCATTCTGTCCGTAAGCAGCAAGGAGCAAAGAGCATAACTCCGGACTTTCATGAGGTTAGGATGAAATCGTTTCATTATTTTGAACCCTCGACTCTGGAAGAAGTCCTGGATCTACTCCATCAGTACAGGGAGCGAGCCAAGGTTTTAGCTGGAGGTACAGACTTGGTCGTCCAGATGAAACAGAAAAAGGCAAATCCGGAAGTGATCATCAATCTGAGCCGGCTTCAGGAGCTGAATTTCGTCCAAGTCGATTCGGAGATCCGAATGGGCCCTTTGACTCCATTGAGCCGGATCGCCACGCACCCTGCCTTCTCCGGTCGACTCGCCCTTTTGCGTGAAGCTGCCCTGGCGGTGGCGGACGTACAAATCCGGAACGTAGCCACGCTGGGGGGAAATATTGCCAATGCCTCCCCCTCGGCCGATATGCCTCCTGCCCTCCTGACCCTGGGAGCCAAGGTGAAGCTGCGGAAGAAAGACCGGGAGAGGATTGTAGGGCTGGATGAATTCTGCGTGGGTCCTTTTTGCACCCATCTGGAAGGAGAGGAACTAATCGTGGAGATTGCGATCTCCCCCATTCCTGAAGGAAGCGGGGCCTATGTCTGGGTGCCCAAGCGGACGACGGTGGATGAAACTTTGGTGGGAGTAAGCGTTTGGCTTCTTGCTGACCCGGTTCAGAAAACGTGTTTGGGCGCAGCGGTGGCTCTGAGTTCAGTGGCCCCCGTTCCACTCCGATGTAAAAAGACCGAATCCTTTCTGCAAGGAAAAATTTTAAATCGGGAAACCTTCCGCCAGGCCGGAGAGGTCGCCGCCGAGATCCTGGAAGCGAATCCCCAAGATCTGGTGATCGAGGCGGGCAAGGTCATGGTTCGCGGCGTACCCGAGAAAGCCATTCCCATTACCGAACTCCCCCTGGGAGAGGCCTTCTATGTGGGGGCCAAGGGTCGAGGAAGGGGCAGGCCAGTTCTGGGCCGCGGGTCTTTCACGGTGGAGGATGCGACTCCCCTGGACCGGGAGACAGGCCAGGGGAAGAACCCCAGTGCCTTCTGGATGTATGCCACCCAGGCGGCGGAAGTTGAGGTGGATCCGCGCTCAGGTCGGGTAAAGGTTTTGCGGATTTCCTCAGCCCATGACGTGGGAAAATCGATCCATCCCGTAGCGATTGAGGGACAGATCCAGGGCGCCCTGGTCATGGGGGTGGGGACGGCCCTTTTTGAAGAGATGGAATTAGAAAAGGGGAGAGTGAAGAACCCCAGCTTTGCCGAATATAAACTCCCTTCAGCCCTGGATGCCCCGGAGATGATTCCCATCATCGTGGAAGAACTTCATGCTCAAGGCCCTTATGGGGCTAAAGGATTGGGAGAACCGGCCCTCGCCCCAACGGCGGCGGCCATCGCCAACGCGATCTATGCCGCCGTAGGAGTTAGGGTCAAAGATCTCCCCATAACTCCAGAGAAGATTCTTGAGGGGCTGAGGAAGAAGGAAAATAGATGAAGAAAAGGGATTCATGGCGCTCTATACCAAGACGGTATCTTCGACCCATGAAGGAGCCTATTTAAAAGCATAGAGCAGAGAGCGAAGAGCTTCATTAAGAGTTCGGGGTTCAGAGTTCGGAGTTCGAAGCATAAAAAAATGAAAGAATTACTTCGAACCCCGAATAGAAGTTTGCTTCCTTCTCTTTGCCCTCTACTGTACTTAATAAAGGAGAGGTTGTTATGGCAGATTTGAGAACCGAATTTTGCGGCGTGAGATTCAAGAATCCGGTTTTGGCTGCTTCCGCTGAGCCGACCCTCTCCGCTGAGAATATGAAACGGGTGATTGAGACCGGGGCCGGAGGCCTGGTGGCTAAAACGGTTACGGACTCCGAAGCCATGCGCCGGTTGACCAAAATATCCAAATGGCGTTACCTGGATGAGCAGCACAATGTGTGCCGGGGGAAGGTGCCCAGACTTTTCACTTTCTATGGACGAAGCGGATTGGCTGAGGAAGAACCGGGAGAGTGGATGAGAGAGCTCAAAGAGGCTCAGGCCGCCGCGCTGGCCAACGACTGTGTCCTCATCGGCAGTGTGGGCGGGACGGTTCCGGAGAGCTGGGCTACCCTTTCCAAGATGGTGGAAGACACGGGGATCAAACTCATCGAACTGAATTTTGGATGCCCTCATCCTTCAGAAATGAAAGGGGCCCAAACGGGCATGCTGGTAGGCCAGGATAAGAATGCGGCGGCGGAAATTACCCGGGCGGTGGTGCGGGCCGTAAAGGTTCCGGTGATCATCAAACTCACCCCTCAAGTGGCCGACGTGGTGGAAATGGTGCGAGCCGTAAAATCGGCAGGGGCATCAGCCGTGACCATCATCAACCGTTTTGTGGGCTTCTGCCTGGATATCGAGACGGGCAAACCTTACCTCCATGGCTGGGCCGGAGTGGGCGGGCCGTGGGTAAAACCTTTGACTTTACGCTGGGTCTCCAAAGTTTACACCGGGGTGGATATTCCCATCACCGGGACCAACGGAGCCTATGATTGGAAAGACGTAGTGGAATTCATGATGTCCGGGGCGACGATTGTTCAACTCTGTTCGGTGATCATGCTCAAAGGATACAGTTACCTTACCGAAGTGATCAAAGGGCTGGATGATTTCTTAAACCGCAAAGGGTATAAAACGGCTAAGGAGATCATCGGCGTGGCCGCTAAGGCCGCCATGAGCTACGGAGAAATGGAATTGCTCCCCAAGGAACACGCCGTGATCAACCAGGAGGTCTGCACCGATTGCCAGCGCTGCATTCGCTCCTGTTTTTACAACGTCATCAAAGTCCGGGAAGGGCATGTGACCATTGGCCAAGAGTGCCGGGGGTGCGGCATCTGCACCTGTGTCTGCCCGGTTCCCGGCGCTGTGGCTTTGGAAACCACCGCTTGAGAAAGAATATACAGTAAGCAAAATTCTACAAACCATGAGAAATTTGATTGTCGCCATGACCGGGGCCATCATCGCTTTCACTAAAGCCCTGGCCCGAGAACTGGCCAAGACGGGCATAACCGTCAACAGCGTTGCGCCTGGGGCGGTGAACACCCCTATGCAAGCGCGTCTTTCTGAGGAATTTAGGGCTTATATGCGTTCTACCATCCCCGCGGGTCGGTACGCCGAACCCGAGGAGATTGGGGAAGCCGTGGCCTTTCTCGCGGCGGATCGGGCCAGTTACATCACGGGCCAGATTTATAGCGTGGATGGCGGGCGGACGATGCAGTGAACAGTGATTTTTTGGACGCAGATGAACGCAGATTAACAGGATGTTGAATGTTATTTTATTCTGCGAGGTTTTTCACATTTCAGCCCAGCGGAGGAAAGGGGAAGGAAAGAAAATTCCCCTAAGGAGACGAAGAAAGAAAAAGAAATAGAGGTCTAAGGAAGAAGATCGGACAGATCTTTTTATTCAGCCATTATTATGCAACGTGAGGTTGCCGATCAAGGGGGTTGGTATGGAGTTGGAGTATTTAGAGGAAGTTAAAAAGCTACTGCATGGCCAGAGTTACAACGTAGTAGGAAAAGACATGCAGAGGGTGGACGCCGTCGAAAAGGTAACCGGAATGGCTAAATATGCCGCCGATTATATGATGGAGAAAGCTTGGCACGTGAAAGCCGTCCGCAGTCCGTATGCCCACGCTCTCGTGCAAAGGGTCGATAGGGCCAACACCCTGAAGATCCCGGGGGTGGAGGCGGTGCTCACCGCGGAGGATGTGCCGGGGGAGAATCAAATCGGCTACCTGGTGGACGACCAGCCCATCCTTACCACCAAAGCCAGATATATCGGGGATATTGTCGCTTTGGTTATAGCTCGGAATGACCGAACCGCCTGGGAAGGGGCCGACCAGTTGCAGGTGGAGTACGAAGAACTGCCGGCCATCTTTGATCCCCGCGAGGCTTTGCCCAGCGATATCAGAATTCATGAACACAGCCAACTCGCTACCGAGGTGAAGATCCTTAAAGGAAACGTAGAAGAAGCCTTTCGTCAGTGCGATGTGATTGTGGAGAGGACCTATCGGACAGGCTCGCAGGATCATGCCTATTTAGAGCCCGAAGCCGCGGTGGCCATTCCCACCGGGGCGAGGAGCGTCACCGTGATCGGAACCACGCAGAATCCCTTCCGGACCCGCCATACCGTGGCGCGCGTCTTGGGATGGAAGGATTCGGACGTCATGATCATGACGCCTTATATCGGCGGGGGGTTTGGAGGGAAAGACACCTACGGTCCGCTCATTTGCAGCCTGGCGGCTTTGGCTGCGGTCAAGATCGGCCGGCCGGCCATGATCGTCTTTCCCCGGTACGAATCTTTCGCCTACCGTTTCAAACGAGGTCCCTTTGAGATCCGCTACAAGACGGGTGCTACCAAGGATGGCAAAGTTAGGGCCATCCAGGTGGATTACATCGTAGATGCCGGGGGATATGCCACATGGTCCGTAGGCTTTACCAAAAGGGCCGCCTACCATGCCACCGGGGTTTATGAAGTGGAAAACGTCAAAGTGGAAGGCCAGGCCGTTTACACCAATAACCTGCCCAACGCGGCTTTTAACGGCTTCGGCAACCCTCAGATGCTCTTTGCCGCCGAGTCCCAGATGGACGCTATGGCGGAAGCACTGCATATGGATCCGGTGGAATTCCGCGTAAAGAACGCTCTCATCCCCGGCTCACGAACCGGGACCAACCAGGTCCTCGATCACGCCGTGGGGATCAAGGAGCTGATCCAAAAGGTCGCCGCAAAAGCAGAATGGAGCGGCAAGCGGGTACAGTATGCCAGCGGGCAGAAAGGAACGAAACGGCGTGGAATCGGCGTGGGGTGCAGCTGGCATGGCTGCGGTACAACGGGATTCAAACACGATTGGGCCGGGGCCTCGGTCATCGTGAACCCCGATGGAAGCGTGAGCTATGCGACGGGAATTGTCGAGATTGGTCAGGGAACGACCACTTCCCATGCCATGATGGTTGCCGAAGTACTGGGCGTTCCCTTTGAACGGGTCAAGGTCGGTGTCAATAATACCGGAACCATGCCGGACAGCGGAGAGACCCATGCCCAGCGAGGGACGATCATCGGAGGGACAGCGGCGGTGGATGCCGCCCTGAAGGTCCGCAAGAGGATGAACAAGCTCGCCGCCGAACTCTGGGAATGCAGCGAGGACGATGTAGCCTTTGGCCAGGGCGAGAGTTACAATCTCAAAAGCCCGGCGCAGAGGATCGCCTTCCAAGACTTGGCTTATGAAATGTATATGAGGGGGATTCCTCCGGCCGAGTATGGATTCATCAAAGCCAGGAGAGGATACCCGGACCCGGAGACGGGGCAGGGAGATCCTTATGCCGCTTACACCTTCGGGTGTACCATTGCCGAAGTGGAAGTGGACCTGGAGACCGGGCAGGTGGATGTTCTCCGGCTGATTCCGGGTGTGGCGGCTGGCAAGATCATCCAGCCGGCCGTAGTCAAAGGTCAGGTGTATGGGTGCGGCATGTTAGGGTTGGGCTATGCCTTGACGGAGAAAGTGGTGCGCAAAGACGGAAGGATGCTCAACCCCTCGTATACGGATTATTTGATCCCGACGATCAAAGATATGCCGGAGATGGCAGAACTGGTGGTGGTGGAAGACGAATACAAGTATTCGGGTTTCGGAGCCAAGGGGGTGGGGGAGATTGCCTTCATTGCCACCCCCTTGGCGATTGCCAACGCGCTTTATCAGGCGGTGGGCATCCGTTTTTATGATATGCCGCTGGATACGGAAAAAATCTATTTTGCCATAAGGGAGAAAAAGAATCATGGAAGCAGAAGTTAGACCATTGCCGAAGGTGGAATATATGGCTCCTTCTTCGCTGAAGGAGGCCTTCCATCTATTAAAAGAATACCAGAACAAAGCAAGGCTGTTGGCCGGGGGGACCGACTTGATTCCCAAAATGAAAAAGAGGGCCATTGCCGCAGAGATGATCATCGATTTAAACCGCATCCCGGGACTAACGGGGATCGAGATCCGGGGGGATCGCCTGCATATTCGAGGGCTCACGCGCTTGGCTGAGATCAAGGAATCGCCTTTGGTCAAAGAAAAAGCACCGGCCCTGGCTCAGGCCATCGGCCTGATGGCTTCACCTCCCATTCGGAACCGAGCCACCATCGTGGGGAATCTATGCACCGCCTCTCCGGCTGCGGATACCGCTCCCCCGCTTCTGGTCCTGGATGCGCTCGTGAAGATGGAGAGCATCCGGGGAGAGCGTATCGTTCCTCTTTCCGAATTTTTCCTGGGACCGGAGAAAACGGTTAAGCGACCGGATGAGATCCTGACGGAAGTGATCATTCCAGTCCAGGAAGGCAACTCGGCTTTTATGAAGCTGGGCCGGCGAAAGGCCTTCACCCTGGCGGTGGTCTCGGCCGCTGCCTTTGTCCGGACCCGGAAGGGGAAATTCGAGGAGGTGCGGGTGGCTTTAGGGGCAGTAGCCCCCATCCCGATGCGCGGCCGCAAGGTCGAGGAGGCCTTAAAAGGGAGCGAGGTCAACGAACAGAAGATCGTCCAGGCCGCAGAGCGCGTCCGGGAGGAAGTGAAGCCCATAACCGATGTGCGCGCCTCGGCGGAATACCGAAAAGATATGTCTTATGTATTGACCAGGAGAATTCTCGAACAAGTCGGTGGAAGGGGATAAAATGCAAGTCCAATTTAAATTGAACGGCAGGAATATAGCCGAAGAGACGGAAGCGAATGAGACCTTGTTGGATTTTCTGCGGGAAAAAATAAATGTAACCAGCGTGAAAAAAGGGTGCGATGAGGGGGACTGCGGAGCTTGTACGATCCTGCTGAACGGAAAACCAGTGCGGTCCTGCCTGCTCTTGGCGGTGCAGATGCGCGAAGGGGATAAAGTTACCACGGTTGAAGGTCTGGCGCAACCAGGCCAGCTAAGCGAGATCCAAGAGGCCTTCATGGAGAAATATGGCTTCCAGTGTGGTTTTTGCACCCCCGGCATGATCCTCACGGCCAAAGCCTTATTAGATAAAAATCCACGGCCGACAGTGGAAGAAATCAAAGATCAATTCGAGGGGAATTTATGCCGCTGCACCGGTTATGAACAGATCATTGCATCGGTGCTGCGAGCGGCGGAGCTGCGGGCCAGACGTCCGTAGTTTTTCCTCTCCTCCCTTCACCTCGTAGCCATCTCACCTCTTCTCCGTAAGGGCGACCAGCCGGTCGCTTCTACGGGAGTGAGGGGGGGATTTCCTATTTAATCTCTGGTTCCTTGGGAGGGTAACGGAAAATTTTTGATGTAGTCCTCCAGCTTGATCCGGTCCATGACTTCCTGCGGAACTGTGTTGAGGGGAGAAAACCGCTCCAGGGATGGTTTAGCGGTGGCGTCGATTCCCATCTTATCCATCACCCCCAAAGGTTCAGCGGAGGGATCGAGGGAGGAACCACGAGCGCGGGGGATGATGAAAAGGTCCCGCGAAGCCTGGACTCTCGTAGCCAAAGCCCAGAAAACGCGCTGCAGGTCCGCAATATCGATGTCGTGATCGACCACAATGGCATGCTTGAGATAAAGGTCGGCGCTGAAGGCGGCCAGCAAAGCCGAGCGGGCCTGTCCTTCATATTTTTTTCTCATGGAAATGATCAAGGTAAAAGGGGCGGCCATGCGCACCGCTTCTACTTCCGGAACGGCTCCTTTGATCACCCGAAAATAGTTGGCCTCCATGGGAATGGTCGCCATGGTGAGATGTTCCCGGTGTTGCCCGCCGCAAATATCCTGATAGATGGGGTTATGGCGATGGGTGATGGCCTTCACCCGCATTACTGGATTCTTGGCCGAACGGATAGCATAGCCGGTAAACTCGCCGAAGGGACCTTCTTCTTCCCGCACATAGGGTGCGATTTCACCTTCGAGGATGATTTCAGCTCCGGCAGGAACTAATAAGTCCACAGTTTTACACCGGACTATTTCCAGAGGGCTTCCCTTGAGACCGCCGATAATCCCTATTTCGTTTTCATGATAAGGCCCTATGGCCAAAGCGCCGATCGCCGAGGCTGGATGGTTGCCGATGGATACGGCAACTTCCAGGGGCTCTCCCCGCTCCTCCATTTTGCCATAAATGGCATTGAGGTGTTTTCCCACGGTCATGAAGATTCCCAGGCGGTTCTTCCCCTTGACCATCAGGCGGTTGTAGCTGAGGTTGCAATCTCCCGTATCAGGATCTTTGGCCAGAACAATTCCCGCGGTAATGTAAAACCCCCCATCGGTGTTATGGTACATCATGGCCGGAAGTTTTTGCAGGTCGACTTCCGTGCCCTGAATAACGACCTCTTGTACAGGGGCCCTGGAAACTTCGACCGGAGGGATGGGATACTGATAGGCCTGGTCGACCCTTTGGTTTAATGCACGCTTGGAAACTCTAAGGGCCCTGGCCACTCGACCCCGATCCGCATAACAGTTGACGACGACGGGCAGGGTGTGGCCTTTCACCTTTTCAAACCAGAGGAGCGGAACCTGCCTGGCCTGTTCCAGTTTAGTGACAATGGCAGAAACTTCGTACTGGGTGTCGACTTCTTTGTTGATGCGAATGAACCCTCCTTCTTTGGTCTCTTCCATATCTTTTAAAAAACTTCTAAAATCTTCTCCCATTTCTTGGTCTCCCTTGAATCAGCTCCGTAGAGCAAGAAGGCTCTTTCGCTTTCCTTTGAAAAATATGCTGAAATTATTTTTGGGCCCCGCTTAGGGCTCCGGCTTCTGCCCCTCAGCTATCAGGATGGAAATAATGGATTTCCAGAAGCAGACAGCCTGCTTTGCTGCTGAAGGGTCCATGGGGAGCATGGGGGGGCGGCAGGCATAAGTCATAGGACCGAAAGTTTTTCCCCCAACAGTTAAATCTCCCGAGACCTGGAAGACTTCTTCCCAATAGTCATGTTCAAATGGTTCGGTTGTAAAGGCCCCCGGTTTAAACCGAAGCAAGCGGGTGCGCGACCCCTTTTTCTCTTTCTCATCCAGGTAACCAGTGATAATTTTTTGCTGGATTCCTTGAGGATAACCCGGGGGAGTCTCCCAACCGGACGAAAGGTCTAAGGTAAAGAATTCCAGATGCTCCTTTAACATTATAAGCCTCCATTCTTTTTTCCCCCACTCTCGCCCCCGCCTGCTTAGGGGGAAAGGGATGGAAAGGGTTTTTTATTTCTGCAGGTAGCGGAAAAAATCTGCATGCCAATTAAATCAGGGTATTATAATTAGATATAAAAAATCAAGTCAAGCTTTTTGGAAGGTAAGCATAGAGAAAAATTTCTTGTTAAAATATTTATTTTTAGATATGGTTTAAACATGAAATCTTGAAAGCAGGAGGAACGATAGATGAAAGCATATTTTGAGAAAATGGTTGATTTCGGTAAACCCTTAACCGAAAAACAAATTAAGAGTACAGAAGAAAGTGTCAAACAGATCAGAGAGGTTGAAAAAAAGATTACTGAGGCTGTGGAGAAAGTGAAAAAGGCGGGGATTTCCACAGAAGAAATTAATAAAAGGGGGGAAATGACCGTCTACCAGAGGCTGGAATATTTGTTGGACCCGGGAACCTGGTGCCCCTTGCACACCCTCTTTGACCCCATGGATGAGGAATCAGGGACAACCGGCGTGGTCGATGGCCTGGGTAAGATCAACGGAAAATGGGCAGTGATCATCGGTTTTGACAATAAAGTAATGGCGGGGGCCTGGATTGCCGGTCAGGCAGAAAATATTTTGCGGGTTACCGACATGGCCAAGAACCTCTATCTACCTCTGGTTTGGTTAGTGAATTGCAGCGGGGTGAAGCTCCCCGAACAGGAGAAGGTATACGCCAACCGGAGGGGAAGCGGGACCACCTTCTTCCGGCATGCTGAACTTGAGAAATTGGGGATTCCAGTTCTTGCCGGAATTTATGGGACCAACCCGGCAGGAGGGGGATACCAGGGGATCAGCCCCACCATCCTTTTGGCCCATAAAAATTGCAATATCGCCGTCGGGGGAGGAGGCATAGTAAGCGGGATGAGTCCCAAAGGGTTTTTTGACGAAGAAGGGGCCGAGATGGTTATTGACGCCACAAGAAAGTTTAAGAGCGTTCCTCCTGGACGGGCGGAGATTCATTACGACTCCACTGGTTTCTTCCGGGCGGTCTTTGAAACCGAAGAAGGGGTTTTAGATGCTCTGAAAGAATACATGGAATATCTCCCTGCCTATCATCCCAAGTTTTTCAGGGTGGCCGAGCCCAAAGAACCTAAGTTTTCAACCGCAGAGATCGACCGGCTGGTTCCCTTCAATCAAAAGCTGGCTTACAATTTTGAAGAGGTTCTTGCCCGGCTGACGGATAACAGTGAACACATGGAGTTCCGACCTGATTATGGCCCGGAGGTCTACACCGGCCTGGCAAAAATTGATGGCTTTGCGGTCGGGATTATTGGGAACCGGCAGGGATTCATGCCCAAGGGATACCCTGAATATGCTCATTACCCCGGCGTCGGCGGAAAGTTTTATCGGCAGGGGCTGATCAAGTTGAATGAGTTCGTCACGCAGTGCGGCAGAGACCGGCTGCCCATCATTTGGTTTCAGGATACGTCCGGCATCGATGTAGGAGACATAGCCGAGAAAGCTGAACTCCTGGGGTTGGGGCAGTCCTTGATTTATTCCATTGAGCAGACGAATATGCCGATGATGTGCGTGGTTCTAAGAAAAGGAACGGCCGCTGCTCATTACATTATGGGCGGGCCCCAGGCGAATAATAATAACGTTTTTACTTTAGGAACCCCTACGACAGAAATTTATGTAATGCACGGGGAAACAGCCGCCGTGGCCTCTTTTGCCAGAAGATTGGTGAAGGAGAAGGACGCGGGTCGCCCCTTAAGGCCCATCATTGAAAAGATGAATATCCTGGCTCAGGAATATTATGATAAATCGAGGCCCCTTTACTGTGCCCAAACAGGATTTGTCGATGAAATCGTCTCCTTTGCCGATATGCGGAAGTATATGGTAGCCTTTGCCGGCTCCGCTTATCAAAACCCCAGATCGATCTGCCCCCACAACCACATGATGCTCCCGAGACTGATCAAGGGATAAGGAGAAAGGAGGGAAGCGGCCAGCCTCCTTTCTGGCTTGACAATTCAGAGGGGGTCTAATATTTTACGAAGCAAAAAAGGAGGAGGGTAAAAAAAGGCCATGAAAATGGATGAGACGTATCATCGCATGGATAGCCAGGGCTTTTTCAAACTGGACATTCCTGAAAAATTGAACATGGCCCGGCTTATTGTTGACTACTGGGCGGAACACGGGAGGGCCCAAGATGTAGCCATTTATTACCTGGACCTGAAGATCACCTATGGAGAGCTGAAAAACCTTTCGGATCGTGCGGCCAATGCCATGCACAAGTTGGGCATTGCCAAGGGGGATCGATATGTAATCCGCACCCCGAATCAACCCGAATACATGATTGCCTTATGGGATTGGAGAGAGGGGATATCTGCGGCGGCCCTACCGCCCTGACCTGGATGTATGCTCTCGGACACAACTTCCTCTTTGCTTTTCGATGGGGCGTCTCCACGGCCATTTATGCCGATGAGCGCTTTAATTCCGAGAGGGCTTACGAATTCATCCAAAAATATAAGATTACGATATTTGCCGGGACCCCGACCATTTACCGCATGATGCTGGCCGTAAAGGACGCCGAAAAGCGATACGATACCCGTTCCTTAAAATATTGCCTCAGCTCCGGAGAGCCGCTGCTGGCTGAAACATGGCGGGAATGGATGCGTCGCTTCCAGGTGAAGATTTTGGATAGCATGGGACAGACAGAGGCCCACGAATTCTGCACCACCCAGACGAATCTGAAAGTCAGGATTGGGTCGATGGGCAAACCCCTCCCGGGAATTGAGGTGGCCATCGTGAACGAAAAGGGAGAAATACTCCCTCCAGGCGAGATGGGGCATCTGGCTTTACGGAGGGATCATCCAGGCCTTTTCAAAGAATATTTCAAAGATCCGGAACGGACGAAGGAAGTATGTTTTCCGAACAATTGGTACGATACCAAAGATCTGGCGACCATGGATGAAGAGGGTTATTTCTGGTACGGCTCCAGGTCTGACGACATCATGACTTCACACGGCTACCGCATATCCCCGGCGGATGTGGAAACGGCCTTGCAGGAACATAAAGCCGTGCTGGAGTCCGGTGTGGCCGGGGTCTTTGACCCGGAGATGGGAGAAAAGGTGAAGGCCTGGGTCGTCCTGCACGAAGGGTATCAGCCCACCCCGGAGCTGGCCAAGGAGCTTCAAGAACATGTGAAGGCGACCATTGCGCCCTACAAATACCCGCGGGAGATCGAGTTTGTAAGGGAGCTTCCCAAAACCTCCTCTGGGAAGATCTTGAGAAGAGAGCTGCGCCGAGGGGAAAAGGAGAAGCTCCAAAAAAATTAGTATCAGGGAAAGTGTTGGTTTCTGAGGAAAAAAATAAAAAACAAGAAGGATTTTGGGAGCCATGAATCAATCTTTTACTTTGGAAGGTAAAGAGGGCAAGAGGGAGATCTCCTTGGAAATTAAAGGAGCCATTTTGTGTGGATACACAGGCCGCGATCAGGCAGCGGTCAGAAGGCATATCGAAGAGTTGCAAAAAGAAGGGGTCAAACCCCCACCTTCAGTGCCCACCTTCTACCCCAAGCCTCCTCAGGGGATTGCCTTTGATGGGGATATATATGTGCAGGGCCAAGAAACTTCTGGAGAGATTGAATATGTACTCCTGGTTAATCCCCAAGGCCTATGGGTAGGATTGGGGAGCGATCATACCGACCGGGAGTTAGAGAGGCTCGATATTTTGAAATCTAAGCAGGTCTGCCCCACCATTATCTCCCGGAGCTTGTGGAATTACGATGAAATCAAAGAGCATTGGGACAACATCGAGATTCGCAGCTGGGCCACCCGAGAGGACAGGAAAGTGCTCTACCAAGAATCAAGCCTGGCCACCATTCTTCCCCCGCGAGAGTTAATACGCTTGGTCCAGCAGAAAGTGCAGGGATCCCTTGAAGGAATCACGATTTATTCGGGAACCCCTCCCCTGAAGACAGGAGGGATCGTCTTTGCGGATCGGTTTGAAGGGGAGCTTTACGATCCAGTCCTTAAGAAGAAGCTTACTTTCAATTATTCCATTCATACCTTATCCTGGTTCCAAGATTGACCTAACTGATCAATAAAAAATATCTTTCGTGCGCCGGAATAACTCTTGACACGAAATTTCGGCTGTGATTGAGAACGGAGAATGAAAATCCGTTCGGGACGGTTTCGTAAGTATTTTTTATAGAAAGATAAATCTTGCTTAAGAGGAGAACATATGCCTGAGGTTCCAAGAAAATGGGTCGGCAAGAGCATGAAAAGGAAGGAAGACCTGAGGCTTTTGGCAGGGCGGGGTAATTTTATGGATGATATTCGGCTACCCAATATGAAGCATGCAGCCATACTGCGCAGCCCTTATGCCCATGCTTGGATCAAGGGAATCGACATTTCGCAAGCCCTTGAATCTCCCGGAGTTATAGGGATATTAACCGGTGCAGAAGTGGCCAAGATGTCTCAGCCTTTCCCCGTAGGCGTTTCGGTACCGCCCAAGTATTACTGTTGTGCGGTGGATAAGGTTCGCTTTGTGGGAGAACCCGTGGCCGTAGCGGTGGCCGATAACCGCTACTTAGCTGAAGATGCCCTTGACTTGATCGAGGTGGAATACGATCCTTTGCCGGCGGTCGTAGACATCGAGGAGGCCATCAAGCCCGGAGCCCCGATCCTGCATGAAAACATCGGCAGCAACATCTATAACCATCGATTCTTTAAGTACGGAGACATGGAGAAGGCCTACAAGGAAGCAGAATTAGTGGTAAAGGGGAAGTTTAAATTCCCCAAATACGGCTCTACTCCCATTGAAACCTACGGGGTGATTGCTTCCTACAATCCTTTTTCTGAAGAATATGTGGTCTACAACAATTACCAGGGGCCGTTTGTCAATCACTCCTTGGTGGCCATTGCTCTGGGAATCCCGGAAAACAAAATGCGCTGGATCGTTCCCGCAGACATCGGAGGCGGTTTTGGGACCAAGACCGGAATGTATCCATACGTCGCTTTAATTACCTTAGCGGCTAAAAAGATTGGGGGAACGGTGAAATGGATCGAGGACCGGAGGGAGCATCTGTTAGCCAGTGCCACCGGAACGGATCGGGTCACTTACATGGAAGCTGCCGTCAAGAAGGACGGGACGATTCTGGGTTTAAAGGACAAGGCGATCGATAATACCGGAGGTTACATCCGGCCTCCGGAGCCCGGCTGCGCCTATCGGAGTACCGGGAATCATACCGGGGCTTACCAAATCAGGAACTTAGAGCGAGAAGTATTGGTGGTGGGCACCAACAAGTGCCTTACGGCCCCGAACCGTGGATATGGCTGTCAGGAGCTTTATTTCAGCCTGGAACGTCTGGTGGACATGGTCGCGGCCAAGTTGGGGATGGACCCGGCGGAGGTGCGCTTTAAGAATTTTATCCAGGCGGATCAATTCCCATACACCACGGCCACCGGAGGGATTTACGATGCGGGCAACTACCCCAAGGCCTTCCAGATGGCCCTTGATCTGATCGATTATAAAAAGATGAGGGCAGAACAAAAAAAGGCCAGGGCCGAAGGAAGGCTGGTCGGCATCGGTCTTACCTCTGTGGTGGACCCTTCGGTCACCAATATTGCCTACGTCGCCATAGGGAAGACCGTAGAGGAACGGAAGCAAGAGCGTCCCAAGTCGGGATCCGGAGAATCGGCCGTGGTGAAAGTGGACCCCCTGGGAGGGGTTCATGTGATGGTTTGTACCAACCCGCAAGGGCAGGGGCACGAGACGGTAATCTCCCAGATCGTGGCCGACGAGTTTGGAATCGACCCCAAGGATGTGACGGTCAGTAATGTAGTGGATACCCATGATCGGCTGTACTCCATCACGACCGGCAGCTTTTCCAGCCGTTTCGCTTCGCAAGGAACGACGGCGGTCGTTCGGGCAGCCAGACAGGTTAAGGAAAAGATGTTAAAGATTGCCGGCCATATATTGGAAGCCAATATAGAAGACATGGTGATGGAGGAAGGGAAAGTCTTCGTCAAGGGCTCTCCGGAAAAATCCATCCGCCTGCGGCACGTGGCCGGGGTAGCCCACTGGGACCAGTCCGCCCTGCCGGAAGGAATGGACGCGGGTCTTTTCGGAACCAGTCTTTATTGCATGCCCACCTCCAAGCCCCCGGATGACCTGGACCGGGTGAATTCCTCCAATACCTACGGTTTTGTGGCCGAGGCCATCGTGGTGGAGGTAGATCCGGAGACAGGCCAGGTGAAGTTCTTGAAATGGGCCAGCGTGCACGATGCCGGGACAATCCTCAATCCTATGATCGTGGAAGGGCAAGTCATGGGGAGCCTTACCCATGCCTTGGGAGGTAGCCTCTATGAAGAGTTTGCGTACGATGAAAATGGTCAATGCCTGACCGCCTCCTTCCAGGATTACCTCGTACCCACGGCCATGGAGGTACCCAAGGTCGCGATCGGTCACATCGAAACTCCCTCGCCGTTAACGGCCCTGGGCTCCAAGGGAACAGGAGAAGCTTCCAGCATGTCCGTACCGGTGGCCATCGGAAACGCCGTTGCGGATGCTCTGGCTCCTTGTGGGGTGGAGATAGACGAGTTGCCCCTCAGCCCGAACAAAATATGGCACCTGATTCAGAAGGCCAAAAAGAAAAAATAGCAAAAAGTGGATTGATTCTATTAAAGATTAGCGCGGTGGGCTTAAGACATCGCTTATGGATCACGAAGGAGAGTGATAGATGAAGATCGAAGGAACCTATACCTTTCCGGCCCCCCAGGCAAGGGTCTGGGAGGTCTTCAATACTCCCCAGCACCTGCAGGAGGCCCTGCCGGGATGTGAGAAACTGGAGGAGCGGGAGCCGGGTAAATTTGATGTCTACTTAAAGATCGGCATAGCCGCGGTAAAAGGGTCCTATAAAGGGAAAATGGAAATTGCCGATGCCGAGCCACCCCATCGCACCCGCTTGATTGGCGAGGGGAAGGGACTTCCTGGTTTTGTAAAGGGAGAGGCGCTCATCCAATTAACCCCCCAGGACCAGAAGACCCTCATTTCCTACCAAGGGGATGTCCAGGTGGGGGGATTGCTCGCCGGGGTTGGGCAAAGGATGATTGGCGGGGTGGCCAAGATGCTGTTGGAGCAGTTTTTCAAGAATATGGAAAAAATCCTGAAACCCGCAGGGTGAGATAGGAGAGAAAAATGAAACCATGCGCCTTTGAATATTTTACTCCTGCTACTGTGCCGGAAGCCATTGGACTCTTGGAGCGTTACGGGGAAGAGGCCAAAGTTCTTGCCGGAGGCCAGAGCCTCATTCCCATGTTGAACTTCCGCGTGGCCCGGCCAAAGGTATTGGTGGACATCAATCAGGTGAAGGAACTCGATTATATTCGAGAAGAAAAGGATGAACTGGTCATCGGGGGTCTGACGCGAGAGAGGTCCCTGGAAGTCTCCCCGTTGATTCAGAAAAAGTGTCCCATTCTGGCCGAGGCTATCTCCTACATCGGTCATCTTCCCATCCGCACCCGGGGGACCATGGGGGGAAGCCTGGTTCATGCCGATCCCACGGCAGAGATCCCCGTTGTCATCTCTGCACTGGAAGGCACAATGAAGGTGGTGGGGCCGTCGGGAGAAAGACTCTTGAGGGCGGAGGAGTTCTTCGTAACCTACCTCACTTCGGCCCTGGAACCTTCAGAGATCCTCGTAGAAGTGAGGATTCCCACCCTTCCTCCGAATACGGGCTGGTCTTTTATGGAATTCAGTCGCCGCCATGGTGATTTCGGCATTGTTTCGGTGGCGGCTCTCCTTTTTATGGGCAGTCAGGGGCGTTGCCAGAAAGCGAGCCTTGCCCTGGGAGGAGTCGCTCCCTCCCCCCTTCGCGCCAGGGAAGCGGAGAAACTTCTTTCCGGCCAGGTGATCACCGCAGCCTTAATCATGGAGGCGGGAGTCCTGGCGGCCCAGGCTACGGAGCCCGAATCCGATTATCACGCCTCTGCCGAGTATCGCCGGAATCTGGCGAAGGTTTTCACGCAAAGATCACTCCAGGAGGCCTGGAACAAGATCAAAGGGGGTAAATAATATGGCCGACAGGCGTCGCATTCGAGTGAAGGTCAATGGGCGGGAAGTTCAGGGGGAAGTCGAACCCAGAAAACATCTAGTCGATTTTCTGCGAGAAGACCTGGAGCTAACGGGGACGCACGTCGGGTGTGAGCACGGGATTTGCGGCTCTTGCACGGTTCTCCTCAACGGGGAGCCGGTCCGCTCTTGCCTCATGTTTGCCATCCAGGCCGACGGGGCGGAGATCATGACCGTGGAGGGGGTGGCCCAGGGTGGGAAACTGCACCCGCTGCAGGAGGCTTTTCAAGAACATCATGGGCTGCAGTGTGGTTTTTGTACCCCCGGGCAGCTTATGACTGCCTATCATTTCCTCAAAGAGAATCCGAACCCCACCGAAGAAGAGGTCCGGTTGGCCATGTCCGGGGTCCTGTGCCGCTGTACCGGGTACAAGCAGGTCATCGACTCGGTGATGGCGGCTGCCGCCAAGATGAGGGGGAAATGATCCTTCAACAACTGATCAACGGGCTCATGCTTGGGGCCACCTATTCGTTGGTGGCCATCGGCTACACTCTGATTTTTGGGGTGCTGAGGGTGCTGCATTTCGCCCATGGGGAAGTCCTGATGGCCGGCTCTTTTATGGGCATTTTCATCATCCTGTGGACCGGCCTTCCTCTCTACATCACCCTCCCCCTGACGATGGTGGCCACGGGTGTACTGGGACTCATCGTTGAATTCCTGGCCATCCGGCCCCTCCGTAAGGATTTCCACCTGGCCCCGCTTCTGAGCACCATCGGGGTCACCATTATTATCCAGAACCTGGCGGTCAAACTTTTCGGCGGTTACGGGACAAGATTCCCGGAGGCCATCACCACCGTGAATTTGGAGGTTGGCCCCTATGTGATCAGTGCCGCCAAAATCCTGATCCTGGGGATCTCCCTCTCCCTGATGGTTGTCCTTTACTTCCTCATCACCAAGACCAAAATGGGCCGGGCCATGAGGGCCGTGGCCGAAAGCCATCTGACGGCGAGTTTTCTGGGGGTGAACGTGGACCGGATCGTTCTCGTCACCTTCGGGATTGCCTCGGCCCTGGCCGGGGCGGCTGGCGTAATGGTCGGCATTTCCTTCCATGCGGTCTGCACGTCAGATGACGCCGGATCGGAGCCTGCCAAAGCTGGAGACGGCATACCGGAAGCCATTGATAGCGGCCGAGACCGAGGTGTCGCCTGCTCCGCTGCATATGGGGCTGATATTGCCGGCGCTGAGGCCGGTGCCATTTTGGATGGTCGCTTCAGATCGAGATAAACTGATACGGCATGAGCCGCTTGCTTGATCTGCTCGTCAGTCTGTTTCTTTTCCCGCAGCTTGGCAAGAAACTGCGGCAGGCTTTTCGAGGAGGAATCGGGAAGGCGGTATTTGGCGCAGAAATCCAAGTAATACCGCAGCCATTTCTTATAGAAATTGCGCTGAAGGGAAGGAACGGTTCGCTTTTCCAGGAGTGCAACAAAGAGCGTCAATGTCTCAGGCGGTATATTGAGCATAGAATATTTTCCCGATAGGTGTATTCATTCCATTTGCGGTGTTAACCGACAAGTGAGTATAAACATATTAATGGGTTATGTCAATTTTATT